>JADHWY010000017.1 GCA_016783245.1 Dehalococcoidales bacterium | reverse complement strand
AGGATTATTTAGAGTCAATAATTATGCTCCGTGAAGGGAAGGAGGCAGTCAGGGTAAGCCAAATGAGTAAGGCTCTGGGGGTTAAGATGCCCAGCGTTACTTCTGCCTTGATGAAGCTCTCCGAGCAGGGGCTGGTAGAACATAAAAGGTATGGACGTGTGCAGCTTACCCCTGATGGTGAAAAGATAGCCGAGGATGTCTTTCGCCGCCATGAGGCATTGCATCGCTTCTTAGCCGAGATACTCAATGTTGACCCCGAGATAGCTGCAGTCGATGCCTGTAAGATGGAACACTCTGTCAGCCCGGTTACTCAGGAGAAGCTGGCAAAGTTCATAGAATTTGTGCTCACCCATCCTAAAGGACAACCTGAATGGTTAAAAATGTTTGACCATTATTCCAAGTATGGAGAGATTCCCAAGGAGTGCATGACGAGGTGCTTAAGAGAAGGATAAAATTTTTTAGAGCTAGAAAGTTAGATGGCGCTAACAATATTTTTTCTGGTTTGGACACATTTGTAATTTAATTTAAGGATACTTAGCTGAGAGGACTTAGGAAAGGGATGTTATGTTCGACAGAAACCAAATAACCTTGGCTCGAATGCAGCCAGGACATAGTGGCATAGTGGTTCAAATTCAAGGTGGACATGGTCTGGTTAACCGCCTTAGTGCTCTAGGCATTATGCCCGGTAAGAGAATAACCAAGATTAGCTCTATGCTTATGCGGGGACCGGTAACCATTGAAGTGGACAGGGTTCGGGTGGCTATTGGTCACGGCATGGCTAATAAGATAATAGTTAAGCTAGACTAGGTAATATATGAAGATACTACTGATGGGCAATCCCAATGTGGGCAAGAGTGTTATCTTCTCCCGCCTGACTGGAGTCCACGTAATTGCCTCCAACTATCCAGGTACGACTATAAGCTATACTCAGGGATTTATGAAGCTGGGAGAAGAGACGGATGAGGTTATTGATGTGCCCGGCACCTATACCCTAGAGCCAACCTCTGAAGCCGAGGAAATAGCCCTACAACTACTTAACACCGGAGATATAGTCATAAATGTGGTTAATGCAGTCAATCTGGAGAGAAACCTCTACCTGACCTTGCAGCTATTAGAGAGAGGTATCCCGGTAGTCGTCGCCTTGAATCTGTGGGATGATACCAAGCATCGCGGCATACATATTGATTTGGACAAACTGAGGGAACTCTTGGGGGTGCCGGTTATTCCTACTGTAGCTGTAACTGGTCAGGGGATAAAAGAGCTGGTAGAGAACATTCCCAAAGCTGCCTCACCTGACATTCCTGTCCGCAGTCGTGATGAGCGCTGGGCTATTATTGGTAGCATCATAGACCAGGTCCAGCATATTACCCATCGCCATCACACCTGGCTTGAGCGTCTAGAGGACGCCAGCGTAAAGCCGCTGACCGGGGGCATTATTGCTTTAGCTGTTCTAGCCAGTGCCTTTCTCGTAGTCCGCTTCATTGGCGAAAGCCTAATTGGCTATGTGCTTGACCCCTTATTTAACAACCTGTGGGCACCAGTAGTATTGAAGTTAAGCAACCTCATGGGAGGCGGTGGTTTCCTCCACGATATTGTAGCCGGTAAATTAGCCAACGGGGAAGTGAACTTTGTCGAGTCCTTTGGGCTACTCTCCAGCGGACTCTATGTCCCTCTTGCCATGGTCCTACCCTACATCATCTCCTTCTATCTGGTGCTGGGTCTGCTTGAGGATATAGGATACCTGCCGAGACTGGCAGTTTTGATGGATACTATCATGCACCGTCTGGGTTTACACGGATATTCTATTATTCCTACTCTGCTTGGGCTTGGTTGCAATGTGCCGGCTATTTTAGCCACCCGAATTC
Organism: Dehalococcoidales bacterium; assembly: GCA_016783245.1. Taxonomy (GTDB): domain Bacteria; phylum Chloroflexota; class Dehalococcoidia; order Dehalococcoidales; family BS750m-G39; genus BS750m-G39. The sequence continues at coordinate 16,515 of JADHWY010000017.1, read as the reverse complement.
TGGAAAGCAAAAGAGAAAGGTTTATTGCCGCCACACTGATATCTATTGGTGTGCCCTGCGCTGCTTTACAGGCGATGATTTTCGGCTTGGTTGGTCAGCATGGGGGACAATATGTAGCTATCGTCTATGGGACGCTATTCGTAGCCTGGATTATTCTAGGGATTATACTCAACCATGTTGTAAAAGGGTTTAGCCCTGAGCTACTAATTGAGATACCACCCTATCGTCTGCCACCATGGCGAACCGTGTTGCAGAAACTGTGGATGAGGACCTATGGCTTCTTGGTAGAGGCTATCCCCATAATTTTAGGTGCTGTCGTGGCAATCAACATACTTTATTTCTTTGGGGTATTCGATGCTATTGCTAGTTTTACGGCACCGGTAGTCTCCGGCCTTCTCGGACTACCCAAGGAGGCAGTAACAGCTTTAGTCATTGGCTTTCTGCGCAAGGATGTAGCTCTGGGCATGCTGGCTCCTCTGGCATTGAGTGCTGAACAACTGGTGGTAGGCAGCGTGGTTCTGGCTATGTTCTTTCCCTGTATTGCTACCTTTGTTGTTCTCCTCAGGGAGCTTGGGATAGTAAATATGCTTAAATCAGCGGGGATAATGATTTCTGCTGCTCTAATAACGGGGGGGATACTAAATCTAATCCTATAGATTGGTTTGGTTAGAAAGCTCTACCAGTGCTCCCCTACCTAGGTCACCACTGAACAAACATCGGCATGACCACATGGACATAGTTATCTACCCCTACTGGACGGACAACGCCGGGGCTTGATGGGTTGGTGGTCTCCAGAGCTACCTGCGCTTCATGAAGCACACTCAGGACATCGGTTAGATATTTGCCATTGAAGGCAATCTTTGCCTCCTCGCCCTCAACGATGGCATCAATCTCGCCAACATCATCACCAATCTCTTCAGACCTGGCTGAAACTATTACCTTGCCCGGGGTTAGCTCACCACCTGGGGTTACCACCAGGCGGACAATACCGCTACCATCACGGGCAAAGATAGAGGCTGTCTTGGTTGCCCTCAAGAAATCGGTAACACTAATTACCGCTCGGGTATTGTAGCTCTGGGGAATGAGCTGGGCATAATTGGGGAAGGTGCCCTGAATCAACTGGGAAACTAGCTCGATATTCTTCAGGCGAAATAGAGCCTGACTCTTATTGGGGTTTACCGTTATCTCAACCGCCTCCTCCTGCTCAGCTATAAGCCGATTTAGCTCAGCCAGTGTTCGTGCTGGAATAATGACCTCAGTCTTCTGGCTAACAGGGACGGTAACGGGTAGCTTATATATGGCTAATCTAAAGCCATCAGCCGCCGCCAGTGTCAGCAAATCACCGTCAAACTCAGCACTAACACCGGTAAGTACCGGGCGAGACTCCTCAGTGGCAGCAGCAAACACAACCTGACTAATTCCCTGACGGAGGGCTTCTACCTCAACCTTGGTGTCAATACCCTCTTCAACCTTGGGTATAGGAGGAAAGTCCTTGGCATCAACCCCACTGATTCGCGCCTCAAATCGGGCACATTGTAGCCCCAGGGTCTTGGTCTGAGGGGAAAGACTAATATCCACCTTATCGCTGGGTAAGGAGCTGATAAACTCGGAGAGAAGCCTGGCTGGAACAGTGATTGACCCCTCCTCCTCTACCTTAGCCCCAATCCAGCAGCTAATCGCCATTTCCAGATTGGTAGCAACAAGCTTGAGTCGGGACTGGTCTGTAGCTAAAAGGACATTATTGGTTATAGGGAGGGTGGTTCTGGTAGCTACCGCTCTCCCCACCACACCGAGTCCTCGATTTAGATTCTCCTGAAGGCACGATAACCTCATAATACACCCCCAAAAACACTTTACTGATAATAGACTAGTATATACCAATAATCATTTTTACTCAAGGTTGACGGTTTCGCTTTTGCCACCACTTTTCCTAACTAGACGTATATTCTCAATTCTCATGCTCCGGTCTACCGCCTTACACATATCATAGATGGTTAAAGCGGTAACTGCCGTAGCCATAAGCGCCTCCATCTCCACCCCCGTCTTACCTGTGCTCTTTACCGTGGTGGTAATCTCCACCGCACTATTTTCCTCATCTAGACTGAACTCAACCTTAATGTCTGCAATAAGGATTGGATGGCACAGGGGTATCAAATGAGGCGTCTCTTTGGCCGCCATAATACCAGCTAGCTGAGCTACAGCCAGAACATCCCCCTTTGCCACTTTACCCTTCCTTAGCCGGTCAAGGGTAGAAGCCTGCATCCTGACCACACCTTTAGCTACCGCCTCACGCTGGGTATCGGGCTTATCAGAAACATCCACCATGCGGGGTCGACCCAGTGCGTCTATATGGGTTAGCTCCTGCACTACTGCGGCTTTTGGGCCTCCTTTTCCTTTTTCTGACGGCACAGGCTCTAGCCTTTCACCTTGACTGGCTAAATTGGTAGCCAGGGCATGAGCCTCCTTGTGGAAGGGACTTTTAGCATTGCGGTCAATCCATTCCCACCGCACCTTACGCTGGCTAACGGCTTCATCTAACCTTTCCCAAAGGTCAAGGTTGGCACGCCTTTGCCATCCTTTGGCCATACAACCAAAAAGATACTGGCTATCTGTATATACAACCACCTCCGCACCTTGCGGAGTGCGCAAGATGCCCTCTAGGGCAGCAGTAATCTCCATGCGGTTACTAGTCGTCTTCTTGGCCCTACCTGAGAAAACACGCTTTTGCTCATCTTCAAGAACAACAGCCCCCCAGCCACCCTGACCTAAAACCGGGTTGTAAGCACCATCAGTGTAAATTTCAATCAATTTACTTAACCCCTAACGGCTTCTCTAGCCAACATAAGGTTATTTTTCGAAGGGGGCAAAGCCCCTTCAATCTCCCTTATTATAAACAAACTTTTAACCGCCTACTTGAGTCATTGGTCGTTCTTTAGGCACATAGCCCTCTGCCAGGTGATGGCGCAATGGCTTATTAGCTACTGCCTGTTCAATCAGTTGTTTCAGCCCCGCTGAAGATATGCCACTGCGCAGGGGCTGCTTGAGGTCTATCTCATCATCAGCTAGTAAACAGGGGCGGAGCTTACCATCAGCGGTAAGCCGTAGCCGATTGCAGTGAAAGCAGAAATGCTCGCTGATAGGGGTAATAAAGCCAATGGTGCCCTTGGCATGGGGAAGGCGAAAATACTTGGCTGGTCCATTGCCCACACTGGGCAGGCAAGGCTCCAGTTCCCCCAGTCGCTCAAGCCGTCGCCTCATCTCGCTGACTGAGACAAACCGCAGGGCAGGGGTGTCCTCATCAGCAAAAGGCATATGCTCAATAAAGCGAACATGCCACTCCTCGGCGATGGTTTTGGCGGCAAAATCAAGGAGCTCATCATCATTAATACCCGCCATTACCACCATATTAAGCTTAACTGGATTAAGCCCCACCGACTTGGCGACCTCAATGCCCTCCAGAACCTCGCCAACATTATTGCCAAGACGGGTAATGAACTCAAATTTATCCTGCTTAAGAGTATCCAGACTCACATTAACCCGCCGTAGTCCTGCTGATTTTAGCTCAGCAGCATAGCGACTGAGCAAAGTCCCGTTTGTGGTAAGAGAAATATCATCTATAGCATCTATCTGAGCCAGCATCTGTATTAGCTTAGGCAGCCCCGACCTTATCAGGGGCTCGCCACCGGTGAGCCTTATCTTATTTATCCCTAGCTCGGCGGCTGCCTGGGCTACGGTGTAGATTTCCTCATAGGTGAGGATTTCCCCATGAGAGATTAGGCGAACACCACCAGATGACACGCAATAGATACAGCGCAGATTACAGCGGTCAGTTACCGAGATACGCAGATAATTTATAGGACGCTGGAAGGAGTCAGAAAGTCCGGTCATAGATTATACTTCCTCCTGAGCAACTGGCATGCCTGCCTTGCTGCCTGCCCCCGATGACTAACCTGGTTTTTTATTTCCAAAGGTAGCTCGGCCATAGTCTTATCTAGCTCAGCAAGGTAGAACACCGGGTCATAGCCAAAGCCCTGCTCTCCCCTCGGCTCAAAGGTTATTAAGCCCCGACACTCGCCAGAACAAAGCTCTACCTCACCATCAGGTGTAGCTATAGCAATAACACACCTGAAACAAGCAGAGCGCCTCTCCCAGGGCACCCCCTTGAGCTTAGCTAATAAGTAGTCGACCCTATCCCTATCCGAAGCACCCTCACCAGCATAGCGAGCCGAAAGTTGACCGGGCTCACCACCCAAGGCATCCACCTCCAGCCCAGAGTCATCAGCCAGCGCTAGTAACTGGCTCTCAGCAGCTAGCGCCGTTGCCTTTATTCTGGCATTCTCCTCCAGGCTTCCCCCCACTTCGTTAACCGCGGTAGTAACACCCTGGTCAGCCAGGGAAACCAGTTCAAATGGCAAGTCCCGGAGTAGATTCCTATATTCACGCACCTTGGCTTGATTGTTTGTTGCCAGGAGCAGCTTGGGCATGTTCCTAATCCGCCAGGGCGATAAACCTTCCCTCCAGCTTTTCCGAAACCTGGGGCATGGTGGTGTATTCCATCTCTTCCAGGGGCAGACGGTGTGGCTCAAAGGGACCATGACGACGCATAAAATCGGCAATATCATTTGCCTGCTGACGAGCATTGTCAAACGACTTATCAGCAAACATATCACGGGGCCCTACCAGCTTGCCTCCAGATAGCTGGAAGCCAAGAGCAACTACCCTGGGTGGTCCATCAAAGCGAGTCGGGGTGCTATCCTCAATAGCCACTGGCATAAGGGGACCATGATGCGAGCCCCGCATCCAGCCCTCCACCAGCAGGGGTAAGGTGAACGGTTCCAACACCTCTCCTACGGCGGGAAAGTCCCCCTGAGAGCGAACAATACACACTGGGTCATCCTTGCCCACATACCGCCCGGCAATCAGGGACAGACGCTGGGTAGATGAGGCTGCTGCTATCTCCCCGCTCCCCCGATGATAGACTGACTTGACCATATAGCGTGAAGGAGCCCCAATGAAGACCAGCAGGTCATAAATTTCCTCAGGAGCATTAAAGGTTATCTTTTTATGTTCTTTAATATCATGCACCTCAAAGCTAAAGCCACCATGCATATTGTCGGCAATAACCAGGCCAATAGTATTAAATGGGTCAGCAAACATCTTATATAGCGGCAAATTCCAGGCTCCAGATGAGGTCTTATCAGCCATAAAGATAATAATGGTCTCAGCAGCCCGTTCCTCAAATTCCATCTCAGCTACCCCGGGACCCATCCCCCTGACATTACCTGAGAAAGCGTCGGACAGCAAATCCTGCCCAGCACCATGAAGCTTCAACTTTTTGGCTACCTGTGTGCAGTCAACAAAGGTATCCCAGGCAAGCTTATGGATTTTTTCATCCCCCTCACCATGCTGGTGGGTCATAATCAGTTGTAGGTCATCTCCACACTTGGTTACATGATAATCAATCAGCAACCCCTCTTTCTTAGCCTTGTCCATATGTTCCCTGGCCTTGGCTAAAATATCAGGATGAGATTCAGAATGCCCTACATAACCACCAACATCAGCCTTAATTACACTCAGCGTGATACTCATAGTCCCTCCTTCACAGAGCTTGATTAATACTAATACTCAATCCCCTCTCGCGCCACTATCCCCTCATCATAAGGGTGCTTAATCTTTAGCATCTCAGTAACCAGGTCAGCCGATTTGACCAACTTGCTATCAGCCCAGCGACCGGTAAGGATAAGCTCCACATCCTCGGGTTTATCATCAATAAGCCTGACCACCTCATCCAGTTCAACCAGATTCCAGGCTACAGCAAGATTCACTTCATCCAAGACCACCAGGTCGTAGCTACCGCTGAGCATAGCCTCACGGGCAGCAGCAAAAGCCCGTTTCGCCTGCTCTTTTTCCTCGGGCTTGATATTTGCTGGGTCAACAAAGCCTCTAGACCCAAAGCTATCCATAGTAACATTGGGTAGCTGAGCTAGGATACTGCGCTCACCATAGGGATAGTCGCCTTTCATAAAATAGGCAATATAGACCCTCAGACCATGACCCAGGGCTCGGATTACTGCCCCTGTGGCTGCCGAAGTCTTTCCCTTCCCATCGCCCGTGAAAATCTGAACCAGACCCCTGCGCAATGACTCTGGTGACGGAGAGTTATATGATGATGCCTTCTCTCTCAATGAAGCCCCCGAGTGAAAAAACTGGCTAACAGTGCCGATAGTTTAACAACCTGACCCACCCGTGTCAAGGAAACGAATTGCCTCATAATTATTGTTAACTATTTCGTCATTGCGAGGGGCTTCTTCCCACTGTCATTGCGAGGAGCGTAAGCGACGAAGCAATCTCAAGGAATGTCCCCCCACCGAGATTGCCGCGCTCCCTACGGTCGCTCGCAATGACAGGAAAAAAGAGGCTCGCAATGACAGGAAAATGAGACGGGGCATGAAGGCGTCATAGGGGAGGATGGGCTTTTAGCAGGGGGGAGGGGTTGAAAATGCGACAAAACCTTATAGTAAAAGTGGAACATATGTGCTATTATTTTTTCTGGGGGGAAACAATTCAAAGCTAATCAGATAGGAGGAATTGTTTTTCTGGTTATGTAAAGTAATCAGGAAGGGCGGAGCTATGCGCCTACTGAGATTGGCGGTAGAGATTCAGAGATGGGACCTGGCAGCTCATACTATCGTCCTGGCTGCTGCCACGACCCTGAAAAACGGAGATAAGCCCGATATCAAGAGCAAGAGCAAAGAGAAAAAGCCCGCCTCGGGCGGATTTCCCCAACTATGCCCCCTCTCGTCATTGCGAGGGGCTTCTTCCCACTATCATTGCGAGGAGCGCAAGCGACGAAGCAATCTCTAAGATGGGATTCCTCGCTTACGCTCTGAACAGGCTCCGCAACCTCAAGGAATACCCCACCACCGAGATTGCCACGCTTCGCTCGCAATGACAGGAAAAAGAGGCTGCCAATGACAAGGCAAGGAAACGATGTATCGCTAATCATATGAACGAGTACACGCATTGTTAACTCGGCAATAATAATGATATAATACTCAAGGCTCGTTAAGCCCAAAAACTGTAATAAATTTGAAAGGAGAAGGGTTTTCAAAATGGCAACAACCAAAGAGCTAATTGAGGAATACAAGCAGAAGAGAGCCAAAATAGAGCAGATGGCATCCGCCGAAGCTATTGAAAAGCGCCATAAAGGGGGGCAGTGGACAGCCAGAGAAAGGATAGAATACTTTCTTGACCCCGGCACTTTCACTGAGATAGGATTATTCGTTAAGCATCGAACCATCCATTTTGGCATGGCTGATAGGGAGGTGCCTGCCGAGGGGGTGGTAACCGGTTACGGGCTGGTAAACGGCAGACCTGTTGTTGCCTTCGCTGAGGATTATATGGCTATGGCTGGCACTTTCGGTGAATATCATGGCTTAAAAGAAGTCCATGCCATTGATTTCGCCAAGGAGAAGGGGTGGCCACTTGTCGGTATGAATGACTCCGGGGGTGCCCGACTTCAGGAAGGAATGGATACGCTGGAGATATATGGGCAGTTATTCCGGGCTCAAATCTTGGCATCAGGCATCGTCCCCCAAATAGCCCTGCTGATGGGTCCCTGCCTGGGGGGACAGGCTTACCACCCAATAATGCAGGACTTCCTCATCCAAACGAGAAATACCGGCTTTATGGGAATTGCCGGTCCCGCCTTCGTCAAGACCCAGCTCGGCGAGGAAATCTCTCTTGAGGAACTCTCCGGCTGGAAAGCCCATGCCGTCAAATCAGGGCAAACCCACGTAGTAGCCGAGGATGAAAAGGATACCTTGGACAAAGCCAAGGAGCTTTTATCCTTCTTCCCCTCCAACAACAGGGAAATGCCGCCTCGTATTCAGGCCAGCGATGACCCGTGGCGGACATGCCCTGAGCTGGATACCATAATCCCCGACCGACCGACCCAGCCCTATGACATGTACAAGGTAATTAAAGCCATAGTAGATGATGGTTATTTCTTTGAAACACTAAAAGACCACGCCAAGAGTGTAATAACCGGCTTTGCTCGGTTTAACGGTCGCCCGGTGGGTATCTGGGCAAATCAACCGATGTGGGCAGCAGGAATTATTGATATTGATGCTGCAGACAAGGGAGCCAGGTTCGCCAGATTTTGTGACCTGTTCAACATCCCGGTGGTTACTCTCGGGGACTGCCCCGGTTATATGATAGGCTCTGAACAGGATTGGAAAGGTATCTTGCGCCATGGCGCTAAATTGCTTTTCGCCTGGGCTGATGCCTCTATTCCGCTGATTTCCATCATCCTGCGCAAGTCCTACGCCGGTGCCCATTACGGGATGCTGGATAAAGGCATTGGTGCTGACCTTGTCTTTGCCTGGCCCACAGCTCGCGTCACCATCGTTGGTGCCGAAACTGCAGCCAGCGTCATCTTCGCCAGAGAGATAAGAGAATCAGAAAATCCGGAAGAAACCCGCGCCAAGAGAATAAAGGAATACAGCGATATCTATGAGAACCCATATTGTGGCGCTGAGCGAGGCTACATTGATGATGTAATAATGCCCAGCGATACCAGGAAGGTCATCAATAGAGCACTGGATATTCTAGAAGATAAGAATAAGGATAACAAGGCATTCCTGGCTAGACCGTGGCGAAAATACTCCAATATCAATCTGTGAGGTAAGACTACAATAGAAATCATCCCGGCGGTAGACCTAAGACAGGGCAGGTGCGTTCGCCTGTATCAAGGTGATTATGAGCAGGAAACGATATTCTCCGATGACCCGGTAGAGGTAGCTTTACAGTGGCAATCGCTGGGGGCGCCAAGATTGCATATTGTCGACCTGGATGGCGCAGCTAGAGGAGAGGTCTGCAATCAGGATATCATTACCGAGATAGCAAGTGCAATATTAGTTCCTACTCAACTGGGTGGCGGTATCCGCCAACTGGAAACTGTTGAGCAAATGCTCAAAGCTGGCATAGAGCGGGTGATTCTGGGCACAGTAGCCGTGGAAGACCCAGGGTTGATTGAGCAGGCGTGCCATAAGTTCAGAGAGTCTATTATCGTTAGCATTGATGCCCGGGAAGGATATATTTCTATCCATGGCTGGCGCCAGGAAACAGAGCTAAGGGCTATAGAATTCGCCCAATCTATGGTAAAACTCGGGGTAAAGCGCTTTATCTACACCGATATCGACCGTGATGGGACCCTCACCGAGCCTAACTTTGCTGCTACCGCTGAGCTGATAAATACCATCAGAGCGCCTATCATCGCCGCCGGTGGCATCTCATCGCTAAACCACCTTAGAATGCTCAAATCACTCGGCGCAGAGGCTGCCATAGTAGGCAGGGCACTTTATACCGGAGACATCGACCTGAAACAAGCCTTAGCTACTGTTAGCTAACAGGAGGGAACTGCTAACCTACCTAAAGGGGTAGATTGAAGGGGCTTCGCCCCTTCAAAACTTATACTTCCCCTTCCCCTCGCACAGGGCGAGTCGCCTCAGGAGACTTGTTAAGGGGAAGGGGGAAAGGGGGATAGGGTTACCTAATAAAAACCTAAGGGGATGAGGTTGATAGAAAATCTAAAGTTCAACGAAAAAGGGCTTATCCCGGCTATAGCTCAAGATGACGACACCGGTGAGGTGCTGATGCTGGGCTATATGGATAAGGAAGCACTGCGCCGAACCCTATCCAGTGGTGAGGTATGGTTTTATAGCCGCAGCCGGCAGGAGTTATGGCACAAGGGGGAAACCTCAGGCAGCCGCATCAAAGTGCACTCAATATGGAAGGACTGCGATAGTGATACCATCCTGATTAAAGGAAAAGCCACCGGCCCGGTATGTCACACTGGCAATAAGACCTGCTTCTTTCAACAGCTAACCAAACAGGATATAGAGCCTTGAGGTTGACATAACTAGAAAAACAATTCCTCCTATCTGATTAGCTTTGAATTGTTTCCCCAAAAAAACATACTATATTCTTTTTCGTCAACGGCTCCGATAAATTGATTATTCGTTTCACCATCATATAGGTGGGCAGGCCCCAGCCTTTTTCTTCCTGGCTCCCAAATTAGCGTTTAGATACGGGCTCACTCCTCAAGAGAAGGTCCCATCATACTTCATGCGGGTTTGGCCAGGAGGGCAGGGGCACCATGTTGTGTACACGGGCTTGCTCAAATGAGCTCCCAAAAGCTTAATCGGCGTCTCCCTGCCCAACCTGATGGATTATCATTACCTCCTAGCTAGCTACCGGCAGTAATTCTGGTCCCGATATTAATTCTATTTCTGGAGCTCGATAAAAGGTCTGCTTTTTGACCAGTGCAAATGCCAGAAGTAAGAGAGGAAAAAGTCTATACAGCATTACTTGGATACAAAGGAGAGGGGAGGATTAAGATCGGAAATACCGAAGTTCGTGTATCCCTGAATCCTATAGACGTTCACAATATTGGTAGACCTGACAGCATTTTGTGGGTCGAAGTTTCGCTGACATTATTTGGACAAAATCTGAAGCTTAGAGTACCTCTTCCCATAGAAGCTGAAAAGAATGGAATTGATGATGCGATTGAAGACTTAGATGCGTTCGTAGAACGTAAGAGATATCCCATTGAAATACCTATGGTAGTTGTTGCAGAAGCAGGATATGACAGAAGAGAGGAGCCGAGGAATCTTCCTGCAAAATTCATGATAAGCCAAGTTCCAGTTAGACGACTGAAAAGCACTAAATGAGTTTACAGACAAAAAATAAATTTTTGAATAATAGGCAACTACGGCGACTATTTTAAGCCAATGCTCACCGGATGTCAAGGCCTCTGACAAGCCCAAAACCAGCTCCCGCAGTCAGCCCCATGCTGTCGCTGACTTCTACATAGTAATTGACGTGTGTGTCACCTGTAAAAATGAGGCATTTTGGTCTTTGGAACACGGCTACGGTATTTTCACTGAACAACTTAGCGTAATGTTCAGCGGGGTAGTAAACCTAAACAATAACCTCTCTCATTACTGAGGAGAGGAGGAGTATAAGAGGGACTAATGCACCTTTAGCCTACTCTTTAATAAAGGCTATGCCTCTGCTTCCGGTTGCAGGCTGGCCAGGATTTCCTGGGCTCGCTTGCGATAGCCATAGGCAACCATTATTCGGCAGGGGAAAGCAGAAACGCCCATAAATGATATGGTGTCCCCGGGGTTGACCATAGCCGGAACGCCCTCTTGAAGGAGTATATCCTTCCATATCTCAGCGGTTAGCTGGTCAGGGGCAGTGGTCAGCAGCAGCCACCCCTTTGTTTTAGCCATTCGACTCCACCTTTAACCCCTCCTCCCCCACCATCTCTACCAGGCGCTGGTGGAGTTCGGGGCAGTAGTTGGTGTAAATATTGGACAACTTGAGGTTAATAATCCTTTCCTCATTGGTTACACACAGGTTTACCTCATCCTCCCCGGGGAAGTCTCTTAAGGTATCAAGCAATTTACGCAGATAGACTATATCACTTTCCTCATCGCTGGTCTGGCTGATGCTTATTACCAGTCGGCGACTTTCGGCAGATGCATTGTATGCTCTGGTCTCCTCAGCTACTATCGGCTCGCCACCAGGTTGAGAGGTAACCGCCTCCGCACCTTGACTTGCCTCCGGTTGGTAGCGACGCACATAGTCGCAGTTTAGCTGCACTCGGTCATCCCTCAGCCTTACCTTACCCTCAACCAGTAGTATATTACCTTCCTGCCACAGGTCCCTGGTATCGGCATAGACTTTGGGCCAGACCATTACCTCTATTCTGCCATCGAGGTCTTCCAGCACAACGCTGGCAAAGGGGCGCTGGTCTCTGGTGAACAACTGATGAACTGAGGCTACCATTCCAGCTACCACAATGGTCTGCCCAGCCAGTTCAGCATCAATATGACCACATAGGGTGGTATTCTCCGAGGCCACCCTAGCTGCAAATGCGCTGAAGGGATGCTCCGAGAGGTATACCCCCATCAGCTCCCTCTCCCAAGCTAACTTCTCCTTGATAGAGATGTCGGCAGCTTGCAGGTCGAGACTAGGCATAGGAGCTGGCATTGTCTCACCCCACAGGTCAAACATAGTAGATTGCCCTGTCTCCCGCAGATGCTGCTCCCGCTGCGCTAGAGACAGGATACGACCGATGTTGTGGAGTAGAGTGCCACGGTCGCCCAAGCAGTCCAGGGCTCCAGCCTTAATCAAGCTTTCCATTGCCCGCCGGTTCACACCGCGCATGTCGGCACGGCGGCAAAGGTCTTCAATAGACTTGAACTCGCCACCCTTATCGCGCTCGGCAGCGAGGGGCTCTACCGCCCCCATCCCCACATTCTTAATAGCGGTTAGTCCAAAGCGGATGTCTGGGGCGTTGCCTTCATCACCCTTCTCTATAGAAAAGCTGACCTGGCTCCGGTTTACATCAGGGGGTAACACGGTGATGCCCAGACGGCGGCACTCGGCAACCGCAGTGGCAACCTTCTCCGACTGGTCAGCATTGGCAATAAGGAAGGCGGTCATATACTCTGCCGGGTAATTCGCCTTGAGATAGGCGGTCTGATAGGCAATGAGGGCGTAGCTTACCGAGTGAGCCTTGTTAAAGGCGTAGCCAGCAAAGGGTTCAATGAGGGCAAAGACATCGCTGGCTACCTCGGGGGAGAACTCCCTCTTCTTGGCTCCGGTAATAAAGTTACGCCTTTCTTTCTTCATAGCCTCAGGGATCTTTTTGCCCATTGCCTTGCGGAAGATATCAGCCTGCCCCAGGCTATAGCCAGCAAAGGCCTGGACAATGAACAGCACCTGTTCTTGATATACAATTACCCCATAGGTTTCCTCAAGGATGCTGGCTAGCGCAGGGTGAGGGTAACGGATAGGCTCAATGCCATGCTTGGCTTTGATGAAAGTAGGAATATGCTCCATAGGACCGGGGCGATACAGAGCTATCATAGCGGCGATATCGCTGAAGGTGCTTGGCTTAAGCTCCTTGATATATCGGCGCATGCCAGCTCCCTCCAACTGAAACACGCCAGCCGTTTCCCCTGAGGACAAAAGGGCAAAGGTCCGGGCATCGTCCATCGGGATATGGTACAGGTCGATATCAACCCCACGGCTTTGGCTAATAATCTCTTTTGCCTTGCCCAAAATGGTCAGGTTAGCCAGGCCGAGAATGTCCATCTTGAGCAACCCAATCTGGGCAATGTCTTCCATGGTGAACTGGGTCATAACCGTAGCTTCGCCGTTACCTTTGCTCACCCGCTGTAGAGGGACATAGCCAGTGAGCGGCTCTCTAGATATAACTACACCGGCAGCGTGGGTGCTGGCATGGCGAGCAACACCCTCCAGTCTCCTGGCTGAATCAACCAGGTTGCGAACGATATCATCTTCGTGGTAGATACTGCGCAGTTCACTATTCTCAACCAGGGCTCTCTCCAGGGTCATGCCTGGTCTAAAAGGAACCAGCCTGGCTACGCGGTCGACATCACTATAGGGCATACCCAGAGCTCGACCTACATCCCTGAGGGCTGCTCTGGCGCCCAATGTGCCAAAGGTGATAATCTGAGCTACATGGTCTTTCCCATATTTCCGCGATACATAGGCAATGACCTCATCACGACGGTCATCCTCAAAATCTAAATCTATATCTGGCATCTCCTTGCGCTCCAGGTTAAGGAAGCGCTCAAAGACCAGTTTATTCTCAATAGGGTCAACCTCGGTGATGCCCAAGCAGTGAAGGACAATGCTAGCAGCAGCACTGCCCCTAACCCCAAATAGAATGTTGTGCTTTTTGGCAAAGGAGATGATGTCCCAAACAACAAGGAAGTAATTGGCAAACTGGGTTTGTTTTATTACCTCCAGCTCATAGTTAAGCCGCTCTTCTATCTCAGGGGTGGGCTGGGGGTAGTATTGATGCAAGTTCTGATGACAGAGGTCAGCCAGGAACTGGTCAGCAGTCTTGCCTTCAGGCAAATCTACCTCAGGGAGGTAGAGGCGACCAAACTCAAGCTTGAGGTTGCACATATCGGCAATACGCTCGGTGTTCTCCAGTGCCTGAGGAATATCCTTGAACAGCTCCGCCATCTCCTGGGGACTTTTGAGGTAGAAGAAGTCGCCAGCCATCTTCACTCTCTTGTCATCATAGATGGAGGAATTGGTTCCAATACAGAGCAGGAGGTCATGGGCTGAGGCATCCTCCTGATTGACATAGTGGACATCGTTGGTCGCCACCAGCGGTATATCCAACTCACCACTCATAGATATGAGATTCTGATTTATTTGCTCCAGCTCGGGAATGGGATGCCTCTGTATTTCCAGGTAGAAATCGCCAAAGGTCTGCTTATACCACAGGGCAGCCTGCTTAGCCTCCTGGAGACGCCCTTCCAGGGTGAGGCGGGGAACTTCACCGGCAACACAGCCGCTGAAAGCAATAAGACCTTGATGATGCTGCTCGAGAAGCTCCTTATCCACCCTCGGCTTGTAATAAAAACCCTCAAGCTGTGCCTTGGTAGTGAGCTGGATTAGATTTCGGTAACCAGTCTGATTTTTGGCTAGTAGAACGAGGTGGTAGCTACTCTTATCGCTGGCATCACGGCTGAAGCGACTGTTCAGGGCTACATAAACCTCACAGCCGATGATGGGCTTTATGCCTGCCTCCTTTGCTGCCAGGTAGAACTCAATAGCGCCATACATAGCCCCGTGGTCGGTTATAGCCAAGCTGTCCATCCCCAGCTCTCCGGCTCGTTCAACCAGTTGGGGGATGCGGCACATACCATCAAGCAGGCTATACTCGGTATGGACATGGAGATGGGTAAACATGACACCTTCTAGCGCAGCATTGGACTAATTATAGCACAGGGTTGGTCTTTGGGGTATCGTTTTCAGCAGTAACGGTACAGAAACTAAGCACAGATTTATTTAGACTACTCAGCAACCTATCCCCCTAACCCCCTTCCCTTACAAGGGAAGGGGGAATAATTTTTGAAGGGGCGTTAGCCCCTTCAAACTACCCCAATAAGCAACCCCCAAAGCGATTAGAGGGGTTTAACGGGGGCGCAGCCCCTCTTAGATTCCCTCTAATATATAATGGAGCAGCTTTTTTCTGTCATTGCGAGCCGAAGGCGTGGCAATCTCGGTGGTGGGGTATTCCAAAAGACTACTTCGCTTTGTCCAAATACTAAATACTAAACCCTAAATCCTAAACAAGTTCAAGGTTCTAGGTTCTAAGTTCTAAGTTCAAGGTTCAAAACCGTTTTGGTCATTTGGCCATTAGTGCTTTGAATTTGGGATTTCACCATGTGCTTCCCCTGTTCAACACCTCTGTGGTGGGTGGGAAGAAGGAGCTGCCAAACAACCCCTATTCTTTTTAGCCTTAACAGTGTAAGATTTGGGTAAGAGCCCAAAGAAAATCTTAAAAAGAAGGGGGGTTAAAAATGAACTGCTGGATATTGCAATCTAATCCAAATAAATACCGCTGGTTTGATGCCATGAGAGAGCAATGGAATAAGCCTGACACTTGGTCATCAGCCTACATATTCCGATATGTTGATGAAATCAAGCCACAGGATATATCCTATATTTGGTTATCAAATGAGTATGAACCTAAAACCGAGACAATTTACAACCCACAGGCAAAGAAGTTTGAGAAAGTGCTAGATGAGCGCAAGCTTACCAGTAAGGTAAAAAGACATCGTGGAATTTATGCAATGGCTGAAGTAACAGGGGTGCCTGACCCAAATAGAGGGCGGTTTAATTGGGAATATAAATATTGGATAGATAAACAAGAGAGGGACAGGCTTTCTCAATATCCCAGGTTAGAAATAAAATACACCAACGCCGAACTTATCAATAACCCCATATTAAAAGACGAGCTAGAAGCTGCTGGCTTAGGAAACTTGCTCATCTTTAGGATGCCTCGGAGAGGTATATTCAAGCTCGCAGAAGAAGAATGTGAGAGTATTATGAAGCTGGTAAAAAAACGGTAAGAGTAGAAGATTGAGGATTCTCGGTATCGCCGCTAAATGGCTATTTATGCTGTGTCTGCCTGTCCTGCTGCTGACAGCCAGCCTTGGCTGGGCGACTAATAGCCTCTGGCTGTATGAATATGGCTTTGAAAAATATAATGTCAGCCAGGTTACCGGCTTGGCTGAAGTGGAATTGGAGAAGGCAGCCGCCGGGCTCATCGGCTATTTCAACTCTGATGAGGATTATATCAGTCTTACCTTGGTGAAAGATGGCGAGCCATTTGAGCTGTTTAACCAACGGGAGGTAATTCACCTCAAGGATGTAAAGGGGCTGATATGGCTGGATTATTGGGTTTTATTGGGGACGCTAGTTTATGTTTTAGCTTATGCTGGGATTAGCCTCTTCTGGCGTAAGAGAAGATACTGGCGGCGACTGGCGTGGGGGGTGGTTGGTGGGGGTGGCATCACCCTAGCCCTGATGCTGGCTCTGGGGTTAGGGACATTGCTTGGTTTTGACCAGCTCTTTTTACAGTTTCACCTCATTAGCTTCACCAATGAGCTC
>JADHWY010000016.1 GCA_016783245.1 Dehalococcoidales bacterium | reverse complement strand
AAAATCGAGTAAAGTGATGAAATATGCTCAATAGTTGGCGACCCAAACCTGGCGACAAGACTTTTCGTCCACGACGAATTAGACGCTACCGATTAAGACGAATATTAGGTGTCCCTGCTCTATTTAGTGCCGGCTATGGGAATGTTGGCTCCTCTATTTATTATGCCTTAGGAATTGTAGCCCTGGTAGCTATGGGAGCTACCCCTATAGTACTGGGTATCGCTGGCATCCTCTTCATATTCACTGCCCTTACCTATGCTGAAGGCACAGCCATGTTCCCAGAAGCAGGCGGCTCAGCCAGTTTTGCTAGACACGGGTTTAATGATGCTGCTGGCTTTGTCGCTGGCTGGGCATTAATGCTAAGTTATATCGTCACCATCTCAATATCAGCTTTTACCATCCCCCCCTATCTCGGTTTCTTCTGGGCGCCGTTCAAGGAATCCTACATCATGGGCACGGCAACATCTATGGGGATAGTTGTCTTCCTCATGGTGGTAAATGTCATTGGCATAAAGGAGACCTCACTGCTAAATATAGGCGCAGCCATACTAGATATAATCACCCAGGTTTCCTTGGTGATTATAGGCTTCATACTGCTATTCAATCCAGTAGTTCTGTTTCATCGTATCGTTGAGAACTGGCCAACCCCGGGTAACCTAATTTTTGGCATAGCATTGGCTTCAATTGCCTATACCGGGATTGAAACTATGTCCCAGATGGCTGAGGAAACCAGACAGCCAGAGAAAAGGGTGCCTAAGGCGTTAATCATGATGATAGTTACCGTCCTGGTTATCTTCGCTGGTATTTCCCTGGTATCACTATCTGCCATGAGCCCACAAGAGCTTGCCTCCGATTGGTCTAGAGACCCTGTAGCTGGCATCGCAGCCTATATTCCAATAGCATTGCTGTGCGACATTCTTAAGCCGCTAATAGCCCTATTAGCTGGCAGCATTCTGCTCATAGCTACTAACGCTGGGCTTATAGGCATCTCGAGGCTTGCTTTCTCACTAGGTAACCATAAGCTAGTGCCACAGGTTCTCAGCCAAGTGCACCAGAGATTTAAGACACCCTATATTTCCATAATCCTATTCAGCGCGGTAGCACTTCTTATCTTAGCTCCAGGGTTCTTTGCTGCCAATGTGTTTGAAAACATGGGAGCCCTATATGCCTTCGGCTCTTTGTTAGCCTTTATGTTCGCCCATGCTTCTATTCTCAGCCTGAGAGCTAAAAAACCGGAACTAGCGCGTCCTTTCAAGATTGGTTGGAACATAAGGATTAAGGGGCGTGAGATGCCGGTAAGTACTATCATAGGTCTATTGGCAACAACAACAATATGGATTATCATACTAATTACCCAGCCCTATTGCCGCTGGGTGGGAACCATCTGGATGGTTGCTGGCTTAATTACTTACTACCTCTATCGGCGAAAAGAGCATTTGCCATTAACACACATACCCAAGAAGCCTGGAGAATTGGGTTAACAGGAAGCACTAAATAAAAAACTTTCAAAAAGTCATCTTTGAATAATCAAGGGTATTGTAGATTTTCCACCAGAAGATTATAATAGCAATTGCTCAACAGAAAATGTGAATAGAAGACAATGGAGTTCGATAAGATTTTGGTGCCGGTAACCGGCACCCAAGCTGATGACGAGGCAACGAGGTTAGCCTGCAGGCTGACCAAGAAGAATAAGGGCAAAATCTGGGCGGTTTACGTTATTACCATAAAACGTTCACTGCCATTAGATGCTGAGATTGAACCTGAAATTAGAAAGGCTGAGGGCATACTAGACCATATAGCGAGCGTGGCTGAAGAAGAAGACTGCGAGGTAGAGACCGACCTACTTCAAGCCCGTGAAGCAGGTCCAACTATTGTCGATGAAGCCGCAGAACGAGAGGTTGACCTAATCCTAATGGGTGTTACCTACAAGAGACACTTCGGACAGTTTAGCCTAGGCAGCGTGGTGCCCTATGTGCTTAAAAATGCTCCCTGCCGTGTTATACTATATCATCAATATACTCCCTAAACGAGTTTGACATTATGAAAGTAGTAATTATGGGCTGTGGGCGGGTAGGAGCTCGACTAGCTGGATTGCTAGACATCGAAGGACATAATGTTGCCATTTTGGACACCGATGCTTATAGCTTTCGCAGGCTACCTCCTGACTTCGGTGGCACAGCACTAGTGGGCAATGGCACTGATGAGGAATCGCTTAAAAAGGCAGGCATAGAGGAAGCCGATGTCTTTGTGTCTTTAACTCAAGGAGACAATCGCAATGTCATGGCAGCTCAAATTGCCAAGTATATCTTCAATGTGCCCAAGGTAGTCTGTCGAATCTATGACCCTCTGCGCCGAGAGCTATATAACTCTCTGGGGCTAGAGGCCTTCAGTCCAACCACAATATTTGCCCAAATGCTAAAGGAAAAACTAGAGGGGTAAGGCAAAAATATGTACATCATTATTATCGGTGGTGGCAAGGTGGGCTATTACCTGGGCAGAGCTCTATTAGATGAAGGGCACGAGATATTGGTGGTGGAAAAGGACCCAAATAGAAATGAGTTCATCTGTGGCGAGCTTGGCAGTGTTTGCATCCGAGGCGATGGCTGTGAAGTAGCTACCTTGACTGAAGTGGGCACTGGGCGAGCTGACATGTTCATTGCAGTAACCGGTGATGATGAAGATAACCTGGTTGCCTGCCAGGTAGCCAAGCATAAATTTAATGTGCCTCGGACTATAGCCCGCATCAGCAATCCGCAGAATGAGACTATCTTCAAGAAGCTGGGTATCGATGTTACTGTAAGCAGCACTAATATCATCCTTGAAAACATAGAAGAGGAAGTGCCAACGCATCCCTTGACGCATTTACTTACCATTAAAGATAAGGGACTGGAGATTGTAGAAGTAAAAATCCCGCCTGACTCAACTACGATAGGCAAACCAGTAAAGGAGCTTTCGCTACCACCAGAAACTGTCCTGTCTCTAATTATTCGTAAGCAACGGAAGCCCATTGTCCCTACTGCCGATACCATCCTTCAAGCTGAAGACCAAATCATAGCTGCTACCACCCCTGAATCGGAAGAGGCACTAAGGACTGCCCTGAGAGGTTCTTGACTGCTTAAAGCTGACAGCTTTCCTGCCAGTCAAGGTTTGACGGAAATACACTGTTTATTATATTATGAATGCCGAATGTCAAACTTCCAGCTAATTAATCCACTCTAGAAAGGGAGATGAACTATGGCGAAAGAGACAACAAGTGATACAACTATGGAGAGCCTAGCCAAAGGCAGGAGCATAGGCGCATTTAGGTGCTTAAACTGCTTTGAGAGGGTTATCCCGCCCGCCGGAGCCAAAACATATAAATGCCCACACTGCAGCTTTGAGTGGCGGGTATTCTGGATATCGCCCACCTTCCCCCGGATAAGGGGACCAGTCTGGGATGTAAACCGGCAGCTAGCTGCTGAAGAGGTACGCAAGCAGAGAAAGGGGGGAAAGTAAATATGGCACTAGATAGGAAGATAGCCTATATCAATCTAACTACCGGTGAGATTGAAACCAAGCCCATCCCCATCAGTATCAGGAAGAAATTCCTTGGTGGTCGAGGGCTGGATATGTATTTAATGTACAACCATATAAAGCCGGGGGTTGACCCCCTCGGACCGGATAATGTCGCTTTTGTCAGTGCCGGGATTCTGGTGGGTACATTAGCTTCAGCCTCGGCACGAACCCATGTTGCTGGCAAGTCACCACTCACCGGCTTTGTCGGCAGCACCAATATGGGCGGCTTCTTCGCCCCCGAGATGAGATGGGCTGGCTTTGACCACCTGGTGATAAAAGGGAAGGCAGAAAAACCAGTCTATCTTTGGATTCACAATGGCGAAATTGAGATAAGAGATGCCAAAAACATCTGGGGTAAGACAGTTCACGAGACCCAGCAGATTATCCGGGAGGAGCTTGGCGATAGAGACATAAAAATACTCACCATCGGTCCTGCCGGTGAAAAGCTGGTGAGGTTTGCCAATGTCATGACCGAGATTAAGAATGCTGGTGGCAGGTCTGGGATGGGTGCCCTCCTCGGCTCCAAGAACCTCAAGGCTATCGCCGTCAGGGGCACTATGGATATAAAAATAGCCCACCCTGCCGAAGCCCTAGACTACGACAAGAAGGTAATCACTCAGGTGACCTCAGCCAAGGTATCCCAGACACAGGGAAGAATAGGCACCCCATTCATCTGGGGGGCAACCAACACTCAAGGTCTGGTCAGGGTTAGAAACTTCCAGCTCAATCAACTTGAAAACGCCGATGATGTTGAGGCGGAAGCAATTGACGAATATGTCATCGGTATGACTGGCTGCTTTGGCTGTCAGGTGCACTGCCGAGCTAAATATATCATACCTGAAGGTCCCTACAAGGGGGTTTACGACGAAGGACCAGAGTATACGGCGCAGGGTGCCTTCGCCGCTGAGCCAGGTTGCCGGAGCACGCTTACTATTCTGGTAGGTAACCACCTAACAAATATATATGGTATGGACCTCTTAGAAACTGGTAGCCTCATCGCCTGGGCAATGGAACTCTACGAGAAGGGGATACTCACTGATAAAGATACCGATGGCTTGGAACTGAGGTTCGGCAACGATGATGCAGTTATAGAGATGATTCACCGCATTGCTCGAAGAGAAGGATTGGGCGATATTCTGGCTGAAGGCGGGTTACGAGCTGCTGAAAAGATAGGCAAGGGCTCAATCAAATACCTCATCCATGTCAAGGGAATGAGCAACCTCCACTCTGATGAAAGACCAACGCCAGCCCTGGCACTGGGCATAGCTACCGCTTCCAGGGGCTCCGACCACCTGAGAAGTCGACCAGCTATTGACCTGTATCATCTGCCGGAGCCTGTCCTACGAAAGATATATAGTCAACCTGTTGCCTATGACGGTCCGCTCACCTCAGACTACCGGGACTACGAAGGCAAACCATGGCAGGTTTTCTGGCATGAGACGTGCTATGAGGCAGTGGATTGCCTCGGTATATGCAAGTATCACACTACCTTCCTCGGTGCAACCCTGCCTAACTTTGAGGAGTGGTCCAAGCTACTTTACTACAATACCGGCTTAGAGATGTCGCCACTGGACATCTGGACAGTGGCGGAGCGGGCTTACAATATGGAGCGATTATTTAATCTCAGAGAAGGACTAACCAGAGACCAAGATTGGCTGGTTGACCGCTACTTTGACGAGCCAACCAAGCTTGGTATACCAGGTATCCAAGGAAAGACGATAAATAGGGAGAAGCTCAAGAAGATGATAGACGAATACTACGAGCACCATGGTTGGGATGAGAATGGTGTTCCCCACCCCGAGACCACAAAGAAGCTAGACATAGATAAAGAGCCATCTCACATGCTCTAGGCTGTGCACATACTATAGGGAGGACTAAATTATGGCTAAAGTGTTGATGATAGATTACGAAAAATGCACCGGCTGCCGATTGTGCGAGCTTGTCTGCTCAGTTAAACACGAAGGGGTAAGCAACCCTACCCGAAGCCGAATAAAGATAGTTAAGTGGGAGATGGAAGGGCGTTACGTACCGATGAGCTGTCAGCAGTGTGAGTCAGCTCCATGTATGGTGGTATGCCCAGTAAAGGCTATCTCCCGAGATGGGGGGATGGGAAGGGTAGAGATTGACTATGATGTATGTATTGGCTGCCGGATGTGTATTGCCATCTGCCCATTTGGGGCTATGGCATTTGATACCCTGGCCAAAAAGGTAATCAAGTGCGATTTCTGTGATGGCGACCCTCTTTGTGTCAAATTCTGTGAAGCAGAGGCAATACAGTATGTAGATGCCAGTATGGTTAGCGCAGTAAAGCAGGTAGCAGCAGCTGAGAAATTCACCGGTATAATGCAAAAGGTTGCCGCAGCTATAGCCACTGTATAGCGCAGACCCCGTGCAAAAGAAGGGGCAGACTTATTGGGGTGTCTTACATAAGATGCCCCAATAAATTAATGGCGAGTCGAAGACATGAACAAAGATTTACCCATCTGGATAATGGAACCAGAGCTAACCCAAAAGAGGGATTTGTCCGCCAGGAAGCTATTTGAAGGTGGGCAGAAAGCAGCTCTTATCCCAGAGACACCAAGTATTGACGACATTAAGCAGCAGTTAAGAGAGATTCGAGAACATGCTCGCCAAAACATAAACTCGCTTGTTGAGGAGCTTCAAACCAACTTAGGTCATCAATATCAGCAAGTCGAGGTAAAATCAGCAGTTGATAATATTGAAGCCGTAAGATATATCACTGAAGTCTCAGACGAGATTAGAATCGTATCCACCAATAACTCCAGTATAGTTAGTCAAGAATTAAAACCTGGGCTGATAGCCAATGGCTTCACGGTTATCAACTCCTATCTCGATGAATTTGAGGCCAAGAAAAGAGAAATCCTTGATTACTGGGACCTTCCCGGTTTAAAGGACAAAAACCTCAGGGGAACCTTTGATGTTTCCATAAAAATGGCTGGCCCAGCCGATACTGAAAACAAGAAATACCTAGCTCTGCTGGGAGTGAATGCTATAGCCGCCGAGGATGGCACAGTATTTTTTCTACAGCATTTCTCCAATATCTATAATGACTTGAGGCAGGCTAATAAGGTTGTCCTTGTCGTTGGTCTAGATAAGATAGTCAAAAGCAGGCAGGATGCCACCTTCCAAACCAAATGTATGGGCATATTTGGTATGGAGAGTGTGCTACTGGGTATCGAGCCCAAACCAACTAAGACTCCATCTATAGCTGAGCTATCACTCCCCCCGGGCGACAGGGAGAAAGAGCTACACCTGCTCATCTTGGACAATAGTAGAACTAACCTCCTGAGGGGTAATTTCGGGGAGTTATTCTTATGCATAGGCTGCCGGGCATGCAATCAGCACTGCCCCATTCGCCACTCCTTCACCGAGGTTGACTATATTTGGACACCGAAGAATTACCTGAGCCAGCTCCTATATGGAACAAGCAGCTCTATTGATGTATGCCTCCATTGCGAAGCCTGTCGGCTAGAGTGCCCCCTGGATATTGACCTTCCCCTCCTGATGTGGCAGGCGAAGATAGACCGCATCAGCAAGCATGGCAGGTCGCTCAAGCATAAGATACTGGGTATGCCTGAGATGTTAGCCAAGCTAGGCGCCGCTTTTGCACCCCTCGGCAACTGGATGATGAGGATTAAGTTGGCGAGAATACCTATGGAAATCATAACCGGGATTGATAGAAGAACCAACCTGCCCATATTTCACTTCCAGACATTTAGAAAGTGGTTTAATAAGAAGAATGCCTGAGGACTTAATCAACAACAAGAAGGTAGCTTACTATACCGGTTGCTTTGCCAATTACTACTATCCAGAGGTAGGGGAAGCCATGGTAAAGGTGCTGCGAAAGAATGGGATTGAGGTAATCGTGCCCGACCAGGTATGCTGTGGCTTACCTATGATGGCTAAGGGGAATACTGAGGGGGCGTATAAAAACATGGAACATAACACCAGAGTATTCAGCCAGGCAATCTCAGATGGCTATGCCCTCATCACTACCTGCTCTAGCTGTGGCTTAATGATAAAGCGAGATTACCCCCTATGGATGGTGGGCAGTGAAATGGCAAAGCAAGTATCGCAGAACTTATTCCATTTCAGCGAATATCTATTATTGCTACATAATAGAGGTGAACTAGATACCGATTTTCACCCTATACCCCAGACCGTTTTTTACCACACACCCTGTCATTTGAGAGCTCAGGAAATAGGCGATGTAACTGTCAAATTGCTCCAGCTAATCCCGGACATTACTACAAAGAAGATAAGCACCGAGTGCTGTGGGATGGGTGGTGCCTATGGCTATGAGAAGGTTAACTACCAACTGTCAAAGGAGATAGCCAATAAACTATACAGTGAAATCAAAGAAAACCCCACCGACCGGGTAGTAACTGATTGCGGCGGCTGTAAGCTGCAAATAGAAGCCGGCACCGGGCTCAAGGTAGACCACCCCATCATATTGCTTAAAGAGGCCTACAGTTTATAAAAGCTGGGCGACGAATATGCCGTTGCCCACCACATTTCAATGTTATACTGGCCACAGTCGATTTCAGGAGGCCTTCCATGACAACAGGTAAATTCGACCAATTTTGGACACTGATTACTGTTTTGCTGATAGCCATTATTGTTATTGGTGGCATAGCAGCCTGGTCAAGATATAGCCAACCCCAGCCCATAGAGATTTCCATACCACCGAGTCAAGAGTTACAAGGTGAGATTTACATTGGTGGAGCAGTGAGTAATCCTGGCTTCTATCCCCTGGAAGTCGGGGACAGTATAGAAGCTCTCATTCAAGCTGCTGGAGGCGCCACTGGTAATGCCGACCTCACCGGGCTTAAAATCTATATTCCCTGGATAGGGGAAGAAGAGCAGCCGCAAAAAATCGACCTTAACCGAGCTGAAGCCTGGCTGCTAAAGGCTCTGCCCGGAATTGGCGAAACCTTAGCCCAGCGCATCATAGACTATCGTAACCAAAACGGGGCATTTCACAATATTCATGAGCTAATTAAGGTAGCAGGGATAGGACCTGCTACCTACGAGCATATTAAACACCTGATTACTGTAGCCGACTAACACTCAGGACGGAGGCTTGTGCCACTTATCTATCTAAGTTGTGCCTGGGTAGCTGGTATCTACCTGGGGTCAAAATTCGCCCTGCCTCTAGCCCTCATCCTTATCGGGCTTATCCCCCTCCCCCTGCTTTTCCTCTTTGGTCAACATCGTAAAGCAATACTTTTAATAGCAATTTGCCTTATTGCCCTCTTCGGCGGCGCTTTCTGCTTTCAGTCAAGCCTGCCCTCTGGAGATGAGCGTTGCCTCCAGTCCTACAATGACCTGGGAACACTTGAAATCAAGGGAATGGTGAAAGCCGACCCGGAAGTCAAGGACAAGGCTACTCATATCCGCTTATCAGCCACAGAAATAAGACTGGATAAAGGGTGGCAAGAGGTATCAGGGAATGCTCTGCTACTTGTGCCAAGATACCCCACCTATGAGTATGGCGATGTGCTCCTGGTAATAGGGAGACCGGAGACACCGCCTCAGCTTGATGACTTTGATTATAAAGGCTATCTAGCCCACCAGGGAATCTATTCCACCATGCTCTACCCGGAGATAGAAATTTCGGAAAGGGGGAAAGGGGTTAAGCCGCTGGAATGGGTCTACTCGCTAAGAAACCGCCTATCCCAAACCATGGCCGAGGTTTTGCCTGAGCCACAGGCATCGCTAGCTCAGGGTATTATCCTGGGCATTCGACATACAATTCCCACACCAACCAAAGCTGATTTTGCTCACACCGGGACTGCCCATCTATTGGCTATCTCAGGTCTCCACCTCAGCATCGTAGCTGGTATCTTGCTTAGCCTCGGAATATGGCTCTTTGGCAGGAGGCACTACATCTACATCTGGCTGGCACTAGGCACAATCTGGCTTTTTGCCTTACTTACCGGAATGAACCCACCAGTGGTCAGAGGAGCAATTATGGCTAGCCTGTTCCTCACTGCTGAGCTTCTAGGTAGACAGCGCAGTGCCATTACCTCCCTGGCTTTTGCCGCGGCTATAATGGTAGGCATCAGCCCCCAAATCCTATGGGCTGCCTCCTTCCAAATGAGCTTTCTGGCTATGGCTGGCTTAATCTTCCTTGCTCCTCCTTTCCAGGCTATGGGCAGAAAAGCAGTCAAGGCTACTCTGGGTGAAGACGGGGTAACAGTATCCATAGCTAGTATTATTACTGACAGCTTCAGTGTAACCCTGGGGGCAATCCTAGCTGTCTGGCCACTTATTGCCCACTATTTCGGCATTATTTCATTTGTTGCTCCCATTGCCACATTCTTTGCCCTGCCGGCACTGCCGGGTATCATTGTCACCGGGGCTCTAGCTGGACTCATAGGGCTTGTTGCCCTACCCGCCGCCCAAGCTATAGGTTGGCTTGCCTGGCTCTTCACTTCATATATGCTCCTGGTGGTAGATGTTTTTGCTTCTCTCCCCCTATCATCCATTGAGGTGGGCTCGGTTGACATCGCCCTGATATTGGTTTACTATCCAGCCCTTGCCACAGCTATATGGCTCAGCAGCAATATGAAGAGGTTAGGTGACCAGATGTCCAAAGCTACAACCTGGCTAAAGTCAGGGGCAAGTAAATCCTTCGACCTTGCTTCCCAACTACCAAAGAAATGGATTATCCCGCCACTGCTGGTGGTAGCTATTCTGGCATCGGTTACCGCCACCACCATGCCCGACGACAAGCTTCATGTAAGCTTCCTTGATGTCGGTCAGGGTGATGCCATACTAATTCAACAAGGAAGTCAGCAGGTTCTGGTTGATGGCGGACCAAGCCTTCAAGCGATAACGCTGGGACTGGGCAATAAAATGCCCTTCTGGGATAGAACCATAGAATTGGTAGTATTAACCCACCCCAGTGCCGACCATGTTGCCGGTCTGGTAGAAGTTCTAAACAGATACAAGGTCAAGCAAGTGCTCTATCCCGATTTGGATTTTAAGTCCAATATATATGAGGAGTGGCTCAGGTTACTTGAGGAAAAGGATATCGAATGCACTATAGCTCAGGCCGGACAGCAGATTGACCTGGGGGAGGGGGTAGTGATAAGGGTACTTAATCCCCAAACGCCTCTTTTAATTGGCACCGAGTCCGACATAGACAATAATGGGGTGGTTTTACAATTATGTATGGATAAGGTGAGCTTCCTGCTTACCGCCGATATAATGTGGGAAGCAGAATTTGAGCTTATTACACGTAGAGTTGACCTAACTAGCACTGTGCTCAAGGTTGCCCACCATGGCTCAGGAACCTCCACCAGCCCGGAATTTCTGGCGGTGGTTAACCCCCAGCTTGCCGTTATCTCCGTGGGTGCCGATAACCCCTTTGGTCACCCCAGCGATGAGGTAATGGAGAGACTAAATGAGAAGCTAGGCTCGGAGAATATCTACTGCACCGATGAGCAAGGAACAATAGAATTTATCACCGATGGTAAGAGGCTACGGGTAGAGGTAGAAAAATAAGATTTCCATTGATAGTCTAGGCGGTGGCGTAGTATACTTAAATAGCTAAATAGCAACAAGGAGTTATTGAAATGAAAACCTTTCAGGTTATCCGGGGTGGTATTGTTTTTGAACTTCAGCCTGAACCCGAAGGGGGCTATACAATAACTGTTCCCTCCCTTCCTGGATGCATTTCTTATGGCGAAACCTTTGAGAAAGCTATGGAGATGATAAAAGATGCTATGGAAGGCTGGTTGGCTGTAGCCAAGGAAAAAGACGTGCCTATCCCAGAGCAGTTTGAATCTATTGAGGTTGCTGCTATTTAGGGATTTCGCCTCATGAGACGAGAACTACCGGTTCTGAAACCAAAGCAGGTTGTGGCAGCCTTAGAAAAAGCTGGCTTTGAAGTAAGAAGGCAAACAGGCAGCCACGTGATTATGTATAAATCTGGTATTCGCTACCCTATTTCCATACCCCTACATCCTGGGGACCTACCAAAAGGGACACTAAGAGCCATAATTAGAGAAGCAGGACTAACCGTAGAGGAGCTCCTAAGCTTACTCTAACTGACCGATGACAAGAGGCCGTGGGTGAGGGTGGAGGGATGAGACAAGCTCTACCAACTCTACTCAATCCCTAATCGAACCCGAAGCAATCCCACAGCACCATAAACAGTAGTTAGATCCTCGTTCAATCCATCTATGTCATCGACAACGGACACCTCTGGGGATTCCAACTCATCACGAATAGCACTCAAACAAAACTCAATGACCACCAACCACGCCGCAAGCCTAGCCTTGTCGCGGTTACTCATGTAATTATTTTTTCGCTTGATAAACATTCAGGTCTGTTCTTAAACACGATCAACAAAACGTCACCTATAAAAGCCTCGAAGATTGTTACCAGAAACACTACTGAGTACTGATGCACCAGCCTTTTCATTTTGAGGGGCAGGCTTTGTGACCATCTCCAAAAGCCTTCACGAGTACGATACTTATCTATATATGCCTGTAACTCTGGGAACAAAAGTGTATATCCCTTGATTTCATCTGTAGTATAACCTTCAAGATACGCTTTTCTACCCTTATGGGTATTGAAGGCAATACTAGCTGCGTTATTGATTACGCCTAGCTGTGTGATTTTACCAATGTTGGTGAGAAACTTGTGTCTAGCTTGCGCGAGTTCATCATTAAATATGGACGACATTTGAAGAAAGCATATAATGCTCGACCACTTAAGTCAATACGGCTAGGCAAAACTATTTGAATATCTGCATATTATCAAGCGGACTAAACCTCCTCTTTGGAATTTTCGCTCGAACGGTCCACCTAACTACTACTTTTTGTCTATTGCATATGATTCACCAAGGTTTGCCCATTACAGCAAAGAACCCCCCTAACCTTTTCATTCCCTCAGCGTTATAGTATAGTGGAGTATAGATAATAAGAGGGAGGTTCTCTTATGAAAAGGCTAATAATAGGGCTGGTGCTGGTCAGCCTACTGCTGGTGCCGGTTTCCTGTGCCAAGGCACCATCCCCAGCACCAATGCCAGCACCACCACCTGAAATGCCACCGGGAACAGAAGAGGTCTATAAGGAGGCTGGGGTTGGGGGCTTACCCTCAACAGCCGAGGAGCGGATGATAGTTCGCACCGGGGATATGTCTCTAGTAGTAGAGGACATAACTCAAGCCTGCGACGAGATAGCCCAACTTGCAGCGAGGTTTGACGGCTATGTAGTATCGTCCCGAATTTCAGGTGAGGAAGAGGAGATGAGGGGATGGATTTCCATTCGGGTACCAGATGGGAAGTTTGAATTAGCGCTGACTGAACTCAGGGAGCTGGCGGTAAGGGTAAAATCAGAGAGCACCGATAGCCGTGATGTTACTGAGGAATATGTTGACCTCAAGTCCAGACTCAAGAACGCCGAGGCAACAGAGAAGCAATACCTAGCCCTCTTGGAAAAAGCCGAGGAAGTGGAGGATATCCTCAGAATCTATGAAAGTTTGTCCTGGGTACGCCAGGAGATAGAGCAAATCAAGGGTCGGATGCAATATCTGGAGCGAACCTCATCAATGAGCCTAATTTCAGTGTATCTCGAGCCTGAAGCTACTGCCAAGCCATTAGTTCGTGCCGGCTGGAGCGCATTAGAAGCACTCAAATCCGCTGTCAGAGGCATTGTTATCTTCGGGCAATGGTTAGGCACTTTGGCTATCTGGCTGATAATCTTCATCCCCGTTTGGGGAACGATACTCGGCATTATCTACTGGCGCCGCCGAAAGAAGAAAGCTTAGCACTTCACTTTTATAAAGCGCCTTAAAGCCGATAAACTTGGCTATTAATATTCGCCGCCACCGCCGCCAACAGCGAAGGCGATAGTGATTAAAAGTAGAATCGACGATAGCCCAAACCAGGCCATCCAGGTAAACCCCCCGAGCGGAGAGATTACCTCGGTTACAGTGATGATGCCCAGCACCATACACAACCCGCCAAGGAAACCAAATGACCAGGCTAATATTCCCATAATAGAACCTCCTTCCTATAGAGCCATCTTTTCTTGACCCTACTCATACCATCAAAGGCCAGGCTATGTTAGATAACCTTGTGCTTTATTTTAGCCTATAGTTCCTATATAATGAGAGGCTGGCTAACTTAGCTACTCTCTAATAGGTGATAATAACATGAAACTGACAAAAAATCTATATTTTTACCCAGAAAAGGGAATGCTAGACTGCAATACCTATGTGATTAGAGATAACATCAGTATCATCATAGACCCTGGACTTACTCAATTCCTACCCGAACTACTCCAAGATTTACACAGGGACGGCATTGACCCCAAAGATATAGGTATTATCACTAATACCCACTTACACGGTGACCATTACTGGGCGAATGAGGCCTTCAAGAAAATCTCAGGAGCCAAAATCGTCTCCCATCCCATACAGAAAAAGTTCTGGGATACCACCGTTATCCAAACATCAAGGTTCTTCGGTCTTCCCACCGCGGAGTTTACCGAAGATAGATTACTTGATAATGACAAGCTAAGCGCCGGAGAATTGGAATTTGAGCTTATCCATTCCCCGGGGCACTCCTCTGACAGCATCTGCTTTTACTGCAAAAGTGAGAAAATACTGATTTGCGGGGATGTCATTTTCAATCAAAATACGGGGCGAGTTGACCTGCCCGGTGGCAATGCCGATGAGCTTAAACAGTCTATTTTGAAGCTATCACAGCTAGAAATCGAGTACCTGCTTCCCGGTCATATGGACATCATTATAGGACAGGAAAAGGTAAAGAATAACTTTGAATTCGTCAAGAAATATATATTCAGCCAGCTATAAGAGGAAAATAAATGACAGCAGAGTCCTTTGAACTAGGACCAATCAGACCACCGAGCGAGGCTTATTCCCTGCTCATTCGGGTAACCAGGAACTGCCCCTGGAATCGGTGCAAGTTCTGCCATATTTACAAGGGGAAAAAATTTGAGCTAAGGTCGGTGGAAGAGATAAAGCAAGAGATATCTACCATCAAGGCGATACAGGACAAGCTAAAGGAGACTTCCTGGAAATCCGGCCATGGGGGCAGGGTGGAAGAGGTGGCTGGCGCCGTCCTCAATAATCCACCAAATGAAGCCTTCTTTAATGTAGCACTGTGGCTTTACTCCGGTGGCACGAGCGCCTTCCTCCAAGATGCAAATAGCTTGATTATGAGGACCAATGAGCTGGCTGAAATAATAAGGTTCTTGAAGCAAACCTTGCCTAGTATCACTCGGGTGACCTGCTATGGCAGGTCCAAGACAGCAGCCAAAAAGAAATTGGAGGAGCTAATACAACTTCACCAGGCTGGGCTTTCCCGACTGCATATCGGGCTGGAATCAGGCTATGACCCCGTACTTCAATATATGGATAAGGGGGTTACTGCCGCTGAACACATCGCGGGAGGAAGAAAGATAGTAGAATCAGGTATCTCACTATGTGAATATGTTGTCCTTGGCTTGGGAGGGAAGGAGATGTGGCGGGAGCATGCCATTGAAACCGCTAGGGTATTAAACGAGATAGACGCTGACTTTATAAGGGTTAGAACCCTAACTATCAAGCAGGGCATGCCACTATATGATGAGGTTAAAAACGGCAATTTTATTCGGGCAACAGACGAGGAAATTGTAGAAGAGGAAAAACTGCTCATTGAACACCTTGACTGTCACTCATACTTTGTCAGTGACCATATTACCAACCTGCTTCAGGAGATTGAGGGGAAATTGCCCCAGGATAAGGAGAAAATGCTGGCTTCCATAGCTAGATTCCAGAGTCTATCACCCGAAGAGAAACACAACTTCATGGTTGGCAGAAGGGTTGGTATATATGACCAACTGGATGACCTATATAATTTGCACAAACATAGCACCGTGGAGCATGCTATACAAAAACTTAGCAACGATGGCAATCAAGTAGACGAAGAGATAATATACACCTTGATGGAAAGGTTTATATGAGCCTAGAGCAAGAAGTGGGCGACCTACTCCGCCAGAAAGGGTTAACCCTGGGGCTCGTTGAATCAGCCAGCGGCGGGCTAATATCCCACCGAATAACCAATATCCCTGGCAGCTCCGACTACTATAAGGGCTCAGTTACTGCCTATAGTAATGAGGTCAAGATTAAAGTGGTGGGAGTGAGAGAGGATACTATCAACCAGTATGGTGCCGTTAGCTCACAGGTAGCTGAGGAGATGGCACAGGGCGGCAGAAAGATACTAGACGCCGATATATGTTTAGCTGACACCGGTATTGCCGGACCTAGCGGGGCTACGCCGGGAAAGCCAGTTGGGCTATTCTACATCGGATTATCACACGAGGTGGGAACTTATAGCCGGAAGCACAATTTCCATGGAGACCGAGAGCAAAATAAGCGAAGCGCCGCTGAGGCAGCCCTAAGCTGGCTAAAAGAGTATCTATTAAGCTTAAAATAGGGATGGTTATGCTAAAGGAAAAACAGGTGGTTACCTGCTTTCTTGAATCAGAAAATGAGATATTCATTTTGCGCCGCAGTGAGCAGGTTGGCAGCTATCAGGGAAGGTGGGCAGGGGTTAGCGGTTATATAGAGACGAGTGCCGATGAGCAAGCCCTAACCGAGATAGAAGAGGAAACCAGCTTATCCCGAGAAGACCTTGAATTAATAAAAAGGGGCAGACCACAGCCCATTGAAGATAAGAGGCTCAGTGTTAGATGGGTGGTTCACCCTTATCTTTTCCACATAAAAGACAGGGATAAAATCAAGCTTGACTGGGAACATAAAGAGGCGAGGTGGATAGCACCCAAAGATATAGATAACTATGAAACCGTGCCTATGCTCAAGGAGACATTAGCCCGGGTATATAAGAGCTAGCCATCCTTAGCTGACTGCTTCCCTATATAATTAACAACCTCTTCTAGCGTAAGTATCCCATTCTCTGTTACTACTCCGGCGACCAGCTCTAGCGGTGTAATATCAAAGTAGGGATTCCTAACCCTTACCTGTGGCGGCAACCTTCCCGGTTCAACAACTTCAGACGGCTCTTTTTCTTCCAAATCAACCTCATCACTCCTTAGCACAGGGTCCAACTTGAGTGTCTCACATAATACATAAAAGGGGATGCCCGCTTTTTTAGCAGCCAGGGCTAGTTGGCAGGTTCCTATTCCATTAATAATATTGCCATCAGCACATACCCTGTCGGCACCTACCATGACCTTATTCACCGCCGATATGTAAAGACCAACGGCAGCATCATCAATAAAGGCGACGGGTAATCCATAGAGCCCGAGCTCCTGGGCAATCCTTTCGCCGGTGCGACCCGGGCCTGACCGGGTAGCGATTACTTCAATATGCTTATATTTGGTAAACGTTTTACTTAATACTGCCACTACGGTTGAACTATAGCTATGAGTCATTATCCTGTCGCCGTCAGTAATCAGTTCAGAGCCATAATTCACAATCTGAGCTATAGCCTGTAAAGAATTGTTAGCTAATTCATCAGCCTTAGAAATGGCTAAGCTCTTAATTGAATCCAAACCTATATCAACTGAAACTTCGGACGCAGTGCCCAAAAAACGACTGACGATATTAAACACCGGCGCCATAGCGGGACGGGTTGACATTAATCTCTCCCCTACCTCTTTCTGCTCCAATAAAAATTGCTCAACGCTATCTGTCTGACTATGCTCGGCAGCAATCTTCAATACACTCATTGCCTGCCTAGCCAACTGGCTGGCACCGTGAGTCTTGTCATTCCTGATTTCATCTATAAGGCTGATAATTTCAGGGCTAATGTTCATGGCACACATTCTACCAGCCCTATATACAAGCAAGCAACATGAAAGGAGCGTCATCAAAGCCCTAGAAATAAGCACTACCTATTGTTTCAATATGCAGGGGGAGGAAGATTATGTTATCTGCTATGAGTGGTTCAATTATTGGAGGCGCGATTACAGCAGTTATTGGGGCGTTGTGTGCATTAGGCATAGAGAGTTGGCTCCTGGCTCCTCAGCACTCTGCCAAGGAGAATCGGAGGGTTTACATTACACATATCGAAATGGGAAGGTCAAAAGGAGTCAGTAAGAATTAAAGGATGCGATTTTATCCATCGGCTCTCTATCATCTTCCAGACATACATTTTCCCTATCGTAATAGCCCAAAGCTATCAGGATGTCTATTTTCTTATTCCGGGGGACATTCAATATCGATTTTACAGCCTGTTCATTAAACCAGCCTATCCAGCACGTTCCAAGGCCTAAATCCTCGGCCTGTAATACAAAATGCTCACAAGCTATCCCTATATCTATGAGGTAATATTTTGTGCCTCTGAACATACCGCCTATTCTAGCTAAGAACTTGGACTTCTCGGAGACGACAGCGACTATAACTGGAGCCATTTTGCAAAAAGAGTTCACCGAATATATTCCACTAAAAGCGGCGTCGCATAGTTTATTCTTTAATTCCCTATCATCTACGATTATGAATTTCCATGGCTGTGAATTACAGGCGGAAGGGGCAACTCTTGCTGCCTCAAGGCACAT
Organism: Dehalococcoidales bacterium; assembly: GCA_016783245.1. Taxonomy (GTDB): domain Bacteria; phylum Chloroflexota; class Dehalococcoidia; order Dehalococcoidales; family BS750m-G39; genus BS750m-G39. The sequence continues at coordinate 422 of JADHWY010000016.1, read as the reverse complement.
CATAATCTTTTCTCTTTCAACAACTCTATCCAAGTAACTCCTAATGCTTTTTCTGTGTTTCAACAGGTCTAATAGGGCCATAATTTTGCTTCCCCATGCTGGATTTCGGTAGATATGCTCTAACACTAATCCTAGTTCTGACTTATGTCTTTGTCAACATGGCCACACAAGGCAGAAGTTAGAAAAAAGTTAGTTTTTAGGAGAGGCAGGAGCGTTTAAGAGGGGCGTCAGCCCCTCTCTTTTTTAATATCCCTCCCCCTCTCCTTTGAAGGAGAGGGGGAACAAGGGTGCAAACCGGGTAGAATGGTAACAAAATAAACCTGGGACATGGGTAACAGGTGATAAGGTATAGGCAGGAGGTGTTGCTTATGCCTTGGAAGGAGACCTGTACCATGGACCAAAAGATACAGATGGTTGGCGAT
>JADHWY010000015.1 GCA_016783245.1 Dehalococcoidales bacterium | reverse complement strand
CCATAGCCGGCACTAAATAGAGCAGGGACACCTAATATTCGTCTTAATCGGTAGCGTCTAATTCGTCGTGGACGAAAAGTCTTGTCGCCAGGTTTGGGTCGCCAACTATTGAGCATATTTCATCACTTTACTCGATTTTACCACATAGCTCGCAATTGGAAAATTTTATGCCTCTATATGCTGGCTGTCAATAATTTTTATTGCTTGACAATTACATATCTCTCAACTAAACTCATAGTGGAATTGATATGGTGGATTTTACCCTTCTCACTTTCCAGCTTCCAATCCGTTTGTTATTTTAATATGTCTCTGTGGGCAAAGGAGGATTAGAGTGTGAAGTTTCCTTTTATTCCCCGTGAAGAGAAATTCTTCGACCTTTTTCAAGAAAGTGCCCAGAATGCGGTAAAAGCAGCTCAGGTGCTGAAGGAGATGGTTGATACCTGGAAGAATATTGAGGGAAGAGTGGGTGAGATAACTGAGCTGGAGCACAACGGAGATACTATTACTCATCAGATTATGGCACAGTTGCATCGCACCTTTGTTACCCCATTTGACAGGGAGGATATTGCCCTGCTGGCTCATACTCTGGATGATATAACCGACTTTATTCATGCAGCAGCTGATGCTATGCTTCTCTATAATGTTGACCGTCCAGGCCAACGGGCTAAGGAGCTAGCCGATATCATAGTGCAGGCAGCGTCTGAGGTGGAAAAGGTAATGCCTCAGTTACAGAAGCGTATCGTGTTAAGCCAGGTTCTCAAACAGTGTGTGGAGATTAATCGATTAGAGAATGTAGCTGATAGGGTATTTCGCGCAGCGATGGCTGAGCTTTTTGATGATTCTACGGATATCGCTCAGGTTATCAAGTGGCGCGAGATTTACGAGCATATGGAGAGTGCCACCGATAGGTGTGAGGATGTGGCTGATGTCCTTGAGGGGGTAGCCCTCAAGCATGCTTGACCCTTCCCTCTGGCTTCTTATCCTTATTATTGCCCTTGCTATTGGTTTTGCTGTAGTTAATGGTTTCAATGATGCCGCCAATGCCATTGCTGCTGTGGTTGGCACCCGTGTTCTTTCCCCACGAAACGCCATAATACTAGCTGCCTTCTTTAATTTGGCTGGCGCAGCTACTGGTCTGGCGGTTGCCATGACCATTGGTAAAGGGATTCTAGCCCCAGAAGTTATCTCAGAGTTCAAGTATGTGCCAGTGATTGCTGCTTTGGCTTCAATTATTGTCTGGGGCACTATAGCTACCTACTATGGCCTACCGATAAGTATAACCCATGGCTTTGTTGCCGGATTGGCTGCCGCTGGGATAGCCCTGGCGGGTAGCGGAGCTGTGATGTGGGGATGGAGTTCCCGTTTGACACAGACTCTGTCAGCAGTGGTTACGGCTCCTGTCCTCGGCTTTACTGGTGGCTTTGCCCTGATGGTTATTTTACTTTGGCTATTCCGGCGAAGAGCCCCCGCCACGATACGAGGTATTTTTAGCAATCTGCAAATCCTTTCTTCTGCCTTTATAGCCTATAGCCATGGTAAGAATGATGGTCAGATGCCCATCGGTGTCATCGCCATGGCACTGGTAATTTATTATCAGCAGATTGGTCAGTCTGGGCAGGCGGCTACAGTTTGGGATGAAATTGGGTTCGGGGGTAATTTTTGGTGGGTGATAGTTGTATCAGCATTAGCCATAAGCTTGGGCACTGCTGTTGGTGGCTGGCGAGTCATTAGAACATTGGGGTTAAGGATTACTGCTCTTCAACCTATTAATGGCTTTGCCGCTCAAGCCTCGGCGGCTACAGTTATTGAGATAGCCTCACATCTGGGTATTCCGGTGAGCACTACTCATTGCATGAGCACATCTATTATGGGGGTAGGTGCTATTAGGCGATTTTCTGCGGTGCGCTGGGGAGTAGCAGGTAATATTATTGCTGCCTGGATACTAACCTTTCCTATCTGTGGGGGACTGGGTTATTTGTTTGCCCGGCTGCTGGGAATGATATCCTAATCGGCTTATAAACTGATTTCTCTGGGAGCTACTCGGCGCCTTTCGGCAGTAATGATAGCCTTAATGTCTGATACCGCCAGGTCAATTTCATCCCGTTTGTTCACCACTACATAGTCAAATAGGGGTAGTTGTTTTATTTCTTCCTCAGCAGTTTCTATGCGCAGGGCTAGGTCGAAGGGCGATTCAGTGTGGCGCTGCTTGAGCCTGGTGGCAACTTCTTCCATTGATGGGGGCACGAGAAAGATAAATACCGCCTGAGGTAGGATTTTTTTAATAGTAGCCGCTCCTTGAATGTCAACCTTTACTATTATATCTCGTCCCCTGTCCAGCGCTTGCTTGACTGGTTGCTTAGGCACCCCATATCGGTTGCCATAGACGTTTGCCCACTCTAGTAGCTCTTTGTTTTCAATCATCCTCTGGAAACTTTCCATGGAGACAAAGTGGTAGTCGACATTATTTTTTTCCCCAGTCCGCTGAGGACGTGTGGTTGCTGTGGTAACAAATTCAACGGGGTAGCCCGATTTTTTCATTCTGCTTAAAACTGCGTCCTTTCCCGCCCCCGAGGGACCGGAGAGGACTATAAGTAAAGGCTTTGACGGGAGGTTAAAGGGGAGCTCACTTTTATGGCTCGTCTTTTTCATCGCTTGGCTCTGGTCTTAGCATTGAGCCCCCTCGACTTATTTGTAATCTGCCAGTAATGGTTTCTGGGGCGAGGGCAGCCTTGATAATATGCCCGCTATCGGTAAAGATAACTGCCTTAGTCCTTCTGCCACTGGTCATATCAATTAGCAGTCCCCTTTTTTCCCCTTCCTGGATGGTGCGTTTGGTAGGTGCGGAATTTGGTGAAGCTATGGCAATAACTCTATTCATTGCTAGTATATTGCCGAATCCAATGTGAATCAGTTCGATGACCATTATTATTACCTCAGAAGATTACTTCTAGCGATATCAGTTTAGACCTTTATTGTGAGGGCTGGAAATGTCCGGTTGGCGTAATCAAATTTGGCAAATTTTATTTTAATAATTAGCGCTAACTATCACCCCTTTCTCTTTCCGATTATGGTACTTATTATCATATACCTTTAATGACAATTAGGCAATGGGCTTGAAGGTTGAAAAGACTTGAATTATTCACCATTTGGTGATAAATTATAGTCTTGGATTGAATATACATGAGCAATCTTCAAAAGGTGCAAGAGGAATTAGGTTATCCCTGAAGAGGAAATCTCGGAGATAGCCTAATTTTTGGTGTATCTAATGGATGATGTTAAATTAACTATCGATGGCATTAAGATGAGGAGGTGAGAAGCAGTTGTATAAGATATTGTTGAAACAAGACCTCGTGCCCAATATTCACCTTTTCAAGGTTGCAGCCCCGGCTGTAGCCAAGAAGGCTCAGCCAGGGCAGTTTGTCGTCATCAGGATTGATGAAAAGGGCGAGCGTATTCCGCTGACGATTGCCGACTGGGACGAGGGAGAGGGTAGTGTCACCATCGTCTTTATGGAAGTGGGAACCACAACGCATAAATTAGCTCTGCTCCAGACTGGCGATTTCATTACTGATTTTATTGGACCGCTGGGTTTACCTACCCATATTGATGAATTTGGTACCGTGGTCTGTGTTGCCGGGGGATTTGCTGTAGCTACTATAATGCCTATTGCTAGAGCTATGAGAGCAAAAGGGAATCAGGTTATCTCAATTATGGGGGCTCGGAATAAGGAGTTGCTCTTCTGGGAGGAAGAGTTGCGCCGTGTCAGCGACCAGTTGATAGTTACTACTGATGACGGCTCTTATGCTCGCAAAGGACTGGTAACCGAGCCCCTGAAGGAGCTACTTGAAGGTGATGGGAAGGTTGACCGTGTTATCGCTATCGGCCCAAGCATTATGATGAAGTTTTGCTCCAAGACCACGGAGCCATTTGGGGTTAAGACCGTTGTTAGCCTGAATCCCATAATGGTAGATGGCACCGGCATGTGTGGATGCTGTCGGGTATCTGTTGGTGGTGAGACTAAATTTGCCTGTGTTGATGGCCCTGATTTTGATGGGCATCAAGTGGACTGGGATTTACTCTTTGCTCGCCAGCGTATCTACCTGGATGAGGAAAAGTGTTCTTTTGAGCAATGGCAGTCTCAAAGTGGCATTCTTAAATAGGAGTTTTGGAGGTAAGTATCCATGCCGAAACTTAACTTGAATCGAGAGCCAATGCCCAGGCAAGACCCCAAGATACGGAGTAAAAATTTCAACGAGGTTGCCTTGGGCTATAGTGCTGAGCAAGCTCAAGCCGAGGCAAACCGCTGTATCCAGTGTCCCAAGCGTTCCTGTACCGAGGGCTGCCCGGTAGAGGTGGACATCCCTGGTTTTATTAATGCTATCCGCGAGGGCGATATGCCTGAAGCAGTAAAGCTCCTCAAGGATAAAAATAGTCTGCCAGGTATCTGTGGACGGGTCTGTCCTCAGGAGACACAGTGTGAGGCTACATGCTCTCTGGCTAAAAAGGATGCTCCTATCGCTATTGGTCGTTTGGAGCGGTTTGTAGCTGACTGGGAACGGGCTAATATGCAGTCAGCAAGCTCGCTGCCAGCACAGCCTGCGCCGAGCGGTAAGCAGGTAGCTGTGGTTGGCTCAGGACCGGCAGGACTAACTGCGGCGGCTGATTTAGTCAAACTTGGGCATAGCGTTACCATTTTTGAGGCGCTGCATGTGGCTGGTGGGGTGCTGATGTATGGTATCCCTGAGTTTAGATTACCTAAAGATATTGTTCAGGCTGAGGTTGATTATGTTGCCTCTTTGGGGGTGAAGGTTGAATTAGACTCAGTAATAGGTAAATTGGTAACTTTAGATGAGTTACTAAATAATGATTACCATGCTGTTTTCCTGGGCACTGGTGCTGGATTACCCATGTTTTTGAACATCCCAGGTGAGAACCTTAACGGTATCTATTCGGCAAATGAGTTCCTGACCCGCGTCAATCTGATGAAGGCGTATCGCTTTCCTGAGTATGATACACCGGTAAAGGTGGGGCGGAAGGTGGCCGTAATTGGCGGTGGGAATGTGGCTATGGATTCAGCTCGGTGTGCCCTCAGGCTCGGTGCCGATGAGGTTTATATTGTCTACCGTCGCTCCGAGGTAGAACTGCCAGCTCGTCGAGAGGAAGTGGAGAATGCTCAGGAAGAGGGTATTGAGTTTAAGCTACTGACTAATCCTAAGCGGATGCTTGGCAATGAGCAAAACTGGGTGGTTGGCATGGAGTGCTATGAGATGGAGCTGGGTGAGCCTGATGATAGCGGTCGGCGCCGCCCCATTGTTAAGGAGGGGAGCGAGTTCATCATTGATGTAGATGTGGTAATAGTAGCCCTGGGCACAACGCCCAATCCCCTTATTGCTTCTACCACCGACGGTCTGGAGACAACCAGGTGGGGCACTGTGGTGGCTGATGAGGAGACCGGTAAGACAGTTAAGTCGCAGGTTTGGGCTGGTGGTGACATAGTTACTGGTGCCGCGACTGTAATTAGCGCCATGGGCGCCGGCAAACGCGCCGCCGCCTCCATAGACGAGTATCTGAGGGGATGATATTAATTCTGCTTCAGTTATCCTTTTTCAATCGCTTTATATCAAAGTACCATGTTATAAGTGCAGCCACAGCGAAGATGCAGTATAAAATGGCTAACATGGTATAAGTGTGCTCGGGTAGAATCTGCCCCACTTGTGAAACAGACGCTCCTGCAAGGATTAGCCCGAAAGCCCATGTAAAACATCTAGCACTGTACTCAAACTTTTGTTGGCATGTCCCTTTCATGACTTAGTTTCCTCCTTTAGTTGGTAATCCAATGAACTAAGCTTATATCATTAGATATCTTCAATACCATATTGTTGTTCTTAGCAGGGCAATCTGAGAGGGGTGGAGCTCGCCTGAGGCGACTCTGTCGACCACTCTTTTTAATATCCTCCCCCCTTTGAAGGAGGGAGAAACCAGAAGAGAGTTGAAGAGGGGCGAAGCCCCTCTTACATAATAAGTCCCCCTTCCCCTTAATAAAGGGAAGGGGGATAAAGGGGGATGGGGTCACCAATTTTCCACTTGCCAACAGACTTAATAAGGAATACAATAGCCACAAATGGTCAAGGGATATATTCTCATCAAGCTGGTCCCAGGGTTGGAAGCAGATGCCCTGTCCCAGATTCGCGCCACCCTAGGAGTGCTGGAAGTGAACCTTGTGTTCGGACATTGGGACGCAATAGCCATAACTGAAGCTAAGAGTCTTTTTCAGCTAGTCAAGACAATCGTTGGCGAGGTCCGTGGTATACAAGGTGTCCAGGATACTGAGACGCTTCTGCAAGCTGAGCTGTAAGGGATAGTTTTTATTTTTACAGAAAAAGGGACAAAAGCACTTCCGACTGGTAGTGGTTAGTCTGATTCCTTTTACTAATACTAGCTCACTCTCCAAAGTGGTAACCACATTCCTCACGCCCAAGAGTTCACACTCTAGTTTCCTATGGCAACCTCCGTATGGAAGTATAAAATACGATACTATCAGGATTAGGAATACCCTTTGCTTCTCGTTGAAAATTCTGGATATTTGTTAATTGTGTCAACCCAACCATTTCTCGGCTAGGTCACCTGACCAGGGTAACTTATACTTTGTTCCCTGATAAGCCTTAATCATCAAGACTATCCAAAGCACCAGTCCGAGCAATGAGATAAGCCAGATAAGAAAAGCCCCGATAAAAGGTATCCAGCCGAGGATAAAGTTGGCAATTGTAAGGGTGCCGAAGACAATAATCGACTGCATAGCGTGGAAGCGGACAAGCTTATTTTCCTGCTCTATTAAGATGAACACAAGACCGCTTATCCAGCCCAGAACGTAGCATAACAGCCCCGCAACATTTTCAGCCAGCCCAGTGGAAGTCTTTTCCATCTGAATATACCTCCTTATTTATTGTTGGCATAAGAATATACTGCGCTTCAGCAAGTGTCAATAGTTATTGTCCCCGGGGCCAGGATAGGCTCGAAAACCTTCATATGGGCGGATGCTGTTAAACTGACCTGTTGACTTCAAAGGTTTAAAGGAAGAGTTAATTTAGCCCCTCTTTTTAATACCTTCTCTCCTTTGAAGGAGGAGGAAACCAAAGGAGAGTTGAAGAGAGGCGAAGCCTCTCTTATACAACTACTTCCCCCTCCCTTATCAAGGGAGGGGGATAAAGTGGGGGGGCGAGATAGATAAAAATCCCCTTTCCTCAACTACTTTTTGGCAATAGGCTAATGCCGCGGGCTAGCAATACCCCGACACTCCCCGAAATGATAGCGACCAAGGCGAGAAATGGGGCAAATTCTGATGGTATCCACATGCTGGTGTGAAATCCTATAGCCAGCCAGGTTATCCCCAAGCAGGCTAGATTCCCCAACCCCCCGCCAACTATAGCCAACCATGAGGGCTTAAACCCTGTTAGCTCAATAATTACCCCCATGCCAAGAAGTGCAGCAATGCCATAGATACTGAACCAGGCTGGTTCTATAACCCCATACCATGGGTGTATGAGCAGGCAAATGGAAGCTATGAAAACAGAGGTGATAATTCCACTGTATTTTTTCTTGGTAATCTGGTAGGCGAGAGATATCCATAACACAAAGATGACCCCACCAAGCAGTGCCATCCCCGCCGCTGGTCCCGGGATGCCTAAATATTCAGTTATACTCTTTATGGGTAAATAGGTATTTAGTGAGGCGCTGGCTAAAGCCAGCAAAATGATTATCACCCATTCAGACAGGCTAAAATAGGACCGCTTCTTCGTCACCATTGACACCTACTACATATAGGATGCGTCTTCATATTCTTGACGAAGTCAGCGTATGCCTTGGAGTGCATAATCTCCCTCACTCTGCTCTCAAGTGCGTTGTCTAGGTGAAATTCCGGTAGGAAACAGCAAGGGGTAACCTCGCCTTCGGCGGTAACAAAGATACTGCGCTTAACGATTCGGCAGGGGTAAGAATGCTTTGGCGGTATATATACCTCTAGTTTCAATGTCTTTGCCAGTCGCCTTATCTCAGCAAATAATTCATCTTCTTCCTCGTCTAAAATGTATTTTATAGCTGCATCTACTTTATACACATTAAATAGCCTATGAAGAATTACTGCGTCTATTTGCAACTCTGGAGCAAGCTCGACTAAATCCAAAATTTGCCCCAGATTTTCCTGATATATGGTGATATCAAGGTAGGTCTTCGGTCTTTTAGAGCGGCGCCTTTTTTTCTCCCTTATTAGCTCATCAATCTGGGGCGAGCACTGCGAAAGGAGGTCTTTATCATATACTCCGAAGGCAATCTCCCTTAAACCGCTGCCGAAGATGCCATTCATATTTTCTCGGACTAGCGTCCCGTTCGTAGTGAGATTAGTGCCAACTCCGCTTGTCTCAGCATACTCTATCATTTCAAACAACTGCTGATTTAACAGGGGTTCGCCCCAGCCGTGCAAGCCAACATAACGAAAATTGCCTGAATCAAGTATCTTTTTGAAATTATCAAGGGAGAGGGAAGTGTTAGGTCTTCCCAGGTTCCGCCTCATACATATTTTGCAATCCAAGTTACACGCGGCGGTAGGCTCGACCTGTAATGTCAAATACTGAAATAATCTGAACATCTCGTTGCCGAACTTTTGCCGGGGATAGAATTAAGGTCTTTATTGAAAATAAGCCACAAAACCCTCACTAGCAAGGCTTTGTGGCTGGTCTATCAGCGAGTGAGCCCGGAAGATAGTAATAACTAACTAACCACTTGCTTTTCTAAAGCTTAACGTCCTGCCTATTGAACTCCTGAAATTCCAGACTAGGACGGCGAGGATAGCTACCAAGCCGGTAATTTGGGGTGCCACCTGACATATCCCAGTGCAACTGCCAATGGCTCCTCCAGTAGTTACAGTTATCGGAGCGCACATCTCTTCATACTCCTTTCTTACCTTTGAAGCTTATTGCAACTGATTGCAACTGAAATCCTATCATACTCTATCGCTTTTGTCAAGCCCTTTATATATGGCTATGGTCATGGCATAATACCGAGCTCAACCAGAGGATTTACCCCGGCTGCTTTTAGATTCTCTAGCTCTTCACTGTTAACAGTAAAAGTCTTTATGGTGGAAATCAGCTCTTCTGGTTTATCCAGGTAATCCATCATCCATATGTCCATCTTCAGCCTCACCCACCACCACTTATAGGTGTCAAAGGACTTTAAATCCTTCGGACTTGTTCCACTTCCTTCATATGCTTTATCCCAATCAAAAGCCACCACTATTCCGTCTCCCTTTTCTGCTCCCTCCGGCCATCTAATAAAGATATTAGCCACATTCTTGGCATCTTCAGGAAGTTGCCCCATTTGTTCCTTGGTTAGGTGCTTAACATATAGCCGCTTGTGCCCAACATTGGTCTCAAAAATCTGTATCAGGGCGTCATCCTTGCACCAGGGCGGAATGGCTATGACGGTATATTCATTCCTGGGGTCTGGGGTGGGAAGATTCTCTTTTACATATTCGGCTATCAGATAGCCGCTTGTTAATCCTGGACAGATATGGTCGTGAAGCTCAGCCACCTTGAGAAAATCGTTGGGCAAACCCATAGCCCAAAGGTTAGATATGGTAAACAGGCTGAATTCGTTGCCGCCAAATACCTTGGCAACCATCTTCTCTTGCCATGCCTCTGGGTTGTTGAGTAGCTTATCGGCATCGATATTCTCTTTGGTGACTCTGGTGAAGATTTCATTGTCCTTGAGCTCCATGAAATCGGTTAAAGCGGTGTCTCTATCTGTCTTCTCTCTGTTCAGGTAATCCTCAATAACTCTGCTATCGGCCTCGAGGTAAACACAGTCCTTGCTCTTCTTATCGAAAAAGGCAAACCATAGTGGGGAATTATAAGGCTTGTGCACATTTACTAAGTTACCTCTGCCTCGGGAAGTGCCAGCGGTCATCATTATCCCATCAAGGGCTTTTTCGGTGGTATAGTCCCCGATTTCGGCTATATATCCGGCGTCTGTTAATGCCAGAATATTGGGGTCACCCCTCTCAAAACCTAATTTGCTTATTGCCCTCTCTGAGGCTTTGAATCCCAGTAAATGCAGCACCGACAGGTTCTCCTCACCAACAAAGTCAGCCACCGGCTTTAAATCGGGGTAATCGCTGACTATTGGTACCTCTCCCGGCGGCGCCATTGGGGCAGGCGAAGCGCATCCCAGGAGGGTGCCGCTCATCAGTATAACCAGAGCCAACAAGGTTACAATCGTTTTTCCTTTCATCGTTCCTCCTTCAAGAAATTTGTAGTAATTGCAATCAGTTGCAAATAGCGATAAAAAATTATTTCTCATCACCAAGGGCTTGTCTCAACAAGTTGTCGGAAACCTGTTTTACTCTGTGGTTATCCTCCTTTCTGGCGTTATAGAAGTCTAAGAGCATATCACCGAACTCTTTTACCCCTTCCACATGAGCCCAACCTATAATGGGTTTGAAACCGCAGGGGGCTTCCATCCACAGCGTTACTGTTCCCGTTTCTCTGGAAACATCTATCCGAAAAGTGGTCATTTTGCCTCCTTGCACAAATAGGCAAAAACTATTGCCCTGTTCCGATTTGCAGCCGGAACTCTTATTGCAATTAATTGCAATAATTGGCGTTTATAAGGCTTGCCCGTGGCAAGCTTCATCTAAAATTATCTGCAATTAGTAGTTAATGCAATTGGTTGCATCTATCTCTGAGTTAATACGCTATCATAAAATCCTGGGCGTGTCAAGTGCTATGCATCTTTCCTTTTAGCGGTGAATTCTAGTAGAATTAGGCTGTGGCAATGAAAGAGGGCTCAACCCCTATCAGGCGGCAGTATCTCAGGATTAAGCGAAGATACCCTCAGGCTATTGTCTTCTTCCGCTTGGGCGATTTCTATGAGACCTTTGATGAGGATGCCAAGCTTGCTTCTCGGGAGCTGGAGATTGTCCTTACCTCCAGAGAGATGGGCAAGGGGCATCGGGTGCCTATGGCCGGCATCCCCTATCATGCCCTGGATAACTATCTGGCTAGGTTAATCAATCGCGGTTATAAGGTTGCTATCTGTGAGCAGGTGACTAAGCCAGGTGAGACTAAAGGCTTGGTTCAGCGTGATGTGGTTCGGGTGGTAACCCCGGGCACGGTAGTTGAGCCCAGTCTCCTTGATAGCAAGAGCAATAATTATCTAACCAGCCTGGTCTTGGGAGAAGAGGAAGTAGGCATAGCCTATGTTGACATAACAACCAGCGAATTTGCCACTACCCAGGTTCCATTTCACCGAGCTGTTCCTGAGCTGGAGCGACTTAAGCCCTCGGAGATTATCGCTGCCAGTAGCTCAGAGTTATCTGATTTGAGGTTGGCTGCCTCAGTAACTCGTCTTGAGGATTATTGGTTTGAGTCGGAGGTAGCCCGTCAAACAATGCTGGAGCACTTTGGCGTAGCTACCCTTGAGGGCTATGGTTGTGACCATTTACCCCTTGCGCTCAGAGCTGCCGGCGCTATTATTCACTATATTCAGGAAACGCAGAAGGGGGTTCTGGGGCAACTAACCCGGCTCACTACCTACTCCACTGATTCATTTATGGCGCTGGATGTGCAAACCCAGAGAAACCTGGAGCTTTTCTATAGCAGTCGCTCTGGAACCGTTGGTGGCTCGCTTCTATCAATTATTGACCTGACCAGAACAGCTATGGGAGGCAGATTGTTAAAGAGGTGGCTTGGGCAGCCCCTGCTTGATATAACCGAGCTTGATAAGAGACAGGATGCCATTGATTGGTTCTATGCTCATACCCTGGCTCGCAATCAGACCATTTCCTTGCTTGGAGAGGTGGCTGACCTTGAGCGATTGATTAACAGGGTGAAGGGCGCTCTTGCTGTTCCGCGTGAGCTAGTTGCCCTGCGACGAAGCCTGGAGATAATACCAAAGCTTCGGCAGGTGCTTGAGTCTGCTCGCTCAATGAATTGGCTGAAAGCTCAGCTAAAGCCCTGCCCGGAGGTAGTTGATTTGCTCTCCCAGGCTATAGTGGAGCAGCCCGGCGGTCTGGATGAGGGTGGTGTGGTGAAGCAGGGTTTCTCCCACGAATTAGATAGCCTTCGCCAGACATCTAAAAATGCCAAGCAATACCTGGCTGAGCTTGAGCGCCAGGAGCGAGAAAGAACTGGAATCAAGTCGCTGAAGGTGGGCTTTAATAAGGTCTTTGGTTACTATATTGAGGTATCTAAGCCCAATCTTCCCCAGGTGCCTCAGGATTATATCAGGAAGCAGACACTGGTTGGTGGCGAGCGATTCTTCACTCCAGAGCTAAAGGAGTATGAGTCATTGATTTTGAATGCTCAGGACAGGATTTCTGAGCTCGAGGCTCAAATATTTCGCCAGGTATGCCATCAAGTAGGGGCGTCTAGCGAGAGCATTTCGACTTCAGCCAATGCCTTAGCCGATATAGATGTTTTCTCCAGCTTGGCTGAGGTTGCCGTGCGATATAGCTATGTCCGACCTGAGTTGACCACGGCTCACGAGCTCGTTATTTCACAGGGGCGTCACCCGGTAGTTGAGAGGAGCCTGGTTGAGGGCAGCTTTGTGCCCAATGACACCTTTTTGTCCAACGACGATGCCCAGCTTATTGTCCTCACCGGTCCCAATATGTCAGGCAAATCAACTTATCTGAGGCAGGTAGCCTTGATTGTGCTTCTTGCTCAGATTGGCAGCTTTGTCCCCGCCGACTCAGCTACTATTGGATTGGTCGACCGTATCTTTACCCGAATTGGTGCCAGGGAAGACTTGCCGGCTGGTCAATCCACCTTTATGGTGGAGATGGTGGAGACTGCCAATATCCTGAATAATGCCACACCGCACTCGCTAATAATCCTTGATGAGATTGGGCGCGGCACCAGCACCTATGATGGACTTTCCATTGCCCGAGCCGTTGCCGAGTATATCCATAGCTATCCTAGGCTTGGAGCCAAGACCCTGTTTGCTACCCATTATCACGAATTGGTGGAGCTAGCCAGCTTCCTGCCTAGGGTGAAGAACTTCAATGTTGCCGTCGCTGAGGAGGGTGGGGAGGTTACCTTTCTATACAAGATTGTGCCCGGTGGCGTGGACAGGAGCTATGGTATTCATGTGGCTAAGCTAGCCGGTTTGCCCAAGTCAGTGTTGCACCGTGCCCGGGAGGTTTTGGAAGAGCTAGAGGGGGATAGCCAGAAAACGTTAGCTGCACGCTCATCCAAGGGTCGCCGCCGACCTAAAGAGGCAGTACCACAGCAATTGCCCCTCTTAGGGCAAAAGTCACCGCTTATGGAGGAGCTTGAGAAGCTGGATATTGATTCCCTCACTCCCTTAGAGGCAATCACCAAACTCTACGAACTACAAAAGAAGTCGAGAGAGGGGTAGGGAAACTTCTAGACCAGCAATCTTTCTTTGTTAAATAACTCCACCAGTAAATTCTGCGGTGTTTACTTATATGCAGATTCCATCCCAAGTGCTATATTTTAGATGTGAAATGGGAGATTGAATTCTATCAAGATAGCCAAGGGAATATCCCCGTTCAAGATTTCATTCGTCAGCAACCCGCTAAAGTAAAGGCAAAGATTTTGAAGTATATTGACTTGCTGCAGGACTTTGGCCTGTCTTTAGGTCAGCCGCGTGTTGAAAAACTTGCAGGTTCAGAGGTTTGGGAGCTTAAAATACGCCATAGTTCAAATCGCTATCGTATTCTATATTTCGCTTTTAGTGGACGTAGTTTCATTCTCTTGCATGCCTTCTTAAAAAAGACTGCCAAAACGCCTAAGAATGAGCTAGAAATAGCCCAGAGTAGAATATTTGACTATAGGGCACGCTGTAATCCCTAGAATCGTCCTTAACTTGGTTGCGTTATATAACATATATGTTATAATGTTGACTGAAGTCAAATCTTGATGTGGAAAATGTAGTATTCTTCTAGCTTATAGGGGGAAGTCTAAATGCCCAAAAAGAGTATAAAATACGAAGATTTTAAGGCAGAACTTCTAGCAGACCCAGAAGTTCGAGCAGAGTATGAAGCTTTGGAGCCTGAATTTAGGCTGATAAGAGATATTTTGTTGCGCAGGAGCGAACTGAATCTCAGCCAAATGCAGCTAGCTAAACTTGTTGGAACAAAGCAGCCCGCCATATCACGTCTGGAAAGAGGCGATGGTAATATCACCATCAATAGATTATGTAGAGTAGCTGATGCACTAGATGCTGACTTAGATATTTCATTGAAAGCTAGGCCACACACCAAAATTGCGTCATCGCAACGCAGTCCTCGACGTTGATTCCCTCACTCCCTTAGAGGCAATCACCAAAATCTACGAACTACAAAAGAAGGCGAAGGAGGGGTAGCCAGTCTATGCGTTGCTCCTGACCACATAATTTCTCAGTGTACCAATTCCGTCTATCTTTATCTCTACCGTATCACCGGGGTACATCGGTCCAATGCCGCTCGGTGTTCCAGTAGCAATAATATCCCCCGGCAGCAAGGTCATTACATGGGATATGAAGTTTATCAGTTCCGGTATGGAATAGATAAGGTCACCGGTGTTGGCTTGCTGTTTGAGTTTCCCATTTAAGTATGTTTCCACAACAACATTTCCTGGGTCTAGCTCAGTTTCAATACACGGCCCCACGGCGGCAAAGGTGTCAAAGCTCTTGGCTCGAGTCCACTGCTTATTCTGGTATTGTAGGTCGCGGGCGGTAACATCGTTAAAGCAGGTGTAGCCAAGGACATAGTCCGGCGCATCTTCTACTGATACTAGCCACACTGGTTTCTTTATCACTACTCCCAGCTCGCCTTCATAGTCAACCCTATGTGAGCTAGAGGGGTAGGCGATGTTTTCCTCAGGTCCAATTACTGCCGTTGATGGTTTGAGGAAAATCAGGGGGGCGTTGGGGATGGAGGCATTAACTTCTTTAGCGTGGCTATGGTAGTTAAGTCCCAGAGCCACTATCTTGGACGGGGTACATGGGGACAGCAGTTTGACGTTGCTTAGCCGGTAGAACTGGTCAGACGGTTTGAGGTCACGGTAAGGCTCCTCCTCAATGCCTTGGACATATTCGCCTTGTAATATGCCGTACTGAACCTTATTGTCAATGGCAAAACGCACAATCTTCATAAGCCGGGATTAAGTTTACCTGTTTCGGCTGCCAGATTGCAAGTTGGATGGTAAAATGTGGTCTATCACCAAGCTCTACAAACTCCAGAAGAAGGGAAGGGAGGGGTAGGAAACCATGTGCGAAATTAAAAAACGCACAAAAACAAACTAATGTCAGATACAAAAAATGTAACCCCTATTAAATACTTATTGTCTATTATGTTGAGAGGTTGCGGCGGTGAAAATTTAAGAAAATAGCTTCTACTGGAGGTGGTATCTCCTCCCATATATTAACTGGGAGACGGAAATTATTCCAAATATCTGTTACTAAACCTTGAAACCCGGGTTGGAATATCCGTGTTTTAAACTTTAGAGCTAGACCACCACAATCTTTCATTTGTGTATACTGTAGTTCCGATGGGCACCTAAGTGGGAATAAAGGCAACAGACCGAGGAACTCACACACTTCGAGCTTCTCCTGAAATTCATCTTGTGGCATATAATCAAAGGTGTTTTTTATTTCTACTCCATAATTTATTCCATCTCTTTCTATAATAAAATCTAGGTTTTTATCAGACCTCTTCCAAATCCTATCTCTGAATTCATTGGTATCTCTACCAATTATTTTAAACTGGTTCTTTTTAAACAGATGACCAAAGAGAATTTCACCATATTTCCCTACACCGTCATTCACTTCATCATCACTAAACCTTTCTAATATCTTAGCTTTCATCTTTATTGCCATTACTGTGTATCTTACATTGCGTCTGTATACAAAAATTGCATGCATATTCTTTCTAAAAGTACGGGGTTCAGCTTTTAAGAATTTGTCCTCGATAAGTTCATTGACTGCTTTACCAGTAATATCATGTGGGTATTTCTCTTCAAATATTACTTGTACCTGTTTCTTGTAAAATGGTGAATTCCTGCTGCAAGAAACTGCTTTTGATCCATATTGATATGCCCAATGTTTATCATTAGTAAAAAAAGACATTACATCTTGTTTAACACTATCTAAACTATATCTGGTTTCTCTTGTAACCATATGGACTTGTATCCTCTCATAGACACCATGTAGTAGTAGTTACTACTTTTGCAAACATATTCGTCAGGCTTCTAGACTATTCTACCACTGCCTGCAACCCCCACCATACATCCCCACTTATCAAGGGGAAGGGGGATAAAGCGGGTCCCCAGGAAAATCGAAGATTTTTCTGGGTGCTTAAAGGGGGATAGGGTTGCTAAGCAATCTCATTGCTTAGCTATGTGGACTGTGATATAGTTTAGCTAATAACTGTGATATCGTTTAGCTAATAATGGAAGTCAAAATTGAATCTATTCCTGAAGGCACCATCACCTCGCCTGAGGGGTTTCATGCCGGTGCTACCTGCGCCGGCATAAATAAAAAAGCCAAAGATAAACTGGACCTCGGCATTCTCTTTTCTGAAGTGCCATGTGCGGCTACGGCTCTATTTACCACTAACCGTATTAAGGCAGCCCCTGTAGTTCTATCTCAAGAAAGGCTACAACAAGGAAGAGCCTTGGCATTAGTGGTGAATAGCGGCTGTGCCAATGCCTGCACCGGTGAGAAGGGTCTTGCCCATGCTGCCGAGATGGCAGAGCTAACCGCTGAGGGCATTGGAATATCACCTGAGGATGTCCTGGTAGCCAGCACTGGCGTGATTGGTCAACCGCTACCGATGAAGCGCATAAGAACTGCTATAGAGCAGGTTATCCTTTCTAGGGACGGTGGTCATGAGCTGGCAAAGGCGATGCTCACCACTGATACCTTTGCTAAGGAAACGGCGGTAACAGTCAAGATTGATGGTAATGAGTTCGCCATTGGTGGGGTAGCCAAAGGCTCGGGGATGATTCATCCCAATCTGGCGACCTTGCTTTGTTTTCTGACCACCGATGCCGTCGTAGAGATGGATTTTCTTAAATCGGCTTTGAAAAAGGCGGTGGATGTTTCTTTTAACATGATTTCTATCGACGGCGACACCAGCACCAATGATATGGTGCTGCTCATGGCTAATGGATTGACTGGCAGTGAAGCGATTATCCAAGGTAGCGACCAGGCTGATGCCTTTCAGCAAGCCCTTGACCAGGTTTGTATCTATCTGGCTAGGTATGTTGCCCGTGATGGTGAGGGAGCAACTAAGCTTATTGAGGTAACTGTTGGTGGAGCACCCACTATTGCTGAGGCGAGGTCGGCTGCCAGGACAGTGGCAACCTCGTCTCTGGTAAAGGCGGCGGTTCATGGTGCTGACCCCAACTGGGGGCGGGTTATGGCAGCGGTGGGGCGGAGTGGGGTGGAGGTGGTGGAATCAAAGCTCGACCTTTATATTGGCGATATCCCTGTGGTAAAGGCGGGTAGACTCTTGCCCTTCGGTAAGCGAAGTGTAATCCAGCTATTAAAGGGGAGCGAGGTATCTATAAATTTAAATCTTAACCTGGGCTCCGGCAATGCCACCGCCTGGGGCTGCGACCTGTCCGAAGAATATGTAACTATTAACAGTCAGTATATGACCTAATCTGTGGGTAAGAGAGCTTTTGAGGGGCGTTTTAACTCGGGATAGGGTTGATAAATAAGAACTTAAGAAACAAGGGCGATAAATTGAACAAGGTTATCGTGGTTAAGCTTGGTGGTGCCACCTTGGGTAGTCATGATACCACTATTGAGGACATAGTTGAGCTTCAGCAGCAGGGTAAATCGTTGGTTATAGTCCATGGTGGTGGTAAAGTGATAACCGATTGGCTGGAAAAGCGAGGGATTCCCAGCAGATTTGTCCACGGCGAACGGGTAACTGATGAGGCAACGCTTGAGGTGGTGATTTCAGTGCTAGCTGGCTTGGTCAACAAGGAGATTGTAGCCGCTATCAATAGCTTGGGTGGAAATGCGGTGGGTATTAGTGGTGTGGATGGGGCTTTCATTCAAGGTAGGATTAAGGACGAAGAGATGGGCTATACTGGCACGGTGGTGGAGGTAAATCCCGCTCCCCTAGAAGCACTATTGCAATCTGGCTATATTCCGGTAATTGCTCCGCTCGGTCTCCATTCTCCTGCTCAGCCAGATAAAGCGCATAAAGTGCTTAACATCAATGCTGATGTTGTGGCTGGCGAAATTGCCGCCACTATCGGTGCTGAGAGGCTTATCTTTTTGACTGATGTGGTTGGCGTCTGTGACCAGTCAGGTAATTTGCTGCCTCGTCTCTCACCCGATGAAGCTGGAGATTTAATGGCTTCAGGCGTGGCTTCAGGGGGAATGATTCCAAAGATTAAAGCTTGCCTGAGAGCTTTGTCTGCCACTTCAACTACTTGTATCATAGATGGTCGGCTGCCGCACGCCTTGCTCAGTGAAATAGAAGGTCATGGTGGTGGCACAACAATACAAAAAGCTTATTAAGGGAAAGGTTGGAAGGCAAAGCCCCTTTATGGAAACTAGCCTCCCCTTACCATGGGTGGGGTTTAAGAGAGAGTTAAGGAGAGGCGAAGCCTCTCTTATAATCAATTCCCCTTCCCCTTGTTAAGGGGAAGGGGATTAAGGGTGCAAACCGGGTAGAATGGTAACAAAATAAACCTGGGACATGGGTAACAGGTGATAAGGTATAGGCAGGAGGTGTTGCTTATGCCTTGGAAGGAGACCTGTACCATGGACCAAAAGATACAGATGGTTGGCGAT
>JADHWY010000014.1 GCA_016783245.1 Dehalococcoidales bacterium | reverse complement strand
TATGGTTATCTCCTTTTCGCAGCCCAGGGCGGCTTCCTCAAAGGTGATGGTAATTCTGTAGTGGAGGTCAGCACCACGCTGTGGTGCTTGGCGGGCGGCGGTGGCTGCACCGCCGAAGAAGGCGTCAAAGATATCCCCAAAGCCGCCGAAGTCGAAGCCCTCAAAACCTCGCCCGAAATATCCCTCGGCACCACCATGCCCAAAGCGGTCATATGCAGCACGCTTATCCGAGTCAGAGAGCACTTCATAGGCCTCGTTTACCTCTTTGAATTTCTCCCCCGTCTTATCATCATGGTTGTGGTCAGGGTGATACTTGAAGGCTAGCTTACGAAACGCCCTCTTTATTTCCTCATCGGTGGCATTTCTATCTATTCCGAGGACTTCATAATAATCGCGCTTTGTTGGCATGCTTTTTCTACCTCACCCCCTGTGTCCCCCTCTCCTTTGAAGGAGAGGGGGGAATGGTTTTTTAAGAGGGGCTTCGCCCCTCTTAAACTCTCCTTCAACGTTCCTTCCGTCTGGCGGCTCAACTGCTGACTGGCTTGCTCCGGTACAAGTGAGAAAACTCCATTAGATAAATCAACCTTTCGCAAAGCATAGGGATTATGTTCATATCTGAATGAGTATTGTTCAAGGTTTCCCTCAAAATAAAGAACCCCGCTGACATATTGATACATCTGGAAAAGTCCAGATTCATTGTGGTGAAGACAAGGAAGAAGTCTTTGGAAATCTATTCCCGCTCGCCAGTCCGGACATATGGCTATGATATAAGGTACTCCTAGCTCTTCTATCAAAGCCCGATATTTTTGCATTTTCTCCCAAATGCAGTCATACAGACGATAGTTATTCTTATTTTCACGAGACCATACTGCATGACCTTGATCTATCTCGTTCTCTGTGTCCTTATCTCTGTGGAAGTTTACCAAATCAATTATGCCTATCACCGCCGACTTCTTGTCCAAGACGCACCAATCAGGGGTTTTGTTCTCGACCCTATACTCATACCTTACTTCGAAACCCCTTGAGCTAAGGTAAGCTCCAAGAATAAGCTCCCCAAAGGTATGCATTGTCTGTTCAAAATCGCGGCGTTGCTCGCTAAACTTATTTACAAACCTTCGTTGATCGTCATCACACAAGTGCTCAAAGCGACGATAGATGGCATCGCTAAATTCCTTGTTATTAGCTATTTGACCGTATTTCATAGTGGTTCTAAACCTCGTGGAATTCACCCTCCACGGTGCCCTCTTCGCCTTCTTTGCCCGGAGGTGCTTCACCACCCGGAGGGGGTGGCTGCCCACCCGGCGGTGGCTGTTGCCCATAGACGGTAGCCCCTATTTTTTGCATAACTTCAGATAGCTCCTGTGTTGCCTGGCGGACGGCATTGATATCTGTGCCCTGTAGTGCTGAGCGTACCGCTTGAATCTTGCCTTCTACCTCTTGGTTCAAGTCTGAAGGTATCTTGTCCTTCTGCTCTCGCAGGGTTTTTTCCGCGGTATAAGCCAGGGTGTCAGCGGCATTGCGGGTTTCCACTTCCTCACGGCGTTTAGTATCCTCGGTGGCGTAAGTCTCTGCTTCACGCTGCATCTGTTCTATCTCTTCCTTAGAGAGTCCGCTGGAAGCGGTGATAGTGATTTTCTGCTCCCGACCGGTGCCTTTATCATGAGCTTTAACATTGAGGATGCCATTGGCGTCAATATCGAAGCTGACCTCAATCTGGGGCAGACCCCGTGGTGCCGGCAGGATGCCATCAAGCATAAATCGTCCCAGAGCTCTGTTATCGGCAGCTATAGGTCTCTCCCCCTGGAGGACATGAATCTCAACACTGGGCTGGTTATCAGCCGCAGTGCTGAAAATCTGGCTCTTGGAGGTAGGGATGGTGGTATTACGGGGGATGAGAGGAGTAGCCACTCCACCAAGGGTCTCAATACCCAGGGTGAGTGGGGTAACATCAAGCAGGAGAACATCCTTGACCTCTCCCTTGAGCACTCCTGCCTGGATAGCAGCGCCTATAGCTACTACCTCATCGGGGTTAACTCCCTTGTGGGGCTCCTTGCCGAAAAATTGTTTTACCTTCTCATAGACCAGGGGTGTTCTGGTCTGCCCGCCGACTAGAACCACCTCATCTATCTGGGCCGGGGTCTTTTCGGCATCGGTTAGTGCCTGGCGGCAAGGACCCAGACTCTTTTCTACCAGGTCCATTATCAATTGCTCCAGCTTAGCCCGAGTAAGGGTGATGTTAAGGTGCTTGGGACCACTGGCATCAGCGGTAATAAAGGGAAGGTTTACCTCGGTCTGCTGGACGGTGGAGAGCTCGCATTTAGCCTTTTCGGCGGCTTCCTTTAGTCGCTGTAGCGCCATTTTATCCTGCCGCAGGTCTATCCCTTGGTCTCGCTTGAACTCATCGCAGAGCCAGTCCATAATTCTCTGGTCAAAATCATCGCCTCCCAGATGGGTGTCGCCGTTGGTTGATTTGACCTGGAAGGTGCCTTCACCCAGCTCCAGGATGGATACATCAAAGGTCCCTCCACCAAGGTCAAAGACGGCGATTGTCTCCTCCTTTTTCTTATCCAATCCGTAGGCTAGAGAGGCGGCGGTTGGCTCATTAATTATTCGCAGCACCTCCAGCCCGGCTATCTTGCCAGCATCCTTGGTTGCCTGCCGTTGACTATCGTTGAAATAGGCGGGCGCGGTAATTACAGCTTCAGTAACCTTCTCGCCTAAGTAAGCCTCGGCATCCGTCTTAAGTTTTTGTAGAATCATAGCCGAGATTTCTGGCGGGCTGTATTCCTTATCGCCCATCATTACCCAGGCATCACCATTGGCTGCTTTGGTTATCTTGAAGGGCAGTAGCTTCCTGTCATATTCTACAGTGGGCTCATCAAACTTGCGTCCCATCAGGCGCTTGATGCTGAAGATGGTGTTATCTGAGTTGGTAATAGCCTGACGCTTTGCCACTTGCCCTGCCAGGCGCTCGCCATTCTTACTCATAGCTACCGTTGATGGGGTGATGCGACCACCCTCAGCATTAGGAATAATTACTGGCTCTCCTGCCTCCATCACCGCCATCGCAGAAAAGGTTGTGCCCAAATCAATACCTATAACCTTTCCCATAGTTTAATCCTCCTTCTTTTCCTCCTCTTCTCCATTGCCCACTACCACCATAGCGGGGCGAATAACCCTATCGTGTAACTTGTAACCCTTCTGTAGCTCCTCGATAACTATTCCCTCCTTACCGTTAGCATGCATCGCTGCTTCATGGAGCTTGGGGTCAAATGGTTCACCCAGTGCCTTAATCTGGGAGAGTCCCTGTGCCTCCAGGCTTGCCCAGAGCTTGCGTTCAATGAGCTTTATGCCATCTACCCAGCTAAGTTTGATGAGATGGGGTGGGATAGAGGTAAAGGCTCGCTCCAGGTCATCAAGGATGGGCAGAAGGTTAAGCAAAAGCATAGCGTTAGCGAACTTGCCGATTTCCTCCTTTTCTTGCTCACTGCGCCGCTTGTAATTAATGAAGTCTGCCTGGGTTCTTTGCCAGTTAGCTAGATAGCTTTCTACCTTTCCCTTTTCCTCGGTCAGGATTTTCTTCAATGTCTCTATATCCTCTATCTCAGCGACCCCTGGTTCTACCTCCTTGGCTTGACCCTCTTCTGGTTCTTGTTGTGTCATAATTATCTACCTCACCCCCTTAGTCCCCCTCTCCATGATATGGATACATATTCCTATCCTGAGGGGGAACGGAATGCGCAAGAGAGGCGAAGCCTCTCTTGAACTCTCCTTTATTATTTACTCCTTATCAATTAACATATGGCATTATGCTGCCGAGGGCTTTCTCCCATATAGCTCAGCTATCAGTTGGCTCAGCACTGAGGATAAATAGCTTATGGCGGAGATAGTTCGGGCATAGGGCATACGGGTGGGGCCGACCACACTGATAATACCAACGGCTTCTTCAGGCAGCCCATATTGTCTGATTACCACGCTGCAATCTTGGATAACCTCTGCCTTATTCTCCTTACCTATGATTACCCGCACCCCTTGGCTGCCCATCTCCTCGGGGGCGATGGTCCTCAGCAGGTTTCTGCAATCGATTAATTCCATTAGGGTTAGCACTTGGTGGCCATGGCGGAATTCTGGCTGGTTAAGGGTAAAGTGCAGTCCATCGAGGCAAGACTTCTCATACTCCTGCTCATCTTCAGCTTGCATTATCTTGAGCAGGCAATTGGTTAGCTGCTGCTCGGTGGGGGAAAGGTCTATCTTCTCGGCCAAAATCCGTGCCCTGGTCAAGTCAGAGTAAGCAGCATTTAGTTTATTGGCCATTGTTGTTAACTCCGATTGGGATATAACTTGGTCAAAGGTTATTAGCTGTTGCTTTAGTCTGGCTCCGTGAAGGACAAGGACAACCAGTGCTAGCGAGTCTTTCAGGGCGACCAGCTCCAGGTGCTTGAATTGGCAATTTGTTGGTTTGGGTATAGTTACTATAGCCACATTTTGGGCCAACTGAGAGGTGAGTGCTGCCGTCAGGCTCAGCCACTCCTCTAGCTCCCCCTCCACCTGGTGGAAGAGGTGGCTTATCAAGAGCTGCTCAGCTAAGGGGAGCTCAATATCACTCAAAGTCTCCACATAGTAGCGGTAGCCCTTGTCTGAGGGGATGCTCCCGGATGAGGGGTGGGGGCGGGTAATATAGCCCTCTTGCTCCAGGTGTGCCATCTCATTGCGGATGGTGGCTGGACTAACTGCCAACTCATAGTCGTTAATGATACTCTGCGACGGTACTGGCATTGCCCTGGCAATATATTGTCCCACTATAGACTTGAGTATTGTCTCACTTCTAGAGGATAGCACCTTTACCTCCGTGCGCCCAGAATTAGCACTCTAACCCTGAGACTGCTAATCATATTTAACTTACCATCTTTAGCCATCGCTTGTCAAGAGGAATTTTAGAGATTTATTTGACTCTACTTACCTTGGGCTGGTAATGGGGGAGTTTTGGAGGGACGTTAGCCCCTCTGAAGAATTCGCCTTCCACTCATCAGGGGGAAGGGGGTAGGGGGATAGGGTTATTAAATTATCGATTGACCGGTAAACTCGCCTATGTTATATTTTGAGCAAGTAGAGGTATTAGAAATATGGATATTAGCTGGTTAGGTCATTCTTGCTTCAGGATTAGGGGTAGTCATGCCACAGTTATTACTGACCCTTATTCACCGGGTTTGGGCTACTCATTGGGCAAGCCCAGTGCTCGTATTGTAACTGTATCCCATCAGCACCCGGGTCACTGCTATGTTCAAGGCATTGGTGGTCAACCAAGGGTGGTTGACGGACCAGGTGAGTATGAAATCAGTGGCGTCCTGATTATAGGGATAGCCACCTTTCATGATGGGGAGAGGGGCAGAAAGAGGGGCAAAAACACCGTCTATCTTATGGAGATAGATGAAATATCGGTATGTCATCTTGGTGACCTGGGGCATGTGCTCACTGGTGAGCAGGTTGAGGAGATAGACAATGTGGATGTGTTACTGCTTCCAGTAGGTGGGGTGTCCACTATAAATGCTCCTATGGCAGCTGAGGTAGTGCGGCAGCTTGAGCCGAAAGCCGTGATTCCTATGCATTACAAAACCCCAACGCTAAACAGGGAGCTGGAGCCGGTGGAAAGGTTTCTTAAGGAGATAGGAGCGAAGGAGGTCAATTCCCAACCTAAGCTTTCCCTTACCAAGTCAAGCCTGCCTTCTAGCACCCAAGTCTTTTTGCTCGATTATTGAGAATTATCTACCTCACCCCCCTCTCAATAAATTACCATCCCCTTGGTAAGGGGGGGATACAGGGGGTGGGGGTGATAAGAAATTTTATGCCTCCTTGGTCAGGTTAGCCAGGAACTCGGCGTTAGATTTTGTCTTGCGCAGGCGGTCAAGGACTCGCTCGGTAGTTTCAGAGAAGTTGTTGGAGTCAGAGGCAATCATAGACACCATTCGCCGCAGCAGCCATACCTGCTTTACCGCCTCCTCACCCAGCAGAAGCTCCTCCCGTCTGGTGCCACTGCGATTAATATCCATTGCCGGGTAGATTCGGCGCTCGGCTAATCGGCGGTCAAGGTGAAGCTCCATATTCCCCGTTCCCTTGAACTCCTCATAAATAAGCTCATCCATGCGGCTGCCGGTATCAATGAGGCAGGTGGCGATGATGGTCAGGCTTCCACCCTCGGCGGTATTGCGGGCAGCGCCAAAGAAGCGCTTGGGGGGATAAAGAGCAGCAGGGTCAACACCACCGGATAGAGTGCGACCGCTGGGGGGCACAGCCAGGTTATATGAGCGAGTGAGGCGGGTAATGCCATCAAGGAGGATGACCACATCCTTGCCACTTTCCACTATTCGTTTGGCTCTCTCCAGCGCCAGTTCGGCGACACGGGTGTGATTCTCCACCGGCTCATCAAAGGTGGCAGATATCACCTCGCCCTTGACCGAGCGCCTAATATCAGTAACCTCCTCCGGCCGCTCGCCAATGAGGCATACCATCAGGTGAATATCATTATAGTTAGTGGTGATGGCAGTGGCTATAGATTTGAGCAGCACCGTTTTACCGGCTTTGGGTGGTGATACAATCAGGCCTCGTTGCCCTCGTCCGATAGGGGCGATGAGGTTCAGAAGCCGGGTGGATAGGTCATTGGCTGAGGTCTCCAGGTTGAGTAGTTTGTCAGGGAAGGTGGGAGTGAGTGAGCCGAAGGAGGGTCGGCTTTTGGTTAACTCGGGGTTCAGCTCGTTGATTACCTCCACCCTGACCAGGCCGTAGTATTTCTCGCCATTTTTTGGTGGTCTGCCCTGACCGGCAACCATATCGCCGGTGCGCAGACCAAAGCGGCGGATTTGAGACTGGGAGACATAGACATCAAGTGAGCTGGGCAGCAGGCTGTTTTGCCTCAGAAAGCCATAGCCCTCTCCGATAATCTCAAGGATGCCGCTACAGAATATATAGCCCTGTTGCTCAGTATATGCCTGGAGAAGGCGCATGATGAGGTCTTGCTTCTTGAGATTACTGTAGCTGGAGATGTCCATCTCCTTGGCTAGCTCGATCAGCTCTTCTCTGCTTTTGTTTTCTAATTCGCCAATGTTCATAGTATAACCTCGCCCTCTATGGTTATTTCGGAGACCATGTGCTATTTATCAACCTATCGCTGTGAGATGCGTTGCCAGTCGTTGAGGAAGCGGGCGACGCCGACATCAGTAAGCGGATGGTGGAGCATCTGCATCAGAACCTTATGGGGAACGGTGGCAATGTGAGCCCCTGCCTTGGCGGCAGCCACACAGTGCTGGGGGTGGCGGATGCTGGCGGCAATCACCTGGGTGGTTAGCTGGTAGTGTTGGAAGACATCAACAATATCCTTGACTACCTCCATGCCGTTGTGACCGGCATCGTCCAGTCTGCCGACAAAGGGGCTGACATAGGTAGCGCCGGCCAGGGCACCGAGGAGGGCTTGATTTAGCGAGAAGCACAGGGTAAAGTTTACCTTTATATTCTCCTTTGCCAGCGCTGATGTTACCTCCAGACCGTCGGTGGTGGCCGGGATTTTAATCACGATATTGGGCGCCCAGGAAGAGATGAGCTTTGCCTGCTCAATCATCGCTTGAACCCCTTCAACTAGCACCTCAACGGAGATAGGTCCGGGGATAATAGAGCAGATCTCTTTGACAATGGCTTGGTAGTCAGCCGTTCCCTCACTGGACACCAGGCTGGGGTTGGTGGTAACGCCACTAATGATGCCCAGCTTGGCTGCTTGCCTGATTTGGTCAATGTTGGCTGTATCCAGAAAGATTTGCATTTGAACCTCTAAAACTAGGGTGAAAGGGGCAGTGGTGGTTGAGCCCCCTCCCGTAATACATCCTTGGCTTTACCGATAAATTCTCGGAACAGGGGGTGGGGGTGACTGGGGCGGGAGCCAAATTCGGCGTGGAACTGGCAGCTCACCATCCACGGGTGGTTGGCTAGCTCGCAGAGCTCAACCAGCTTGCCATCGGGGGATAGTCCGCTATAGACCATTCCTGCCTTCTCTAGTTGAGCACGAAATTGATTGTTAAATTCGTAGCGGTGTCTGTGGCGCTCGTGGACCAGGCTCTGCCCATAGGCACTAGCGGCACAGCTGCCATCAATCAGTTGGCAGGGGTAGTTGCCCAGGCGCATAGTGCCCCCCTTGTTCTCTTTGTCCTTCTGTCCGGGCAGGAGGTCAATGACTGGGTAGGGGGTAGAGGCATCAAACTCGGTGGAGTTTGGCTTGGCTGAGCCCAGGACATAGCGGGCAAACTCAATTACCATGACATGCATCCCCATGCACAGCCCCAGGTAGGGGATTTCATTGTTTCTGGCGTAGCTAGCTGCCTTTATCATGCCCTCTATCCCTCTAACGCCGAATCCGCCAGGGATAATAATGCCCTGGGCTGAGCTCAGTAGAGAATCGCTCCCATCGGCTTCCAGAGCCTCTGACGGAACCCAGGTGAAATTAATATCTTTATTATGATACAGGGCGGCGTGGTGCAGTGCCTCCCGAACTGAGAAGTAGGCATCCTTTAATTCCACGTATTTTCCCACCAGAGCGATATTAACTGGCTCACGGGGTGTTTTTATAAGGTTGACCAGTTCCTGCCACTGGCTTAGGTCCGGCTGGCGAGGGTCAAGCCCGAGCTTGCCCACAATTAGTTGCCCCAATCCTTCCTCCTCCAGGACGAGCGGCACCTCATAGATAGTAGATACCGTGGGCAGGGGGATGACTGCCTCTCGGTCCACATCGCAGAACAGCGATATTTTATTCCTTATCCCTTCTGGGATGGGGTAATCACTTCGGCATACGATGATATCGGGCTGGATACCTATACGGCGCAGCTCATTAACACTGTGTTGAGTGGGCTTGGTCTTTATCTCCTGGGTAGAATTGAGATAGGGGAGAAGGGTAACATGGACATAGAGCACATTATCCCGTCCCACATCATTTCGCATCTGTCTAATGGCTTCCAGGAAGGGCTGTCCTTCAATATCGCCTACTGTGCCGCCTACCTCTATAATAACCACCTCAGCCTTTGATTTCTGGGCTAATTGCCTGAAGCGTTCCTTTATCTCGGTGGTAACATGGGGCACCACCTGTATGGTTCCTCCCAGGAAATCGCCCCGTCTCTCCTTGGCAATAACTGCACTATAGATTTGACCTGAGGTAACGCTTGACTCGGTAGTAAGGTTTATATCGATGAAACGCTCGTAATTGCCCAAATCAAGGTCAGTTTCGGCACCATCCTGGGTGACGAATACCTCACCATGCTGGTAGGGTGACATTGTCCCCGGGTCAACATTGAGATAGGGGTCTAGCTTTTGTACAGACACAGCGATTTGGCGACTCTTCAAAATAGTACCGATAGAAGCGACAGTGATGCCTTTTCCGACTGAACTAACTACACCACCAGTAACAAAGATATACTTTGACATCTAGGAAAACCAAACTCTTGGGATTCAATTTCAATCCAGAAAGCAAATTTGCGTCAGGTTTATCGAGGGTGGGGAGTAGGTTTTTAAGTATTATAATGAGGCAAATATTAATTGTCAAGTTTTTGCAATCAAGAGTTTGTATTGGTTACAGGGGCGGTGTTATTATGATAGCTATGGAGCAAAGGCTGAGGGAAGTCCTTTCCCGGAGACAGAAACAGCGTATCATTGATGCTAAGCTGGTGCCGTCGGCGGTGCTAGTGCCTATCTATTATAAACAAGGGCAGTATCATATTCTGTTTACTAGACGGACGGAGAGGGTGAGGGAGCATAAGGGTCAGATATCCTTTCCTGGAGGAGCATTCCAGGAGGGCGATGAGACGCTGATTGATACCGCCTTGCGTGAGTGTGCTGAGGAAATAGGCTTGATGGCTGAGGGGGTCGAGGTAGTGGGGGAGCTGGATGACACGGTCACCGAGACTTCTAGCTATATTATCTCCCCCTTTGTTGGTCTTATCCCCTGGCCATATCAGTTCAAGGTGGATGGGTGGGAGACTGAGGAGATAATTGAAGTCCCTATTTCGGCGCTGATGGGTAAGGATTGCTTACGTCAGGAGACCGAGATTATAGGCAGTCGAGCAGTTACCTCATACTTTTATCACTATCAGGGAAGGGTAATCTGGGGGGCAACTGCCAGGATACTGCACCAGTTTCTGGATATTTTTGCCCAGGTGATGGGGGACTAAAGCCGGAGAGGGGTTGAGAGAGCGGCTTGACCTGGAGGATAACATTACTTCTTGCCTTCAATGGCACCCTTGGCTTTATCCCGGGGAGGGCAGCTTTAACCACCACCTCGTTGGCGGTGTGATACATATCAATGGGGGTAGTACCCCTGGGACCAAAGGTGTTGAGGAATCGGGAGGGGGTAACAAAGCTATCCTCAAACAGCCTGTCCATCGCCTGTCTCAGGCTTATCAGTTCGTTAAAGGGTTGCCATCGTATCATACTCATTGTTGTTCACCCCCTGTTTGTTCGGTCAGGTCAACCACCGCTCTCCCAACCGCACTGATAATATAGCATAGTTAAGAAAATTTCTCAAGTAATTTAGCCAACTTTATTAACTTTCCTTAAAAAGTATTGACATATTCTATAAAATGGTTTATAATGTTTCGCAGATATAGGAAGAGAAATGGCAGACAAGGATTACTATAGTATATTAGGGGTCGAACGGGGTGCCACTGAGCGTGAGATAAAGCAGGCTTACCGGCGGCTGGCGCGCAAGCATCACCCTGATGTTAATCCTGGCGACAAATCGGCAGAGGCAAGATTTAAGGAGATAAACGAGGCTTATGAGGTTCTGTCCGATAGGGAGAAGCGGCAGAAGTATGACCAATTTGGCGACCAGTGGCAGTATGCTGACAAGTTTGCCCAGGCGGGATGGCAGCAGGCACCGTTCTGGGATTTCAGCCGGGGTGGCTCTAGAGTCACCTTCGGTGGGGATGAGCTAGGTAGTCTGTTTGATGATTTGCTCAGCGGTTTTACCACTGGAGCCCCCAGTCGTCGGGCTCAGCCAAGGCGAGGTCGGGATGTAGAATACCCGGTGGAGGTAACATTGGAAGAAGCCTATCACGGGACATCCCGCACTATTAGCTTTGAGGGTGGTAAGCGCCTTGAGGTCAAGATTCCGCCTGGGGTTAAGGAGGGGTCTCGGGTACGCATTGCTGGTAAGGGCGGACAGGGCTATGGTGGGGTGAGGGGTGACCTTTACTTGGTGATTTCGGTTAAGTCACACCGCTTGTTTGAGCGGAGGGGCGATGACCTATATGTTGAGGTGAAGGTGCCACTAGTGGTAGCCATGCTGGGTGGTGAGGTTCAGGTGCCTACTCTTAAAGGCAAGCTGGCATTGAAGATTCCGCCAGAGACTCAGAATGGGCGTGCCTTTCGCCTGGCAGGGCAGGGTATGCCGCATCTGGGCAATTCCGCCCGTGGTGACCTGTTGGCTAAGGTGAACGTGGTATTGCCCACTAACCTTACTCAGCAGGAGAAGGAGCTATTTAAGCAGCTTGGTCAGCTTCGCTCGGGTTGAAAGGAGATAAGTTATTATGAATCTTGATGATGCTGAACCATGTTATGTGATAAGTGTAGCTGCCAGAATGGTAGGTGTGCAAACTTACACCTTGCGCTATTATGAAAGAATTGGCATAATAGAGCCGTCCCGGTCTCGGGGCAATATCCGGCTATATTCGGAGAGGGATATAGCCCGCCTGAGGCGAGTGAAGACCTTGATGGATGATATGGGGGTTAACCTGGCTGGGGTTGAGGTTGTGATGAGAGTGATGCAGCAAATTCTTGAATTGCAAAACCATGTGCAGGAGCTGGAAGCGGAGCTGGATAGATTAAGGCAGGCAGGGCATTAGTCTGGTGCTTGCTTGTGATAGTATATAAAGTAAAAAGTAAAAATTAAAAGTTAAAAATTAAGGAGGGCTAAAATGGGAGTGCCAGATTGGCAGGTAACAGCAACTTCTATTAATTGTGAGGCGGTGGATGCTGATGTATCCCTAATGGTGTATAAGGATAGGTCGGTAAAGTGCACTGGTTATAAAAAGTATGGTGAGAGTCTTACCAAAGAAGTAGCTAAGGAGCTGAAGAAGAAGGGAAAGGAGTTAGGTCGGGAGCTAAAGTGTGAAGGTACAGAATGCTCTAGGCTGATTGGATACAGGGATAAGCTCTTTGCCGAGGAGGAAGCTAAGGCTAAGAGCTAAGTCATATTATGCAGGCTATGAGGATGTGAGGTGGTTTATGAGGAAAGAGAGATTTACCGAACAGGCGCAGGAGGCAATAAATGCTTCCCAGCAAATAGCTATGCAGTTCCACCATAGCCAGTGGGACGTAGAGCATATTCTGCTAGCTCTCCTCCTGCAGCAGGAAGGGCTAGCTGGAAAAATCTTAAAAGAACTTAGCGTTAATGCAGAAGCAGTGCGGAATGAGGTAGAAGCTGCTCTGGAGAAATCACCTAAAGTTGCCTATGAGGGGGTGCAGCTTTATGCTACACCGCGCATTGCCAACCTGATAAGGATGGCAGGGGATGAGGCTGATAGGCTCAAAGATGAATTTATTGGCGTCGAACATCTACTGCAAGCTATGGTGGAAGAGGAAAGTGGTGAGGCAGCTAGAATCCTTAAAAGTTTTGGTGTTGACCGTGAGAAGATATTTCAGGCTCGTCAGAAGCTTCGTGGCGGGCACCGTGTTGACGATGCCAGGGCTGAGAGCAAATACCGCTCCCTGGAGAAGTATGGGCGTGACCTGACCGAGATGGCTCGTCGGGATAAGCTTGACCCGGTTATTGGTCGGGATGAGGAGATTAAGCGGGTGATGCAGATACTTACCCGGCGCACCAAGAATAACCCGGTGATTGTTGGCGATGCCGGAGTGGGCAAAACGGCTATTGCTGAGGGACTGGCACAAAAGATTGTCGCTGATGATGTTCCTGATTCCCTCAAGGGACGCAAGGTAGTGGCTCTGGATATGGGGGCGCTGGTGGCAGGGAGCAAGTTCCGTGGTGAGTTTGAGGAGCGGCTTAAGGCGGTAATGGACGAGGTTCGGCAGGCACAGGGCGAAATCATTTTGTTCATTGATGAATTTCATACTGTGGTTGGGGCTGGAGCGGCTGAGGGGGCTATTGATGCCAGTAATATGCTGAAGCCCGCCCTGGCTCATGGTGAATTACAGTGTGTGGGAGCCACCACCCTGGATGAATACCGCAAGTTTATTGAGAAGGATAAGGCGCTGGAGCGACGGCTTCAGCCGGTGTTCATCGATGAGCCTAGCATTGAGGCGACGATTGAGATGCTTAAGGGTCTCCGTCCCAGGTATGAGGCGCACCATAAGACCAGAATCGACGATGGGGCTCTGGAGGCGGCGGCTCGGTTAAGTCAACGCTATATTTCAGACAGGTATTTGCCGGATAAGGCTATTGACCTTATTGATGAGGCAGCCAGCAAGCTGCGTATTGATACTGAGAGCGCACCGCCCGAGGTTAAATCCTTAGAGCAGAGACTTAAGCAATTAATCAATGAGGAGGAGGCAGCCTCACAGCGTCAGGACTATGAGCATGCTGCTCAACTTAAGAGTGAGAGGTTGCGCCTAGAAGACGAGTATAACCGGGCTAAGACCAAGTGGCTTCAGGAGGAGAAGATTGATGGGGTAGTGGATGAGGAGGATATTGCCCAGCTAATCTCTAAGTGGACGGGTATCCCTATGTCCCAGATGCTGGAGGGTGAAGCCGAGAGGCTTTTGCATATGGAGGAGAGGATTCACGAACGTCTGGTAAATCAGGAGGAGGCGGTTACTGCCATTTCCGAAGCTATCAGAAGAAGCAGAGCCGGGCTTAAGGACCCGAGGCGACCCATTGGCAGCTTTATGTTCCTGGGTCCAACCGGCGTTGGCAAGACTGAGCTGGCGCGAACTCTAGCGCAGTTTTTGTTTGACGATGAGAATGCTATGGTGCGCCTGGATATGTCAGAGTATCAGGAGAAGCACACCGTATCACGCCTTATTGGTGCCCCACCGGGGTATGTTGGCTATGAGGAGGGGGGACAACTTACCGAGGCAGTGAGGCGGCGCCCCTATCGGGTAATTCTGCTGGATGAGATTGAAAAAGCACATCCTGAGGTATTTAATAGCCTGCTTCAGCTCCTTGATGATGGGCGGTTGACCGACGGTCATGGGCGGACAGTAGATTTTAAGAATACGGTGGTCATTATGACCAGCAATGTTGGTGTTGAGTTTATCAAGCGGGATATGACCATTGGTTTCGCTGCCAGGAAAGAGGAAGCTAAAACTCAGAAACAGGCCTACGACACCATGAAGGAAAAGGTGCTGGCGGAGATGAAGAAGACCTTCCGCCCCGAGTTCATCAATCGGATAGATGAGATAATAGTTTTCCATCAGCTAACTGAGGAGCAGCTCAGGAGCATTGTTGATTTGCTGGTGAAGGATTTGCAGGGGCGTCTGGCTGACCGTAAGCTGAACATTAAGCTAAGTGACAAGGCAAAGTCCTGGCTGGCTAAGGAAGGCTATGACCCGGTATATGGAGCACGACCGCTGAGACGAGCCATCGAGCGGTATGTTGAGAATCCTCTGTCAACCAAGCTATTGTGCGGCGAATTTAGCGAGGGTGATACGGTTATGGTTGACCTTGGGGATGATGGCTTAACCTTTACGACAAGGGCGGGAGCTAAAGCTACTGCCTGAGTGGTAGATACCCTGGCATTTCAATTTTGGAGCTGGCTTTTTACTGTAGGAGTGGTCCTCTATATTTAAGTAGGATTTTTGTGACTTAGGCAAAGGCAAAGTGGAGGGTGAACATTAGGGACAAGTTGACCAAGCTGGGGGGGATTTTGAGGAGGTGGGAATACCTTGTCGGTATCTTGGGCATAGTCCTGACTGTGCTTCTGGGGGGGGCAGTTGTTTTTTTCTGGGAGGATGTCCGGGCACTTGAGCACTATGGTTATCTTGGCGCCTTTATTATCAGTGTTTTTGGCGGAGCCACTATTCTAGCTCCAGTGCCCATGACACCGGTGATATTTGCTCTGGGCACGGTAATGAGACCATCCTTTGCCCCATATCTTGGTCCGGTGTTTGTTGGTGCCGCCGCAGGTTTGGGCGAGACTGTTGGTGGGTTGTTTATCTATATGACGGGCCGGGGTGGTGGTGTTGCCCTCTACAATATAGAGCACGAAAAGATTCGGACAATCTATTTACGGATGCTGGGGTGGGTAGAGAGGAGGGGTTCGCTAACTCTATTTGTCCTTTCGGCAGTGCTTAACCCCCTTTTCTATCCGGCGGCTCTAGCTGCGGGGGCACTGCGCTTCGGCATACAGCGGTATTTCCTTATTTGCTGGGGGGGTAAGACGATTAAGGGAATAACCGTCGCCGCTGCTGGTTACTGGGGGCTGGGAGGTCTACTCAGAATGCTAGGGGTGCCTATCTAGTTGCGTCCCATATTATTTTCTGCTAGATTAGATAGCGTAAAGGCTTGTGGGGCTGTAGTTCAATTGGGAGAACGTTTGACTGGCAGTCAAAAGGTAGGGGGTTCGAATCCCCCCAGCTCCACCAAAATTATGATATGAAAATAGAGCTCTTCGCTGTTGGCATTTTGGGGCGGAGGGCTTTTATTTAGATAGGTAAGATGAATGGTAGATAAGTATGACCCACAAGAGATAGAGAGGAAGTGGCAGCAGCGCTGGGCTGAGGATGGGCTGTATAAGGTTACCGAGGATAGTGCCAAGCCTAAGTGGTATGCGCTAACCATGTTTCCCTATACCTCAGGTGACCTTCATATCGGGCACTGGTATGCTATGGCTCCATCTGATGTTCATGCCCGATTTAAGCGGATGCAGGGGTATAATGTGCTTCATCCAATGGGCTTTGATGCTTTTGGGCTTCCCGCCGAGAATGCGGCTATCAGCCGGGGCATTCACCCCTTCAACTGGACGATGCAGAACATAGAAAATATGCGTCGTCAGCTCAAGAGCATAGGTGCTATCTATGACTGGAGCCGGGAGGTGTTCACCTGCCTACCTGAGTATTATAAGTGGACGCAGTGGTTCTTTTTGAAGTTATACGAGAGTGGTCTGGCCTATCGGGGGAAGGCTCCAGTTAACTGGTGTCCCCACTGCCAGACAGTGCTGGCTAATGAACAGGTGGTGGAGGGCTTCTGTGAGCGCTGCGGGGCAGCAGTCGGTCGCCGAGATTTGGAGCAGTGGTTCTTCCGCATCACCAAGTATGCCGATGAGCTTATGGAGCACAATGGCATTGACTGGCCAGAGCGGATAAAAACGATGCAGAGGAACTGGGTGGGTAAGAGCGTAGGCACTGAGATTTCCTTCGCCCTTGACCACCCTGGGGTAGATGGGAGGGAAATCAGGGTATTTACCACTCGACCTGATACCGTATTTGGTGTTACCTTTATGGTTCTGGCTCCAGAGCATCCTCTGGTGGCTGAGCTGACCTCACCTGATAAGAGGGCTGAGGTTGAGGAGTATGTTGCTCGCTCCCAGCGCCAAACTGAGATAGAGAGGCTATCCACTGAGAGGGAAAAGGACGGCGTATTTATCGGGGCTTATGTGGTAAACCGACTTAATGGTGAAAGGGTGCCGATATGGGTTGCCGACTATGTGCTATTGGGCTATGGCACGGGGGTGGTAATGGGGGTGCCAGCTCATGATGAGCGTGACTTCGCTTTTGCCAAAAGGTATAACCTGCCAATCAGGGTGGTGGTAGCCCCACCGGGGTGGCGGGGGGAAGAGCTGGAGGAAGCCTATACCGAGCCAGGCACTATGGTGAATTCAGGACAGTTTGATGGACTCCCCAGTCGGCAGGGCATTGAGGCAATCTCTGATTTTCTGGAGGAGAAGGGCTGGGGAAAGCGAGCCGTAACCTACAGGCTTCGTGATTGGCTTATCTCCCGTCAGCGCTACTGGGGGGCACCTATTCCTATGATTTACTGTCCAGACTGTGGCATTGTCCCTGTCCCTGAGGAAGACCTGCCGGTATTGCTACCTGAGGACGCTGAGTTCAAACCTACCGGTGAATCCCCCTTGAAATACCACGAGCAGTTTGTCAATACCACTTGCCCGCGGTGTGGAGTCCCCGCCAAGCGGGAGACGGACACTATGGATACCTTTATGTGTTCCTCGTGGTATTTCTTGCGCTATGCCAGCCCCGATTGTGATAATGCTCCATTTGATGCTGAGCGGGTGAGGTATTGGTTGCCTGTAGACCTGTATACCGGTGGTGCTGAGCATGCTGTTATGCACCTATTCTATGCCCGCTTCTTTATTAAGGCACTTCGGGATATGGGGCTGGTTGACTTTGATGAGCCATTTAGCCGTCTGTTTAACCAGGGGGTTATTATAGTTGAGCGGCAGAAGATGAGTAAATCGCGGGGTAATGTGATTACCCCCGATGAGTATGTTTCTGAGCTGGGGGCTGATGCAGTGCGTGCCTATCTTATGTTTGTCGCCCCGTGGGAGCAGGGTGGCGAGTGGGATGATAGTGGCATTAGCGGCATAAGCCGATGGTTTAACCGGGTGTGGAACCTGGTGGCGGGGGGATATGAACAGAAAATTACAGGCCTTGTTCTGAAGAGGTTAAAAGGTGAGCAAATTGATATAGAGCAGGCAGAAAGGCAGCTCTCTCGCCTGACTCACCAGACCATCAGGAAGGTTACTGATGACCTGGAGAGGCTCCGATTTAATACTATGCTCGCGGCACTTATGGAGTTCACCAACTACCTGGCTAGGGTCAAAGAGGAAGGGGCTGTCGATGTTTCGGGCTGGAAGGAGGCCATAGATACCCTGCTCCTGCTTCTGGCTCCTACTGCCCCCCATCTGGCTGAGGAGCTGTGGCAGCAGACAGGTCACAGCTATAGCATTCATAATCAAAGCTGGCCTAAGTGGGCTGAGGAGCTGGCTAAGGATGAGGAGATTACCCTGGTGGTTCAGGTCAATGGCAAGTTGCGTGACCGGATTGTGGTGCCAGCATCTATGACTGAGGCTGAAGCCAGGCAGGCGGCGTTGGAATCACAGCGGGTCAAGGCTTACCTTGAGGGTAAGGAAGTTATCAATATAGTATATGTCCCTGGGAGGCTGGTAAACTTGGTGGTGCGCTGAATAGTCGAGGAGAGCTATTATGAAGCTAGCATTTATTGGTGGGGGGAATATGGGGGAGGCGATGTTGTCTGCTGTTTTGGAAAAAGGGCTGAGCATACCACAGGCTGTCTCGGTTTGCGATGTTGATAAGGAGCGCTGTGATTATCTGGCGTGGGAATACAGCGTAGCTGTGGCGGGTAGTAATCGACAGGCGGCAGAGATGGGCGATGTGGTGGTTCTGGCTATTAAACCACAGAATCTGGCTGAGGCAATGGCTGAGCTTGATGGTCAGCTTAAGCCGTCTCAATTGGTGCTATCCATTATCGCCGGGGCAAGAATTAATACCTTGTCTCTTGGGCTAAAACACGGCTGTATAGTTCGGGTTATGCCCAATACCCCAGCCCAGATTGGTGAGGGGATGAGCGTGTGGACAGCTACGGCTGAGGTAACCGAGCAGCAAAGGGGATGGGCCGGCGCTATTCTTGGGGCTATGGGCAAGGAGCTCTATGTTGATGATGAGAGGTATATTGACATGGCTACAGCGGTGAGTGGCAGTGGTCCGGCTTATGTTTTCCTCTTTATGGAGTCGCTAGTTGATGCTGCGGTAGGAATTGGTCTTCCGCGGGACATGGCAAAGGAGCTGGTGCTACAGACGGTGCTGGGCTCAGAGCGCTTTGTCCAGAAGTCGGGCAAGGAGCTTGCCGAATTGCGCAGGATGGTTACTTCTCCTGGTG
>JADHWY010000013.1 GCA_016783245.1 Dehalococcoidales bacterium | reverse complement strand
TCCAAATCTTCAGTCATATGCTGGCTGGTGACCACTCCCCACACCCGGGGCTGCTCTGTGTGGTGGATGCGGGTTAGAGCAGCGGCACAGGTATATATCCTCTTAACCTGAAACCTTCCTGCTACATCAAGGACACAATTAGCCAGCTCATATGCCTTGGTGACTGGTTGGTCCTCACCGATGAATAGTATTATATCACTTCCACCGCCTTTGTTTTTCCAGTAGTAGAACTTGCTCTGGGGGAACTGTGGTGCCTCTATTACATTGTCCTTGGCTATTACCCCGATGGCGTCAAAGAAATAGGAGGGTTCAATTTCCCCCAGTTCCTTGAAGTCTAGCTTTCTCTTCAGATAGGTAGCTACTATAATTGACACATTGCCAATGCCGGGCCAGGAAGCCAACATATTGGGTGAATTGAGTTTTGGTCTGGCATAAAGCCTAACTAAATCTTTCATTAGGTAACCCTATCCCCTTTAGTTTTCTGTTTACAACCCTCCCCCTTTATCCCCCTCCCTTTATAAGGGAGGGGGAAGTAGAGGTTTTGAAGGGGCGAAGCCCCTTCAAGCTTCTCTTTTTGTTTAGGTAACCCTATCCCCCTTGTCCCCTTCCCCTTGATAAGTCTCCTGAGGCGACTCGCCTTGTGCGAGGGGAAGGGGAATTGGTTTGTAAGAGAGGCTCCGCCTCTCTTTGACTCTCCTTTAATATTTACTCGTCTCAAAGGGAAGGGGAAGATAATTTCTTTAGAGGGGCTTCGCCCCTCTAAAACTTCTCTTTATTAGGGTTTGCCCTTCTGGATACCCCTCAATTTTCCTCTGTTTGCTTTTCTGTTAGTATAGCCTCCGCCTCTTGCTCTACTGAGGTTGGCTTACTCTTAGCAACTTTTTTGGTCTTAGTATGCTGCTGTTTTGCCGGTAAGGATATCTTAATTTTGTCCATTTCGGATAGTGCAGCCTCATTTAATAAGTGACGAAAGGAACCGACAATATCTTCAGGAGACACAGTTACGTCAGTAGCTTTCTTTATCTGGCATCATTTCTCATATTTCTTTACCGCCTTTATAATATCACTTAGCCTAACTGGCTTAAATCCAGTAACATCAACACTAACATTTATTGTCTTATAATCGTAATTTATAAATGGCCATTTCTCATGAACATGTCCATGAATCATCCATCCAACCCAATCACCTCTATTGTGAGGGAAATGCGACAGCTTAAAATATAAATTGCCTACATGAATTACTGTTTCTTTATATCCTCTTTTGTCATGATTTCCTCTAAAATATATAATATGTCCTTTAAGCTGATTAAACCAAAAATCAGCTGGTCTCGAATTTCTGCCAAATGCCATATCACCAAGAAAATACACTAAACTATTGTCTTTTACAATCTTGTTATAGTTCCTAAGTATAGTGTTATTCATTTCTTCAACGTTTTTAAATGGACGATGAGCATACCTAATTATATTAGCATGGTCGAAGTGTGGATCACTGAAAAAAAAAGTATTCTTTGGATTAATTTCTATCATTTTAACCTCCTCCTCACCTCAATACTGATGTTACCCCTTACTAGCTACCGCCAAACTGGGGCAGTAGAGGGGTGGGGTGTTGACAAAGCCACCTACCCATTTTGCCTCGCTGCCAATAGCTATAATCTGTTTGAGAACCTGGTAGACATTTCCTGAGACCATGGTATCTTTAACCCTACCTACTATTTTACCACTTTCTACTTTATAACCTAAAAGGACATTGCCACTGAAATCGCCACCTAAAATGTTGCCCTGTCCCGCTCCCATGAGCTGCTCAATAACTAGCCCTTGCTTTATATCGTTTACCATTTCATCGAGGGCGGTGTTGCCTGGGGCAATGACAAGGGTGGTGGGTGAGGGGACAGGCGGTCCACCATGATTTCTACTGCCATTGCCGGTGCTCTTGGTGTGGGCCAGGGCTGCTGTTTGCAGGTCGTAGAGGAAGTTGGCTACAGTCCCCTGCTCAATAAGAGGGGTGCGTTGACTGGGTATCCCCTCATCATCGCAGGGGCGGCTGTTTGGGCGGTAGGCTATAGTTGGGTCATCCCACAGCCATAGCTTTTGGTCAAATACCTGCTGACCAAGTCTATTGCCAATGGGTGAAGCTCCCTCCAGGACTGTCTTACCATTGAAAGCCGCCATCAGGGAGGGGATGAGAGCGCTTGCTACTCCTCGGGGGGTGAAGATTACCGGCAGTTGCCTGGTTGATACCGAGGCTCGGTTCTTGGCTAGCTCGAGCTGCTGAAGCACCACATCTGCTATCTCCTTGGGCTGGGTTAAGGGATGGCAGGAGCTTTGGCTTTCACCAACAAAGAGCATGTCCGTATCACGGATTAGACTACCCTCAATACCCAGACTAAAGATGCTTTTCCTGTAGCTCGCTTGCCCACGGCGAGAATTTATAATTTGGAGTGAGATTGTGCCCTTGGTCACGAGCGCCTCACAGACGATATCCGGGGTATGATTGGTAATTATGGCTATGAGCTCTTCACCGAGCTCAATCATTTTCTCTGTGGATACAGACTCAACATGGGGGTTGAAGACATCAATCCGGGGATACGAGGCTAGGGAGGGAAGCTCAAACCTGGCTGGCATGCCGAACTGGGCTGTTTCCACGGCATTATAAACCAGGCTCTGGGTGTCACTTAGCTCTGTAGTAGATGCATAACCGAGCCTGCCTTGCCTGATAATGCGCAGAGCCACGCTGCTGGTCTGCTTGCTTTGAATATGCTTCAAACGGTTGGCTTCAAATTGTACTGGGGTTTCCTCTGAGGAAACCATGAAGACCTCGGCTTCCTCAGCTACCCTTTTGGCTTGAGCCAAGATATTTTCCACTCTACCTGCCTCCAACCAGGCACTTACGAATTCTGATGTGGGGGCTACCATTAGACACCGGCAAGGGCACCTGTGCCCCCTTGCCGCAGCCACCACCCTGGTTCATCTCCAGGTCATTGCCAATGGCATCTATGTTGTTAAGGGTATTGAACACGTTGCCGGTAAGCACTACCGGTCGCAGTGCCTCGGCGAGCTTGCCATGGCGAATCATATAGGCTTCACCGGCGGAGAAGGTGAACATTTCCATACTGGTAGTGCCACCAAACCAGTTCTTGGCGTAGACCCCTTCCTTAATATCACCTATTATCTGTTCAAAGGAAGCTGAGCCTGGCTCAATATAGGTATTGGTCATACGCACAATAGGTGGGTAGCGATAATTGATGGCTCTGGCATTACCCGTGGGCTGTTCCCCCATCTTGGCAGCAGTTTCCCTGGAGTGGAGCCTGCCCACCAATTTGCCTTCCCTGATAAGGTAGGTTTTAGTTGCCGGCACCCCTTCATCGTCATACCTATAGCTACCACGAAGTCCGGGTATAGTTGCACTATCAACGATATTAAGCTCGGTGCTGCCAAATTTCTTGCCCAGAACCATAATCTGGCGCAAGTGGTCGTTTTCATAAACAAAGTCTGACTCCGATAGGTGTCCAAAGGCTTCATGGACAAAGACACCAGCCAGAATTGGGTCTAATACCACAGTGTACTCTCCCCCTTTTACCTGTGGAGCTGATAACAGCTCCACAGCGTGCTTTGCCATCTGCTCTACCTGCTGGTGAAGACCATGTATTGAGCCAAAATCACCGCTACTGCCTGCGCTCAATCCCACCTGTTGCACCTCGCTGTCTTCTGCGGCTACAGCGGTCAGGCGCAGGGTAATATCTGACCTCTCCTGCTCAATATAGCTCCCCGATGAATTCAGAAAGATGACCTTTTTATGGCTATCACCATAAGCAATGATTGAAGTCTGGAGCTTTGGGGTGCGCCAGATAAGAGCATTATATTCATCCAGCAGTTGCTTCTTTTCAGCTAAGGGCATAGTCATCGGATTCTTATCTATTTCACTTGACACAATATCAACTACAGGTTCTACCAGGGCTAG
Source organism: Dehalococcoidales bacterium (assembly GCA_016783245.1). Lineage (GTDB taxonomy): Bacteria > Chloroflexota > Dehalococcoidia > Dehalococcoidales > BS750m-G39 > BS750m-G39. The sequence continues at coordinate 15,193 of JADHWY010000013.1, read as the reverse complement.
TTTACTTTCTTCGTTGCCGACCAGTCTCGCCTGTTTTACTGCCAGCTCTATCCTGCCCGGAAGGTCACTCAGGTTATTAAAGCTAACGAAGCCCCAGCCACCTCTTACCAGAGCTCGCACATTTCCCCCGATGGCAGTTGCCTGACCAATGGATTCCAGTTCTCTTCCCCGGTAGGTGATGTGGCTCCTTTGGCTTTCCTCCAGGCGAGCCTCTATATAGTCGGCGCTAGAGCCTTCAAGTGCCTCGACTAGCTGGCGACCAGTGGCTTCAATATTTGTCATAGTAGGACTAGTTTACCTAGCTGCTAATAGGGCTGTCAATTTGTGGTAGGTACTATAATGATTTGTGTGGGGAAATGGGGGTAAACAGAGAAACGGGAGCAGAGAAACTATGGGCAGTATTTATAGGCAAATCAGCTCATTTAGACCTAATCATAAATTCTGCTCAGATACCAACAGCCGGTTGGCATATCCCGATAGATATCACAAACAAGACCTCGAGTGGTCTTAACCCTGAAGTAATTTCTTAAAATCTCCTTTTCCAACCACTGCTCGACTGCGCGCCAGTGTTGATATACTTTTGTTATACGCTGTGCCTCTCCATTTCTGACCAAGGTTAAAGGCACACCCTGGATATTCACACTTACTTTCAGCTCCTCCGGTTTTTCCAATAGCTTAGCCAATTCTTGAACCTCCCTTGATTTATAGCTTCCGTAAAACTCCGATTACTTTACCTTGAATCTCCACGTCCTCTGGTTTGTAGTACATTGGCTCCATTTGTCTGTTGGCTGGCTGCAAACGAATCCGACCAGTTTCATGATAGACCTTCTTTAGGGTTACCTCCTGCTCTGCCTTCAACCAAACCGCAGCTACCTCGCCATCTTCCACCGTGCTTGTGTGCTGCATCAAGATGATGTCACCTTCATCAACAAGGGCATCAATCATGGAAGTCCCCTTTACCTTAAGGGCATAGATGCCTTTCTTGCTCTGGGTCACCTCCTCAGTTAGCTGGAGTATCTCCTCGGGGATTGTAGTCCAGGTATCTGGAGTGGGCACTGGTATCGGCTCACCAGCGGCAATGGTTCCCAGTAAGGGTACTCGGGAAATGACTTCTTGTTTTCTCTCAACAAGCTGAATGCTCCTGAATACCTGGGGGTCGCGGTGAATGTAGCCTTGTCTTTCCAGCTTATTCAGATGGTGTTGAACTACGGATGGTGTGCTGATGTTACACCCTCTGGCAATGTCCCTGACTGTAGGGGCATAGCCCCTTTCATCAAGGAATTTGCGAATAAAGTTCAGGATGCGCAGCCGGGTATTGGGAACACCAGCCATTGTTGCCTCCCTGATACACTTGTTCTTAAAACAAGTGTATCATACAAATCGGCTGGTTGTCAATAGCACAGCAAAGTCATACCATGTCCAATACCCCCTTGGTGGGATGGGTTGACAGCCCCAAGCTGCAATGCTAGAATTTGTTGAAATCGACGAATTTTCGGAAGTACGACTGAGATAGATATGCATGGCGAATATAAGTGAGATTACACGGCATAAAAAGGCGGGTCTGTTGGGCAGGATATTTAAGTATATATAGACTTGGATATCCTGCCAATCTTTGTTTTTTTCCCGTTAATGTGCCCCGGTATTATCTATCATTGTTACTCTGAAGCAGGCAATTATCGACTTCACTGAGGAAGCAAGAAAGCCAGGGCACAGCCGTCTAAGAAAGAAAGGGGGTAAAGATGGCTAAACCAAAAGTCGCTTTTTATTGGTGCGCTTCATGTGGTGGGTGTGAGGAGACAGTCATTGACCTTAATGAGGATATATTGAAGGTGACTGATGCTGTGGACATAGTCCTATGGCCTGTGGCCTTGGATTTTAAAAGGAAGGATGTTGAGGCTTTAGGTGATGGTGAGATAGCGGTGAGCTTTATAAATGGTGCGGTAAGGACAGGAGAGCAGGAGGAGATGGTAAAGCTTTTAAGAGCAAAATCAGGTCTTGTAGTTGCCTTTGGTTCCTGTGCTCATTTAGGAGGAATACCGGGGCTGGGAAACTTCTGGACAAGGGATGAGATTTTCCAAAGGGTTTATAAGGAAGTCCCAAGTGTTGAAAATCCTGATGGAATTACCCCGCAAGAGAAAACAGCCGTTGATGTTGGTGAACTCACTCTGCCAGAATTCTATGATACGGTGAAAACTTTGGACCAGACCATCCCTGTGGACTATTATCTCCCCGGGTGCCCACCGCCGCCCGATTTAGTAATGAACGCAGTAAATGCTATTCTTACCGGTGAACTACCGGAGAAGGGGGCAGTGCTTGCCCCTGAAAAATCTTTATGTGATACCTGCCCAAGGGGGGAGAAAAAGCCGGAGAAAATATCCATAAAAGAAATAAAAAGACCTCATGAGGTTGAACTCGACCCTGAAAAATGTTTCCTTGACCAAGGAATAATTTGTCTTGGTCCCGCTACCCGCTCGGGATGTGGGGAAAGATGCATTAAAGCTAATATGCCATGCCGTGGGTGCTTTGGTCCTATAAGTGGGGTTGTGGACCAGGGAGCCAAAGGACTTTCTATGATTGCATCTATATTGGGGCTTGAGGATGAAGAGAAGATGACGGAGGAAGATGTGGAAAAATTAATTGAGCAAATCGTAGACCCAGCAGGGACATTCTACAGATTTAGCTTACCAGCTTCCCTTCTCAGAAGAAGGAGGATAGGAGGATAGAATGAAAAAGATAACGATAGACCCTATAACCAGGCTTGAGGGGCATGGGAGGATAGAGATATTCCTTAATGATGATGGGGAGGTTGAAAGGGCTTATTTTCAAATCCCGGAGCTTAGGGGGTTTGAGAAGTTCTGTGAGGGAAGACCTGCGGAGGAGATGCCGCGAATAACCCCAAGAATCTGTGGAGTGTGTCCTACTGCTCACCACATGGCATCAACTAAAGCCCTTGATGACCTTTGGAAGGTTGAGCCAACCTCAGCAGCAAAAAAGATAAGAGAGCTTATGTATTCAGCTTTCTGTGCTGAAGACCATATATTGCATTTCGTCTTCCTCGGTGGTCCCGACTTTATTGTTGGACCAACAGCACCCGCCGGAGAAAGGAATATTTTGGGAGTTATTGGTAAGGTGGGGTTAGAAGTCGGGGGAAAAGTAATAGAAATGAGGAAAAGGCTGAGGGGAGTTATACAAACGATAGGGGGAAAGGTGATTCACCCCGTTTGTGGCTTGCCTGGAGGAGTATCAAAACAAATTACTGAGGAGGAGAGGAAGGAATTTGTAGATGCCGCGGAATATGCGGTGGACTTCTCTAAGTTTATCCTCGGTGTCTTTGACGATGTGGTGCTTAAAAATAAAGAATATGTTGACCTTATCGTTGGGGATATCTACAAGCATAGGACATATTACATGGGGATGGTGGATGAAAATAACAAGGTAAACTTCTACGATGGCAAGATAAGGGTAGTTGACCCGAATGGCAAAGAGTTTGCCAAGTTTAGGGCTCAGGAATACCTTGACCACATCAGGGAGCGTGTTGAACCATGGAGTTATATTAAGTTCTGCTATCTTAAAAATGTAGGCTGGAAGGGCTTTGTCGATGGGGAAGATAGTGGTGTTTACCGAGTAGCACCGCTAGCTCGGCTGAATGCTGCCGATGGAATGGCAACACCGCTAGCTCAGGAAGCCTATGAAAGGATGTATGAAATATTAGGAGGGAAGCCGGTTCATAATACCTTAGCCTTTCACTGGGCTCGGCTTATTGAGGCGCTTTATGCCTCAGAACGGGCGTTGGAGCTTGCCCGTGACCCTGAACTCACCTCCCCTGAGATAAGAAATATACCTACCGAGATTCCAAAGGAGGGTGTAGGAGTGGTAGAGGCGCCCAGAGGAACTCTTTTCCATCACTATCAAACCGATGAAAGAGGGATTATCACCAAGGTCAACTTAATTGTGGCTACAGTGAATAATTCTGCTCCCATGTGCATGTCGATTGAGAAAGCTGCCAAGTCGCTGATACACAAAGGAGAGGTTCCCGACGGGATTCTCAATATGATTGAGATGGCATTTAGAGCCTATGACCCCTGTAATGCCTGTGCTACCCACTCGCTTCCGGGAAGAATGCCCCTCGAGGTGAATGTATATGACTCCAAGGGAGATTTAGTAAGGAAATTGAAAAGAAGTGGATAAGGAGGGAAGCCATGCGCGAGAGGGTGGAAGTTGTCTTAGCACAAATAAGACCCGCTTTACAGGCGGATGGGGGTGATGTTGAGCTGGTGGATGTGAACGAAGGGGTAGTTAAGCTAAAGCTCAAAGGTGCCTGTGCTAGCTGTCCTGTGGCAACTATGACCTTGAGGAATGGGATTGAGCGAATGCTCAAGGAGCAGATACCTGAGGTCGAGGAAGTGGTTGCCGTTTAATGGTAGCCTCTTAAAGGCGGGATGATGCCTGTATACGAGTATTTTTGTTCCAATTGGGGGCTTAAATTTGAACTACTCAGACCAATGAGTCAAGCAGCAGGGGTTGCTTTGTGCCCCAGAGGAGGGAGGGCGAATGAGAAATCAGGGGATGCGCCTTTCCTGTCATTTCTGTGGTAAGGGAGTAGAGTATTCTTCCGAAGAGCCACCCTGTGAGGTGCTCAAAGGCTGGCTTACTGTTTCTCATTGGAAAGGGGTAGGAGCAGTTTCCCACTATAATTTCTGCTCCTTAAGTTGTCTTGAGTCTTGGGTTGATACCCAGGTCCCTAGAGTCCCTGATGTATTTCTAGAGTCCTTTGGAGAGGATAGGACATGAGAGAAGATAAGCATGAAGGAAGAAGTTCCATTGCTACGGTGAGGAATATGAAAACCATCATTTTAGGGCTTGGCAATCCGATTCTCACAGATGACGCTGTTGGATTTAGAATGGTTCAAGAGCTTAAGGAGGAAATTCCAGATTTGGAGGTGAGCGAGGTGAGCGAAGCCGGAATCGCTCTTCTTGACTATGTGATAGGCTACGATAAGCTCATCATCATTGATTCTATAAAAACCGGTAAAGGGAAGCCGGGAGAGCTCTATAAACTTGAGCTGGAAGATTTGAAGCCCACTATGGATTTCTCTTCTTCCCATAGTGTAGATATTGCCACTGCCTTTAAAGTTGGGGAAGGACTGGGGTACAGAATGCCCAAGCATGTCAGTATATATGCTGTAGAGGTAAGGGATAATACTACTTTTGGAGAGAGGTGCACAGAAGAAGTAGAGGAAAGGATACCATTCATTGTAAGGCAAATAATAGAGGAGGAGAAGCTATGAATGATTTTGAGCCAAAAGTCATAGTTTTTTGTTGTAACTGGTGTTCATATGCCGGGGCAGACCTAGCCGGCACCTCTAGATTAAAGATCAAACCCAATTTCAGGGTAATTCGAACTATGTGCTCGGGAAGGGTGGAGCCTTCCTTTATTTTTCATGCCTTTGCTAAAGGAGCCGATGGGGTGATGGTAGCAGGGTGTCATCCGGGGGATTGCCACTATAGCAGTGGTAATTACAAGGCAAGGCGAAGGATAATTTTGCTCAAAAATATGCTTCCACAACTTGGGATAGAATCTGATAGATTAAGGCTAGAATGGATTTCTGCATCTGAGGGAGTGAAATTCCGCAGCACAGTGAATGAGTTTATTGATGAGGTCACAGAGCTTGGTCCTATTGCATTGAATTCAGGGGTGGGAGATAAATAAAAGGAGAAAAACAAAAGAGAGGTATCATATTGAGTGGGCAAGTTACCGAACAAAGAGTGGCGCTTGAGTTAAATGAGGAGCATTGTGGCAATTGCTCTATTTGTTCTTCTCTTTGCCCCTTTGAGGCGATAAGAAGGGATGCTGAAACTGGCAAGACCTTTCTGGATATAGAAAAGTGCCAGGTGTGCGGAATCTGCTACTCCGCCTGTCCGGCTAAAGCCATCGATATCATTTATTATGACTCTGGTTCTTTGCTTAAGTATTTGGAGAGGGCGAAGCAGGAGTATGACAGTGATACGCTGGTTATTATGTGTAAGGGGAGCTCCCCCGACTTTATGGGGGTAGAAAGGCTATTTGGAGTGTCAAAGTTTATCCCTCTATCTGTTCCCTGTGTTGGTCGCATTTCCGAGGAAATATTTTTGAAAGCCATAGTTATGGGGATAAACAAGATATATGTCCTTGCCTGCGATGAGGATTACTGCCGGTTTGAGAGAGGGAGCCCAATCACTGAGCGCAGAATCTTGGCACTTGACCTTTTATTGGAACAACTCGGCTATGGGAAAGAAGTTATAATCCTAAAGCGGAATAGCCTGAAGGTAAAAGTAGACACAAACATGTGTATTGCCTGTGGCAATTGTGTCTTTTACTGTCCTTATGACGCCGCTAAGCTGGAGAGTCCGGGTGTAGTCAGTTTTGACTTGGATTCCTGTCGAGGTTGCGGCTTGTGTGTGGCTATGTGTCCAGCTTTAGCCTTGGATTTAGAGAACTGGGAAAGAGAACGCATTTCAACTTTGATATCTCAGCTGTCAGCGGAAATGAAACCGCCAAAGATTTTAGTATTTCGCTGTCAATGGGCTGTTTTCCGCCCAGTAGATGAGAAATCTGTTCCAAATATTCGGTTCATAGATTTGCCTTGCGCCTCAAGGGTTGACCTCTCTCACATCCTGGAGGCTTTCCAGCAGGGTATAGATGGCGTTTTAGTTGCAGCCTGCGCTGAGGAGGACTGCAAGCAGGAGAGAGCAAGCGGAAAGGCACAGCACTCAGTAACGGTATTAAGGGAAAGGCTAAGCCAAATTGGGTTTCAAGACAGGCTTCATTTCTGCTTTGTAGCTCCGAGATACCCTGAGGAGTTCGATAACGAAGTAGAGCAGTTCGGTCAAAAAATAGGAGCGTTTGGTTCAAAGGAGAGGAAATGATAGTAACTGCGCAGAAGCCTTTGGATGAGGTTTTGGATTTTATCTCCCCCTATAGCAATATCTTGATAGCTGGTTGTGATGGCTGCACCCAGCCGCCAAGAGGCTTAAGAGAGGCAAAGACCTTGAGTCAATTGCTTGAGCTTGGCGGAAGGCTGAGAAACAAAAATTTCAACTTTAAAGTAGTTACAGCAGCAAAGCAGTGTGATTCTTATTTAACTGCCTCCATGCTTAAGCCTCAAATAGAAGGCGTGGACACAGTGCTCTCGTTAGCCTGTGGAATAGGAGTACAAACTATAGCCGAACTTTTCCCCGAGCTTCCTGTCTTTCCAGCGCAGAATACTCACTTCATGGGGGCAGAGGAGAGAGAGGCTGGCACTCTGGAGGAAAGGTGTAGTGCTTGCGGGGATTGCATTTTGGCTGTGAGCGGTGGCATTTGCCCTGTTACCAGATGTGCCAAGGGGTTACTTAACGGGGCTTGTGGTGGTGCTAGGAACGGGAAATGCGAGATGGACCCTGCCAAGGACTGTGCTTGGGAGCTCATCTTTCAACGTTTGGAGAAACAGGACAAGCTAGACCTCCTCAGGGAATTTCGCCCTCCCAGGAATTACCAGCTAAGGGCTTGGAGGCTCACGGTATAGCAAATTCACTGGTGCGGCAAGTGGAAATGCTTTTAATAAGGGATGATACAGCCTGAAACGTGAGGTACAAAATGCTGAAAAGGTTTCTACTGATAATGGGTATCTCAGCGGGAGCTTTTGTTGTTAGCGTCATAGCTCACAATGCAATAAGCGCTTGGTTTGGTATAGAAGAACCTGTGTTTTTCATTATAGCTGTTATTCTATGCCCACTTGCCTTTTTGGTGGGAGCTGTGGGTAGTATAGTCTTTGCCGTTAAAAAGTAAATGGTGCAGATTAAAGTAGGGAAATTGGTGAGAGTAAGTGTGTGGGGGGTGGTGCAAGGAGTGGGCTTTAGGCCTTTTGTCTATCGGTTGGCTCAGGAGCATGGTTTGAAGGGCTGGGTGCGCAACACTTCAGGAAGTGTGGAGATTGAGGTAGAGGGGGATGAAGAAGAGTTAGAGAATTTCCTGAGCGACCTTGAAGCGACAGCTCCTCCTATGGCACGTATTGAAAAGGTCGAAACCACTTTCTATCCCCTAAAGGGTTATACCGAATTTCAAATTTGGAAAAGTCTGAGTCGAGAGGGGCAATATCAGTTAGTATCACCGGATATCGCCACCTGTGAGGATTGCAGGAGGGAGATTTTCTCTTCTACCGACCGTCGTTTCAACTACCCCTTCACTAACTGCACCAATTGTGGGCCTCGATTTACTATTATTGAGGATATCCCTTATGACCGCCCTAAGACTACTATGCGTAAGTTCCAAATGTGCCCTGAGTGTCAGCAGGAGTATGATGACTCCTTAGACCGACGCTTTCATGCCCAGCCCAATGCTTGCCCCGAATGTGGACCTAACTTGGAGCTGATTGATGGCAATGGTAACCCGGTTGAATGCAATGATGCTATTGAGGCTGCAAGTGACCTGCTGAAAGAGGGGAAGGTTTTGGCTCTCAGGGGTCTGGGCGGATTTCACCTTGCTTGTGACGCCACCAACGAGGAAGTGATAAATGTCTTGAGAACTAGGAAAAGGCGTCCTTCCAAACCTTTGGCAGTTATGGTATCCACTTTGGAAGATATTGAAAGGAATTGCTTGGTATCCCCTGAGGAGAGAAAACTCCTCCAATCTCCCGAGTGCCCCATTGTGCTCCTCAGATGGAAGCATAGCTCATCCAATATCTCCCAAGCGGTAGCCCCAAATCTAAACTACCTCGGGGTCATGCTTCCCTATACCCCTTTGCATCACCTTCTATTGAGGGAGACCAATCTTCCTCTGGTTATGACCAGCGGCAACCTCAGCGAGGAACCTATTGCCAAAGATAACGATGAGGCTTTAACCAGGCTCAGGGGAATTGCCGATTATTTCCTGCTTCACAATCGGGACATTTTTGCTCGATATGATGATAGCGTCTATATGGTGGAGGGCATGCCTCAAGCCATAAGGCGAGCCCGGGGCTATGCCCCGTATCCCATTTCCCTTCCCTTTAGGTCAAAGCAAGTCCTTGCTTGTGGGGCGGAGCTTAAGAATACATTTTGTCTTACTAAAGATAAGCATGCCTTTCTCAGCCAGCACATCGGTGATATGGAGAATGAGGAAACCTTGGAGCACTTTGAAAATACTATCGGGCTTTATAAAAAGCTATTTCGTATTGAACCCGAAATCATGGCCTATGATATGCACCCGGAGTATCTTTCCACTAAATACGCCCTTCAAGTTGGCTTGGAGCAGGGGTTAAGCCTTATCCCGGTTCAACACCATCATGCCCATATTGTAAGTTGTCTGGTGGAGAATAGGGTTGAAGGGCCCGTTATTGGGGTGGCCTTTGATGGCACAGGATATGGCACCGATGGCGCAATCTGGGGAGGGGAATTTCTGCTCACTGATTGGTGCAGCTTCCAAAGGTTGGGGCATTTGGAATATGTGCCTCTGCCCGGAGGTGAGGTGGCAATAAAGAAGCCTTCTCGTATGGCTTTAAGCTATCTCTATACATTGCTGGGCGAAGAATTCCCCTTGGAAGGTCTCTCCGTCGGCAAGCTCAACCCCACTGAGCTTGAGATAATAAAACAGCAGATAAAGCGAGGAATAAATGCTCCTTTGACCTCAAGTGCAGGACGGCTTTTTGATGCCGTCTCCGCCTTGGCCGGGGTGAGAGGAGAAATAGATTACGAAGCTCAGGCAGCCATCGAGCTGGAGATGCTGGTTCCAGATGGGCTGGATGGGTTTGAGTCAGAATCCTACCCCTTCTCCATTGTTGAGCACCAAGGGATGAGGGTCGTAAGGCTAGGGGAACTATTCTCAACGATAGTTAAAGATGTTGAAAACCAAGTCACTAGTCCTATCATATCGCTTAAGTTTCATAACACAATGGTTCAAATAATTACCAGGATGTGTAAATTGATTTCAAGAGAGACCGGGGTAACCCAGGTAGCGCTGAGCGGGGGCGTTTTTCAAAATCGGCTACTGCTGAAGTTGGCTACCGCTGCTTTGCAAAGAGAAGGCTTCAGCGTGCTTACTCATCATCTGGTGCCCTGTAATGACGGTGGCATTTCCTTGGGACAAGCAGTGGTTGCCCATTTTGTTAGTATTTCACCAGGAGACTAAATATATGTGTCTTGCCATCCCAGCACTGATTAGGTTTATAGAAGATAAAGAGGCTGAGGCTGAGATTGGAGGTATAACTCGTAGGATTAGCCTCTGGCTCACTCCGGAAGCAAAAGTGGGGGACTATGTGTTGCTTCACACCGGCTATGCTATAGATATCCTTGGTCAAGAAGAGGCCGAGGAAACTTTAAGTCTTTTAGAAGAAATAGCAAGGCTGGCTGAGGAGAAGGGTTGAAATTTATTTCTGAATTTCGGCGCCCTGAGCTGGCTGAGGGGTTAATCTCTCAAATTCATCGGGAATCCAAGACCCCAGTGCGTTTCATGGAGTTCTGCGGTGGTCATACGGTAACTATCTTTAGATACGGCATCCGCCAGGTTTTACCACCAACTATTGACATGGTATCGGGACCAGGCTGCCCTATCTGTGTTACCGCCAATGTTGACCTTGATAAGGCGATTGCCTTGTCCCAGATTTCAGATGTAATCGTCGCTACCTTTGGCGATATGCTTAAAGTCCCTGGGAGCCGCTCTAGCTTGCAAGAGGTCAAGGCTGATGGCGCCGATGTGCATATGGTGTATTCCACTATGGATGCCCTCAGAATAGCGGAGGACAATCCTGCTAAGTCCGTGGTGTTTCTTGGGATAGGATTTGAGACCACTGCCCCAACTATTGCAGCTTCTATCCTCCAGGCAGGGGAGAAAGGGATAAGGAATTATTATGTCCTTTCTTTGCATAAACTTTGCCCACCGGTGCTCCGAGCCATCCTTGATTCGGGCGAGGTCAAGCTTCACGGGCTTATATGCCCCGGGCACGTAAGCACGATTATTGGCTCCCACCCTTGGGAATTCATCGCCCGAGATTATGGTATCCCCTGTGTAGTTTCCGGCTTTGAACCCTTAGATATCCTACAATGTGTCGACATGCTAGTAGCTCAGGTTGAAAATAATGAGTCTAGGGTTGAAATTGCCTACCGACGGGGAGTGCGTCCTGAAGGCAACCAACAAGCTCTGAAACTTATGGAACGGGTATTTGAGCCTTGTTCTGCTGAGTGGCGGGGGATAGGAGAGGTTCCCGATAGCGGCTTAAGGCTGAGGAAAGAATACCAGCACTTTGATGCTGAGCTTGCCTTTGATATTGAACCTGGCCCTACCTATGAGCCTGTGGGATGCATCTGTGGTGACATCCTGCGCGGGGTTAAGACTCCTGCTGATTGTCAACTCTTCGGCAAAGCATGTACCCCAGAACATCCTGTAGGACCCTGCATGGTCTCTTCAGAGGGAAGTTGCTCCGCCTATTACCTTTATGGAGGGGGTTTTTGAAGGATAAAATCCTGTTAGCCCACGGCAGTGGGGGTAAGCTAGCCCATGAGCTGGTGGAGAGAAGCTTTGTTAAAGCTTTCGATAATCCCCTTTTAGCTAAGCTGGATGACTCGGCCGTTTTTGACTTCAGTGGAAGGTTGGCCTTCACCACAGATAGCTATGTGGTGAGTCCTATTTTCTTCCCTGGTGGGGATATCGGGAAGCTTGCTGTCTGCGGCACGGTGAACGACTTAGCCATGTCTGGTGCCAAACCGCTTTATTTAAGCCTTTCTTTCATCATTGAGGAGGGGCTCCCCCAAAGTGAGCTGAGCGAAATCGTAGTTTCTGTTCAGAAGGCAGCTCAGGAGGCAGGGGTTGAAATCGTCACTGGAGACACCAAGGTGGTGCATCGAGGCAGCGCAGATAAGCTCTTTGTTAATACTGCTGGCGTGGGTATGATATCGGAGGGAGTTGATATCTCTGGTGGCAACGCAAGACCGGGAGATAAGGTGCTTTTAAGTGGGACTATAGGCGACCATGGAATTGCTGTGCTCAGTCAACGGGAAGGGTTGAGCTTTTCCACTCAGCTTGAGAGTGATTGTGCTCCACTGTGGAGTTTAGTGGCTGAAATGCTAAGTGCCAGCCCAAATATCCATTGCTTGCGAGACCCTACCAGAGGGGGGTTGGCTACCAGCTTAAATGAACTGGCAAAGCGGTCAAAAGTAAGTATAAGAATTGAAGAGGAAAAGATTCCAGTGCGGGAGGAGGTTCTTGCTGCCTGTGAGATGCTGGGCTTTGACCCCCTTTATGTAGCTAACGAGGGTAAGCTGGTGGCTATAGTTCCGGATGAAGATGTCGATAAAATTCTCAAGGCAATGCGAGAAAATCGTGATGGAAAAGATGCAGTTATCATCGGTGAGGTGAGGGCAGAGCATCCCGGTCGGGTGGTAATGAAAACCTGCCTGGGAGCCTCACGAATAGTTGACATGTTAGCTGGAGACCTACTGCCCAGGATATGTTAAAATGCATGAACTTGCTATTACTAAAAGTATGCTTGACCTTGTCTTGGAACAAGCCGAGAAGGCTGAAGCCAAGGAGGTGGGGAAAATCAACCTGGTTATTGGGGAGATGTGCGGGGTTGTTGAGGAGTGTGTGCAGTTCTACTTCGATTTCCTTAGCAAAGGGACCTCTGCTGAGGGGGCTGCTCTTTCTTTCAAAATGGTTCCTACAAAGGCACGGTGTCGGGGCTGCGATAGGCTCTTTGAACTCAAGGAATTCGATTGGACTTGCCCCTATTGTCAAGGTAATAATATGGAAATCGTAGCTGGTAAAGAACTTTTTGTAGAAAGTATTGAGGTGGAATAAATGGAGATAAAGGTTCTTAAGGACATTCTTGGCGCTAATGAGCAGATAGCAGGAATAAACCGACAGTTACTTGATAGCAACAATGTGTTTGCTGTGAACTTGATGTCCTCGCCGGGCGCTGGCAAGACCAGCCTCATTTTGGAAACGATAAAGAGGTTAAAAGGGAAAACCAGGATCGGTGTCATCGAAGGTGATGTGAGCTCAAGCTTGGATGCTGAAGTAATAAGCAAGGAAGGTGTGCCGGTGGTCCAGATAAATACCGGTGGGGGATGTCACCTTGATGCCAATATGGCCTCTAGTGCTCTGGGCAATGTGCCCCTAAAGGATATTGAACTACTCATTATCGAAAATGTAGGCAATTTGATTTGCCCTGCGGAGTTTGCCCTCGGTGAGCATAAAAATGTTTTAATTTCAAGCATTCCTGAAGGGGATGATAAGCCATTTAAGTATCCCTTGATATTTCATAAAGCGGATGCTGTGCTAATCAATAAGATTGACCTTCTGCCCTATCTAAAGTTTGATACCGAGGCCTTTTCCCAGGTAATCAAAGGGATGAACGAAGAGGTGGAGATATTCCCCCTCTCCTGCACTACCGGAGAGGGACTTGTGCAGTGGGTCTCCTGGCTGATGGCTCAGATGGGGAAGGGATAAAACTTGTCTCTTTCAGTCCCAACCACTAGCGTCATCTTATTGGCGACCCCGGGGGGATTCGAACCCCCGATCTCCACCGTGACAGGGTGGCATGTTAGTCCGCTACACCACGGGGCCATTCTTGTTCAGTGAGATGTTTGGGTGTCAGTAATCGAGCCTTTTACTTAGCCAAAGTCTATCAGGGACATTTTATTGTGTCAAGCTAGTTGGGGCTGATAAGTGGCTCTCTATTAATCCAGAGGTATTGTTTGCATTCTTTGTTGTGTGTTATAATACCTTAATTGGTTTTTTAAGGAGACAATGGTAGTTCAAGAAGATAAACAGCTTCGTGATTACGAACTGGTAGTAATTATTAGTCCAGAGGTTGTGGACGAGGCTCTTGATAGTGTAATAGATAACGTAAGTCGGTTTATTACTGAAAATGGTGGCACTATTTCCAGTGTGGAACGGTGGGGTAAAAGAAGGCTAGCTTATCCCATAAAACATTTTTTGGAGGGGAATTATGTGCTGACTCGGTTCCAATTGAGACCTAAATTGGATAAGGAGCTTGAAGCAGGCCTGCAGATTTCTGAGGAGGTTTTGCGGCATCTGCTGATAAGATTGAGTAGTTAATCAGGAGAAACGCCTGCTTCCTACAGATGTTAGAGGGCAAAAAGGAGTTTACTGCGATGTTATCGTTAAATAAAGTGATGATTATAGGAAATGTTGGGACTGAACCCGAAATGCGGTTCACCCCTAATGGCAATCCCGTAACTACATTTCGTGTTGCCACTAACCGGGTGTATACCACCCCCGAGGGTGAGCGTAAGCAGGAGACGGAGTGGTTTACCGTGGTCTCTTGGAATAGGCTAGCTGAAAATTGCAACCAGTTTCTGACTAAAGGTCAGCGTGTTTATGCTGAGGGGAGGCTACATACAAGTGCTTGGGAGGGTCAGGATGGGCAGAGGCACTCTCGAACCGAGGTAATAGCTAACAGAGTGCTCTTCCTTGATAGGCAGGCATTGGCTTCTCTTCCTGGGGAGGGGACTGAGGAAGCTGGTGCTGCTGAACTAGAGCCAGAGGAGGGCTTGTCTTTTCCCGACGAGGGTTAGAATTTGGTAAATTTATTAGAAGGGTTTAGGTAACTTAGAAGAGGTGGCAGAACGGAAATCTGGCGAATCAGGAGGCAGAAGGCAAAATAGGGCAAGGTATGTACCTAGGCGTAAGGTTTGTTCTCTTTGTATTGATAATGTTAAGGTGATAGACTACAAAGACCCTGTTAAATTACGCCGCTACATATCAGATAGGGGAAAGATTGAGCCTCGCCGTAGGACTGGCACCTGTGCTAAGCATCAGCGTGCTTTGGCATTGGCTATAAAGAGGGCGCGGCACTTAGCCCTTCTGCCATATGTCCCAGCTCATATCCATAAGACGGGGGGCATTTACTTACGCGATTAGTTTGATATTTAGTAATCTTATCCCCTTTAAACTCTCAAAAGAATCTTCGGTTTTCCTGGAAATCGCTTTATCCCCCACCCCTTGATAAGGGGGGTAATTTTTTGGAGAGTATAGCCTTTCTGAGATTCCCCTCGGATTGACACCCCAGAGATGGCGGAAGTATAATCACTCTAATCTACTCTAATCTATTACGGAGTTATAGTGCCGAAGAGGACTTATCAACCAAAGAGGATTCCGAGGAAGCGCGAGCATGGCTTTCGGGCAAGAATGAGTACCCGGGGCGGGCGAGCTGTTTTAAAAGCAAGACGACTCAAGGGT
>JADHWY010000012.1 GCA_016783245.1 Dehalococcoidales bacterium | reverse complement strand
TGCCTTTTGACCTATTCCTAATGGCTCCTTCCTGCGTGCCAGCTACTCACCTGGAAACCTCAGGAGCCAGCCTTGACCCTGAGCAAATTCGACAGGTTCTCAGGTGGAAGAGCTGTATCGGGCTGGGGGAAGTAATGAACTTTCCCGGTGTTCTCGGTGGGGATGAGGCGGTTCTGAGTAAAATCGACCTTGCCAGGGGGAAGATTGTTGATGGTCACGCCCCCGGTGTCGCCGGGAAAAACCTCAGCGCCTACATTGCCGCTGGTATTCTCTCCGACCATGAATCTGTCTCTATTGAGGAAGCGAGAGAGAAGTTGAGGCAGGGCATGTTTATCATGATTAGGGAAGGCTCTTCAGAGAAAAACCTGGATGCCTTGCTGCCCTTAGTCACTGACAAAACCTACAAAAGATGCATGTTTGTGGTCGATGACCGCAGTTGCGTTGACCTGCTGAAGGATGGTGATATTGATGCCGTAGTGCGAAAGGCAATTCGAAAGGGACTTGACCCGGTGCGAGCTATTCAGCTAGCTACTATCAATCCGGCAGGTTATTTCAGGCTGGATGGGCTTGGGGCGGTAGCCCCTGGCTATATGGCCGATTTAATTGTGCTCAGTGATTTATCCCAGTTACAAATAGACATGGTTTTCTACCGAGGTCAAATAGCAGCCAAGGAGGGACAGCCACTATTCCCATCACATCAACCCACTAGCAAAGGTCTAACTGATACCGTGAATATTAAGCCCTTCAATATAGAGGCATTAAGACTCTTAGCTTCGGGGGAAGTCGAGCTGATTATTGAGATTGTCCCCGGTCAGATAATCACTAAGAAGAGAACAGAGAAAATCAAGGCTGCCCATGGGGCTATTACTCCTGATACCGGGAGAGATATTCTGAAGCTGGTGGTAGTAGAGAGGCATAAGGCTACAGGGAATATTGGCTTGGGATTGGTTACGGGATTTGGCTTAAAGAAAGGGGCGCTGGCTTCATCTATCGCCCACGATTCCCACAACATCATTGCTGTAGGGACCAATGATGAGGACATATTCACCGCCATTAAGGAGATTGAAAAGCTACAGGGTGGTCTGGTGGCTGCTGCCGAGGGCAAGGTATTAGCCAACTTAGCCCTACCTATTGCTGGACTATTATCTGATGAAACATTGGAGGTAGTGGTAGATAAGCTAGAGAAGCTAGAGCAACGAGCCAAGGATTTAGGCACAGTCCAACCATCACCCTTTGCCACCCTTTCCTTTTTAGCTCTACCAGTAATTCCCGAACTCAGACTAACCGACCTGGGTCTGGTGGATGTAAATGAGTTTAGGTTGATTAAGTGAGGGTGATTTTTAATTTATAAAAATAACGGCACTGAGAGGTTAAGGATACGAAAGTGAGTGTGGGGAATGGTATTGTACGAGCTCATAACGAATAAGATGCTGGTGATACCTGTTTGTGCTTGGGCTATAGCACAGCTGATAAAGGTATTCGTCATCTTGGCGAGAGAAAGACGCCTGGACTTGCATTATTTTGTCGCCAGTGGTGGCATGCCCAGTTCACATACGGCATTGGTCTGTGCACTGGCTACGGCTGCAGCTATAACACAAGGCTTGAACTCTGTAGCCTTTGCTATTACTGCCATCTTGGCTATGGTGGTTACGTATGATGCTGCTGGTGTGCGGCAGTCAGTAAGCAAACAATCAATTATCCTGAACCGCATAGTAAAGGAGTTCAGGATCAGGCGTCCTAAAGGCGAGCTCGAACATGACCTGCGAGAGTTCATCGGGCATACGCCTTTCCAAGTCATTGTCGGAGCCATATTAGGTATTCTTGTTGCTTGGCTTTGGCTGACCATAAGTACCCTGTAAATATTACTCAGCCTGTGGGAGATATATGCATCGTTTGCTTCACCCTCGCCACGCCTTCCTGGCTTTACCGGTAATTCCTGAAATCAGGCTCACCGACCATAGGAGTGGTAGAGGTGTAGTCAGATAGGATATAATAGTGTTGTATGGGGAAGTGTCGGAACTGGCAGACGAGCATGACTTAGGATCATGTGCCGAAAGGCGTGGGGGTTCAAATCCCCCCTTCCCCACCACAAATTTAGCTTTACTTCCAATAAGTCCCTACTTAATGAAAAGCTCAAATTTACCACATATTGAGGAGATGTATAGCCATGAAAGTAAGCAATTATCTTGATACCAAGCCCTCTGAGGAGGTACCCGGAGTAATTAAGCGTGAGGTTATTACGGCTGAAGATGGGGCTCCACATTTCTGTATGAGGGTCTTTGAGGTTAAGCCGGGTAGCTCCACCCCTTCTCATTCCCACCGGTGGGAACATGAAGTGTTCATCCTTTCCGGTCAAGGAGTGGTGCTGAGTAAACATGGAGAAACCCCGATAGACAAAGATAGTGTTATCTTCATTGCCCCTAATGAGCAACATTGCTTTGTCAATGCCGGTAGCGAGGTGCTTCGCTTCATTTGCATCATCCCACTACACCCATGAATTGAGAGCAATTAAATCTTTTTAATCATAAAATCAAAAAATAGTGCGAAAAAGTATTGACAAAAATTAAAAATAGTGATAATATGTAAGATTGTAATTATGCCTCTCCAATTTTCACCTTATTATACCTCTTCATTAACCACAGGTTTGATTTTGGATTAGTGCTACATTGGTGTAAAATTTTGCCCACTTGTCTTAGGAGTAGAGCAAGAAACGATTTTTATGTTGCCAACAAACATTGAACAGAAGGTGCCTCCTGTCTCCAGAAAATCTTATGCTAGGTTGCCCCAGATATTAGAGGTGCCAAATCTGATTAAGGTTCAAACAGATTCATTCCGCTGGTTTCAAGAAAAGGGGCTAAGGCAGTTGCTGGAGGAGATATCTCCTATCGAGGACTTCACCCACAACAGACTGGCACTTAGCTTCATAGACTATGAATTCCGCGAGCCCCATCACACCGAGCAGGAGTGCCGCCACAGAGACTTGACCTACTCAGCCCCACTCTACGTCAGGACACAATTGCTGGTTAAGGAAACAGGGGAAATCAAGGAACAAAACCTATTTTTCGGTGACATTCCACTGATGACAGCTAAAGGCACCTTTATTACCAGTGGTGCCGAACGGGTAACAGTAAGCCAGTTACTTCGTTCTCCAGGTGTTTATTTCACCATTGAAGAAGATGCCACTAGTGGTCGTGAATTGTGCCATGCCAAGCTAATCCCTACCCGCGGGGCTTGGCTAGAGTTTGAGACCAGCAATCGGGATGTAATCTCAGCTAAGATAGATGGCAAACGCAAGATTCCCATTACCACACTGATGCGGGCTATCGGTTATAGTAGTGAGGAGCAACTGCTGGCGCTATTCTCCAAGGAGGATAACTCCCCAGAGCATCAATTTATCAAGTCAACTATGGAGCGCGAACCTTTGGTCAAGGATGAGCCTGAGGCTTTGCTCGATATCTATAGAAAGCTGCGTCCCGGGGACCCCCCTAATATTGAAAATGCCAGAAAACTACTAAACAATCTCTTCTTTGATTCCATGCGCTATGACCTAGGGGAAGTAGGTCGCTATAAGCTTAATAAACGATTGGGGCTTGATATTCTGGAAAGTCAACGGGCTCTAACCAAGGAAGATATTGTAGAGATAGTAAGACACATCATCATGATTAATAATGGGAGCGATACCCCCGACGATATTGACCATCTGGGAAATCGGCGAGTGCGCACAGTTGGCGAGCTAGTTCAAAACCAGTTTCGTATTGGGTTACTGCGCCTACAGCGAGTGGTTAGGGAGCGTATGAGCATTATTAGTGCTGAGGCAGTTACCCCCAGTGTTCTGGTCAATATTCGCCCAGTAGTGGCAGCGGTCAGGGAGTTCTTCGGTGGCTCACAGCTATCACAATTTATGGATCAAACCAATCCGTTAGCCGAGCTAACTCATAAGCGCCGACTATCAGCAATGGGACCAGGGGGGCTATCTCGAGAACGGGCTGGATTTGAGGTGCGGGATGTCCACTTCTCCCACTACGGTAGAATCTGCCCTATTGAGACGCCAGAGGGACCTAACATCGGTCTCATCGGCTCTCTAGCTACCTATGGACGGATTAACCGATATGGCTTCATTGAGACACCGTACCGCAAGGTTATTACTGAGGTGAACAATACCTATGATGAGCTGGTGGGCAGGACAGCCCGGGAGGCAGTGCTTAAAGGCAAGGGCAATACCATAGTGGAAGCCAGGGCTACCATTACCCCTCAGCTTGCCACTAAGCTATCTCAGCTGCCTCCCAGAAGGATAAAGGTAGTGCCCTTTGTCTCCGATGAGGTCATCTACCTATCAGCCGATAAAGAGGATGAATTCACTATTGCCCAGGCTAACGCTCATCTTGACCAAAATAGCCAATTTGTGGACGAAAAGGTTGAAGCCAGGCTGGGTAGTCACTATGTGCTGGAGGCACCTGATAAAATCGGACTAATGGATGTTTCACCTAAGCAGATAGTTAGTGTTGCCACATCATTAATACCCTTCCTTGAACACAACGATGCTAACCGTGCCCTGATGGGGTCTAATATGCAGCGGCAAGCGGTACCCCTGCTTCTCCCTGAGGCACCTGTGGTAGCTACAGGTATGGAAGTAGAAGTCGCCAAGCATAGCGGGCAGGTCATCTTTACCCAAAATGCAGGAGTAGTCACCTCGGTTACCAGTTCACAGATTGTGGTTACCAAGGATAACGGCGATAAAGACATATACCCATTAATGAAATTTGTACGCACTAATCAGGGGACGTGCATCAGCCAGCAGCCTATAGTAAGCAAGGGCGACCGGGTGGAGCCGGGACAGGTTCTAGCCGATAGCTCATCTACCGAATATGGGGAGTTGGCTCTAGGGCAGAATGTGACCTGTGCCTTTATGAGTTGGGAAGGCTATGACTTTGAGGATGCTATCATTATTAGTAATCGCCTAGTCGAGCAGGATAAGTTTACCTCCATTCACATTGAGAAGCATGAGGTAGAAGCCCGGGATACCAAGTTAGGACCTGAAGAGATCACCAGGGATATACCCAATGTAGGTGAGGAAAGTCTACGCGAGCTTGATGAAACAGGTATTGTTCGGATTGGTGCTGAGGTAGGTCCCGATGATATATTGGTGGGCAAGATTACTCCCAAGGGGGAGACCGAGCTATCTGCTGAAGAGAAACTGCTTAGGGCTATCTTTGGCGAGAAAGCCCGAGAGGTGAAGGATACCTCCCTACGGGTGCCTCACGGTGAGTGGGGCAAGGTGATCGATGTGAGGGTCTTCTCCCGTGATAGTGGTGGTGACCTGCCTGCTGGGGTTAACCAATGGGTACAGGTCTGGGTTGCCCAGAAAAGAAAGGTTTCTGTAGGGGATAAGTTAGCTGGACGGCATGGCAATAAGGGGGTCATCTCCCTTATAGCGCCCGCTGAGGATATGCCCTTCCTTCCCGATGGTACACCAGTAGATATTATCCTCAACCCCATAGGTGTCCCATCACGGATGAACCTCGGTCAAGTTCTGGAAACCCACCTAGGATGGGCTGCCCAGACGCTGAGGGTCAAAGTGCTCACCCCTGTTTTTGATGGTGCCAGTGATGCTGCAATTGAGGATGCTCTGGCCAGAGCCTGGATAGCTCAAAGAGCTGGAGCGGTTGACCTTAACCCAAGTAATGACAGCCCCACCCCGCAACTGGAGCAAGCTAAGGTATGGCTTGAAAGCCATGGCTATAATACGGATAAGGTGTTCAGTGATGACTTCCCGGGGGAGGCGAAGGAGATTTGCCTACGCTTGTGGCTTGAAGACTTGGGCATAGCGAGCCGAGACCTTGACCAACAGCAACTAGAGCAAGCCGTAGAGAGGGTAAAAACCGAACGGAACCTCCCCCCACCTACAATGGGCAAGGTTGTACTCCGCGACGGACGAACTGGTCAGCCCTTTGACCAGCCGGTAACGGTGGGAAGCATCTATATAATGAAGCTAAGCCACCTCGTTGAAGATAAGGTTCACGCCCGCTCCACCGGACCCTACTCCCTGATTACCCAACAGCCCCTGGGCGGTAAGGCCCAATTCGGTGGTCAACGCTTTGGTGAGATGGAGGTATGGGCACTAGAAGCCTATGGCGCTGCCCACAACCTTCAAGAAATCCTGACCATCAAGTCAGACGATGTGACCGGTCGAGCCAAAACCTATGAGGCTATAGTTAAGAATGAGGATATTCTCCAACCTGGGGTGCCTGAATCGTTTAAGGTTCTGGTTAAGGAACTGCAAAGCCTCGGGCTTGCCATTGAGGTGATTAATGAAGAGGAAAGGGCAACACTTGCCGAGGAAGCTAGAGAGGTTCCCAAGCTGGAGACAGAGCTTGAAGCTATCGAGAATTCAACTCAGCAAGAGGTAGAAGAGGAAAATGCTTGAAGTTAACGATTTTGATTCTATTCGCATCTCACTGGCTTCACCGGAGCAGATTAGGAGCTGGTCATATGGAGAGGTAACCAAGCCAGAGACTATTAACTACCGCACCCTGAAACCAGAAAGGGATGGGCTTTTCTGCGAGAGAATCTTTGGTCCAACTAAGGACTTCGAATGTTACTGTGGTAAATATAAAAGGATACGCTACAAGGGGGTTATCTGCGATAAGTGTGGTGTCGAGGTAGCCCGAGCTAAGGTGCGACGGGAACGCATGGGGCATATTGAGCTGGCATGCCCGGTGAGTCATATCTGGTTTGCTAAAGGGATACCCAGCCGAATGGGATTACTGCTTGACCTTTCACCGCGGAGCTTGGAGCGTACCCTATACTTCTCTCATTATATCATCACCTCTATAGATGAGGAGGCACGCCGGGAAGCAATTGAGCAACTCAAGGAGAATAGCTTACAGCAAATAGCTGAGCGCCAAAGCACACTAGAGGCTAAAATTACAGAGATGGAGCAGAAGGGGACAACAGTAGATGAGGTAAACCAACTCCGGAGCAGTTTTTCCGAGGAAAAAATGCAGTTCGAGGAGAAGATTTCTGCCGATGTGGAACAGCTTGAGGACCTGCGGGAATGTGCTTTACTCACCGAGAACCAATATCACGAGCTCAAACAAAAATATGGGCAAGTTTTTAGCGCCGGGATGGGAGCTGAGGCTTTTCTGCAGTTACTTAAGGACGTCAACCTGGATGAGATGCGTAATGAGCTACTCCGAGAAACCCGCTCTGCCTCAGGTCAACGCCGCAGAAAGGCCGCTAAACAGCTACAGGTAGTGGAGGCCTTTCGCCGTAGTGGCAATAAGCCAGAGTGGATGATTCTAACCGTGCTACCTGTCCTACCCCCCGACCTTCGACCTATGGTTCAACTAGACGGAGGTAGATTTG
Source organism: Dehalococcoidales bacterium (assembly GCA_016783245.1). Classification (GTDB taxonomy): domain Bacteria; phylum Chloroflexota; class Dehalococcoidia; order Dehalococcoidales; family BS750m-G39; genus BS750m-G39. The sequence continues at coordinate 11,993 of JADHWY010000012.1, read as the reverse complement.
CCACCAGTGACCTTAATGACCTCTATCGGCGAGTCATTAACCGCAATAACCGGTTGCGTCACCTACTGGAAATAGGGGCACCAGAGATTATCATCCGGAACGAGAAAAGAATGCTCCAAGAAGCTGTCGATTCCCTTATCGATAATGGAAGGAGGGGACGAGCCGTCTCAGTTAGCGGTAATCATAAATTGAAGTCACTCTCAGACATGCTCCGGGGCAAACAAGGTCGCTTTCGCCAGAATTTACTGGGCAAGCGGGTTGACTATAGCGGACGCTCAGTTATCGTTGTTGGTCCAGAGCTTAAGCTTCACCAATGTGGACTACCAAGACGGATGGCCGTGGAGCTATTTAAGCCCTTCATTATGCGCCGGCTGGTGGAGCAAGGGCTCGCCCACAATATCAAGAGTGCCCGCCGGCTGGTGGAGAGAAAAAAGTCGGAGGTATATGACATACTTGAGGAGGTTGTCAAGGAGCGGCCGGTGTTGCTTAACCGGGCTCCCACCCTGCACCGGCTTAGTATTCAGGCCTTCGAGCCGGTGCTCATCGATGGTAGTGCCATCCAGATCCATCCCCTAGTATGTGCTGCTTTCAATGCTGATTTTGATGGTGACCAAATGGCAATTCACATTCCCCTGTCTAAAGCTGCGGTTAAAGGAGCCAGGGAAATCATGCTCAGCATCCACAATATGCTGCTGCCAAGCTCTGGTGAGCCAATAGTAACACCAACCTTGGATATGGTCCTTGGATGCTATTACCTGACTACTCTCATACCTGGAGCCAAAGGTGAGGGCACACTCTTCGGTAGTTTTGAAGAGGCAAAGCTCACCTATGAACTGGGACATATTGACCTCAGAGCTGAGATTGAGGTCAGAAAGCAGCAGGAAAACGGGCAGAGGATTCAAACTAGCGTGGGGCGCATCATCTTTAACGATGTTTTGCCCCCTGAGTTAGACTTCTGCAATAAAGCAATTGATAAGTCAAGCTTAAAGCAAATAGTAACCGATTGTTATAAGCTGCTAAGCAACGAGGATACTGCTAAGGTACTGGACAACATCAAACAGCTAGGCTTCCACTATGCCACTAAATCGGGGGCTACCATTGCTATGGGCGATATTCAAGTTCCCGAAAGTAAGCCCAAGCTACTGGAAGAGGCTGGGGAGAGGGTTGCCATTATTGAAAACCAGTATAACCGTGGCTTAATCACTGAGGACGAAAAGTATAATAACACCATAGGGGTATGGATGGAAACTACCGACAAGATTACTGATATCATCTCCCAGACTCTTGACCGCTATGGTGACATTTACATGATGGCAACATCAGGGACAAAGGGGAATATTTCCCAGATCAGACAGATGGCAGGTATGCGGGGGTTGATGACTGACCCCTCTGGCAAAATAATAGACTTCCCTATCAAGTCAGGTCTCCGTGAAGGGCTCAGTGTGCTGGAATACTTTATCTCTACCCACGGTGCCCGAAAGGGATTAGCCGATACTGCCCTGAGAACATCAAATAGCGGCTATCTCACCAGACGCCTCATTGACGTTGCCCAGGATGTTATCACTCGCGAAGAGGACTGCGGCACTACAGATGGTATATGGATATCCGAACCACAAGAGAAGGAACTACTACCACCACTTGCTGAGCGGATAATCGGTCGGTTGGCTGCCAGTAAAGTGGTTAACCCCAAAACTAGGAAAACCATCGTTGACCGAAATAAGGAGATTGACGAGCAGAAGGCAAACGAAATTATTGCCGCCGGGTTAACCAAGGTTCATGTCCGGTCTCCCCTTAGCTGCCGCTCCAGGCACGGTGCTTGCCAGCGGTGCTATGGTAGAGACCTTGCCCGGGGGCATCTGGTTGACCTCAACACAGCGGTAGGCATAATTGCTGCCCAGAGCATTGGCGAACCAGGTACCCAGCTAACTCTACGTACCTTCCACACTGGCGGCGTGGTAGGACTTGATATCACCAGCGGTCTGCCCAGAGTGGAAGAGCTCTTTGAGGCAAGACCGCCTAAGGGTCAAGCAATTGCCTCAGAAATAGACGGGGTGGTTGAGGTGGTTCAAAATGAGGAGGGAAAGGTAATAAAGGTCACTAGTTCTGAGGTGTATCATGATGAATATTCACTGCCACCCGACTGCCAGGTTATGGTAAACCACGGTCAATGGGTAGATATAGGAGCAGTGTTAGCCTGCCAACCGCCTGAGGCTGAAGCATCACCACAACCAGTAGCCCTAACTACTGAAACTAAACCTATCCTGGCACGTGTCGCTGGGGAGGTAACTATCAAAGATAATCAGCTATTTATCAGCTACAAGGAGGAGGAGCGACGAGAGTATGCTGTTCCAGCTAGTGCCCATATTCGTGTTCAAACTGAAGAGCCCATAAGAGCGGGACTGCAACTTACTGAGGGTTCTATCAACCCACAGGATATCCTGCGTATTTTAGGTAAGGAGGCAGCCCAGCAATATTTGGTAGATGAGGTGCAAAAGGTATACCGCTCCCAAGGAGTGAATATAAACGACAAGCATATTGAAATTATCGTCCACCGCATGCTGGCTAAGGTTCGCATTGACTTCTCAGGTGATACCGAGCTAGTGCCAGGGGAGCTGATAGACATATTCCATTATGAGGATATTAACGCCAAGGTACTGGCTGAAGGAGGTGAACCAGCTACCGCCCACTCTGTATTGATGGGTATAACCAGAGCCTCGCTGAATACTGATAGCTGGTTAGCAGCAGCCTCCTTCCAGGAGACCACCAGAGTGCTCACCGAAGCTGCGGTCAAAGGCGCGATTGATAGGCTGGTTGGGCTTAAGGAAAATGTAATTATTGGTAAGCTGATTCCAGCTTGCTGCCCAGTTTCCGAGGAAGTGCCAAGTCTGGTAGCTGGGGAAGATTTGGTAGCCGGGGAAGATGAGGAGGAGCTGACTAGCTAAGCCCCCGCACCACAGTTGATTGCTTTAATAATAAAAGAGTCGCCCAAGTAAGATAGGGCGACACTCTATTTTATCCCAGCTCAGATAAAGATATGGTATAATAGAATGACTTAACAAAGGGGTGAGGTTGAAATAGACCGCATTATATCAGGTAAGCCCAAAGCTGAGGATATAACACTTGATACTAGCCTCCGACCCCGACGCTTTGATGACTTCATCGGACAGGATAAGATTAAGGATAACCTGAAGATAGCCATCACTGCGGCTAAAGGCAGGGACGAGGCGCTGGACCACGTTCTACTTTATGGCCCACCCGGTCTGGGCAAAACCACCCTAGCTTATATCATTGCCGCCGAGATGGGGGTTAACATCAGGATTACCTCAGGTCCAGCGGTAGAGCGCACCGGAGACCTGGCAGCTATCCTAACCAACCTACGCAACCACGATACACTGTTTATCGATGAAATCCACCGCCTCAATAGGACGGTAGAAGAGGTGCTATACCCGGCTATGGAGGACTTCGCCTTGGACATCATTATAGGCAAGGGCCCCGGTGCCAAGAGCCTGCGATTAAACCTGCCTGCCTTTGCCCTAATTGGTGCCACCACCCGCTTTGCCTTGCTCAGCCCACCCCTCAGAGACCGCTTTGGCGCTATTTACCGCCTTGATTTCTATGACCAGGCCTCTATAGAAACAATCCTCAAACGCTCGGCCAGCATTCTCCAGATAAAAGCGGAAGCCGAAGGGTTAAGAGAAATAGCCCGCCGGGCTAGAGGCACACCTCGAGTAGCTAACCGACTGCTCAAGCGAGTCAGAGATTACGCTCAGGTGATGGCAGACGGTGTAGCCACCCAATCAGTAGCAGTTGAGGCACTATCCAAGCTTGAAGTAGACCACATAGGTCTGGATGAGATAGACCATAAGGTGCTACATACCATAATTGACAAGTTTAACGGAGGGCCGGTGGGACTGGATACCATCGCTGCCTCTATCAGCGAGGAGGCAGATACTATCATGGATGTCTACGAGCCCTATCTGCTTCAACTCGGCTTTCTGGAACGGACTCCCCGTGGACGATTAGCCACCAAACTAGCCTATCAGCACCTCGGTCTACCCTACAATAAAGAAAAACCGCCTCAGCCAACCCTGTGGCAAAGCAATACCGGTGGTGAAGAGAAACACGGTTCTAATCCATAGCTGCTGTGCCCACTGCGCTGCCTATACCGTTGACTACTGGCGGCAGCAGGGGTATGAGGTCAGCACCCTATGGTATAACCCCAATATCCACCCCTATATGGAGCACCAGCACCGCCTGGAGGCAATGCAGTCTCTAGCACAAGAAATGAGCTTGCCCTTAATAGTAGCTGAGGGCTATGACATAATTGACTACTTTCGCCAGGTGGTAGGACACGAATCCCAGCGCTGCCAGTACTGCTTCAGACTTCGCCTGTTAAAGACGGTGGAAACCGCTCACCGCATGGGCTTTGATGCTTTCACCACCACCATGCTCATCAGCCCACACCAGAAACATGACCTACTCCGTGAAATCGGCAATGACCTGGCTAGGGAAAGGGGCATAGATTTCATATACGCCGACCTCAGGAAGCGCTACTCAGATAGCCGCCGTATGACCAAAGGGCTAAATCTCTACCGCCAGCAATACTGCGGCTGCGTTTATAGTGAGTGGGAACGCTATGCCAACCTATGTATAGTAGATGAGCAATAAAGCTAAATTTCTGGCTACCACTGCTTTTGTGCTCCTGCTGATATGTGGCTGCACTTCGCCACCCGATACAGCACTGGTTACCCAAGTAATCGATGGCGATACCATCGTTATTGAAGGGGGCTACCGGGTAAGATACATCGGCATTGATACCCCGGAGGTTTACCCGAAGCAAAAAGCCTACGGTATGGAAGCATGGCAGGCTAATCGCGAGCTGGTAGAGGGTAAGATAGTCCACTTAGAGCGGGATGTCTCCCAGACCGATAAACATAGGCGGCTGCTGCGCTATATTTATGTGGATGATATCTTTGTTAACGCCGAGCTGGTGAGACAGGGGCTAGCCTTTGCCAAAGCCTATCCTCCCGATATTAAATACCAGGACTACCTGGAGCAAATGGAAGTAGAAGCAAGGAAGGCAGGCAAGGGGATGTGGGCAAAATAAGAGGGAATCTCATGCAGATTCCCTCTCTCAGTATTCGTAGGTCTTTATGGTGAGTCAGTCAGCTAGTTCAGGTGGCCTTGGCCAGTGACACCCTCTATGGCCACCCCACATATGACCGCTGCCTAAGGCTGGGAAGCCGAAGGCGCGCACAGATAAGCCTAGTCCTAGAACATCTGGCTTCTGCTCCCACCACTCTTTGATTGCGTCAGCTTCCTCTTGAGTAATGCGCCCTTCCTCCACGGCTTTGTCGAGACGCCTGCTAAGAGCCTCTTCCCTCACCTCCTGCTGCGCCTGCTTAAAGGCGTTGGCTAGGTCCTCCTGGGGAATACCTAAAATCTCGGCAACTCTAGCTAGAAGAAGACCCTTTGCCCCTGCTTCCGGCGTCGTTGTGGGCTCCTCCTCCTGTGCCATAGCGGTCGCTGTGATACCTACTGTCAGTAAGAGTATCGTCAGCACCACTGAGACGATAATCTTTACTCTCTTGGACATCATGTTTCACTCCTTTCTACTCAAAAATTTCTTCTATTATATATAACGAAAAAGTCGCCAATTGGTTAGTGGCGACTTGAACATATTTTGAGAAATTGGTTTATAATTAATCTAAAGACTCAAGGGCTCTCTTATAGCCGGCTACCGATACGGCAATTGCCCGACGTAGGGCAGGCTTGGCTGACTCTGGCGCCTTCTCCAGTACAGCACGGAGCTTCTCTGGGTGCTCGACAGCATAACACGCCACAGCCATCCTGAGCTTAGCATGGTTATTCGCCCCCACATAGACATCCTTACCACCCTTGGCCTTTTCTGATGGCACAGGTATTGGTGCCGGTGCCAGCGCCTTTGGTGCTTCACCAGCTTTTTGGGCTGAGGCTAAGCTAGCTAGCATTACCAGGCGCTTATCTAAGCGCTGGGTGATTAACTCTATCTGTTGGGCATCGCCTTTATTTGCCATATAGATTATTTCCGCCACTCTCCTATCCGCCAACTTGGCACACAACCTTGCCTTACCTATCTGAGAAGGGGTTAGTGTTAACTGTGCCTGCTCTGTTGCCAGCTTCACCGGATAGAGGGGGTTATCAGGCATACTGTTGCCAGCGGCTGCCACTGTGCCTCCCCCAGCCAGCAGCAGGACAAGAGCCATAGTCGCCACAGTTGCCCATCGTGGAAACCAGCCAAAGAAGGGGCGAATTCTCTTAGAAGCCACCTCCCGGAGTGCAGAGCGGAACTGGTATCTGGCTCTGGCTTTAAACTCAGCTCGAGGCTGAATAGCTGATGCCTTCTTGGCAACTAGAGCCGTCTGAAGCAATGGATTGAGTTCGGCTGCCTGCTCAGGATAGCTCTGAAGACACTGCTCTATAGTCTCACCCTTAACCAGCAGTCGCTCCAGGCATTCATCTAAGATATCATCGAATTCTTTACTTGTTTTCATTCTCCGCCACCGATAGTGCCTTGCGCAGGGCTACTATTGCACTATGCTGCAATGCCTTTACCGCTCCCTGACTCTTGCTCATAACCTTAGCTACCTGAGCAATTGATAGCTCGCTGGTAAAACGGAGGGAAATCACCTCACGCTGTGCCTCGGTTAGCTGTCTGGTAGCCAAAAGTAGCTGCTCAATATCTAGCTTATGCTCAGCTACCGACTGTGGGTTATTATCGTTGCTTGCCAGCGATTCATCAAGGGGCACAGCGATGCGCTTTTTCTTTCTCAAGTAGTCAACTACCTGATTGTGGGCAATGCGGAATAGCCAGGCTGAGAAGGGAATACCCTTCCACTTAAATGAAGGGATGGACTGGAGTGCGTTTAGAAAGACCTGCTGAGTCACATCCTCCGCCTCCGTCTCATTTCCTATCTTGAGGGTTACATAGCGATAAATCTTATCAAAATGCTCCTCATATAGCTGGGCAAAAGCCTCATGGTCATGCTGTTGCGCTCGCCGGACAAGGCTTTCTTCATTCTGCACCTGACAACCCCCAGACGTTCGACGGCAATTATGGCGTTATCCTGTGCATATAGTATAACGAGGAAAGAGGCAAAAAGATAGGTTGAGGCTGTTTAGAAATGCTGCCGTGTTTTACACCTAAATATAGAAAGCGAGGGATTGGGCGTAGCCCCCAATCCCTGTCTAGAGTGGAAGGGTAAGAAGAAAGAGGTTGCTAAACGTCATGGGTTTTAGATGCCATCAGGAAATGGAATATGTTAAAATAAAAAAAATTAGGGAAACAATTCGTATCTGAATAGTTGTTTAATAGCTTTGATTTGTTTTTAGAGTTATGTCAACTAACTAATACTTTGTTTAAGGAGATAAAAATTTGCCTTGCTATGTGCGTCTGATGCGTAGAGAGGACATCGCCCAGGTCACTGAAATTGACCGTGAAGCCTTCCCCACCCTGTGGCCGCCGGCTAACTATCGGCGTGAGCTAGAAAACCGATTGGCCCGTTATATTGTAGCCTACGACGAGGGGGAAATGATTGAGGAGCCCGAGATGAAAGCCGTCCCACAGAAAGGCTTCTCAGGTCTGGTATCCAAACTAATGCAGCTCTTCAGCCACGACCGTTTCTTCGGCGATGAACTCTCCTTATCTGGAAGGCAATACATTTTTGGTTTCGCTGGCTTCTGGATTATGGCTGGGGAAGCTCACATAACTAACATTGCCGTATGGGAGAAGCATCGCCGCCAGGGGATAGGAGAGTTGCTGCTCATATCCCTTATAGACCTAGCCACAGAGTTAGATGTTCGTCTTCTTACCCTGGAGGTTCGTGCCTCCAACATTGCTGCCCAGAGACTTTATTCTAAGTATGGCTTCACCCAGGTGGGTCTACGCCGTGGCTATTATACAGATAACAGAGAGGATGGGGTATTAATGTCCCTGGAAAATGTTACCTCAGCCCCGGTTCAGGCAGACCTCCAGCGGTTAAAGCAGGCTCATTCTCAAAGGTGGGGAATAGTCGCCTACCGGGTCGCCCGATAGCCACTAGAATCTCCCCAGCTCAGCCAAACAATCAATAATCCTGGGTATAGTATATGTAGCTATAGCTCGACCCGAGCCACCGCATAGGATAGTAATCAATCTGCCGTGACAAACCTTATCCGCCACCCCCTTGATAAGCCTTGCCAGCTCGAGGTGACAATCCCTAGTCAAACCCTTATCTCCATACTCCCCTTGGGTAGCATCATAGCCAAATTCCCAGAAAATATACTCTGGCTTAAAGGCTATTGCTCTGGGGATAAATTCCTGCCTCATCCTGGCAAGATACTCCTCGTCTGAACTGTGATATGGAATCATAACATCCACATTGTTATGCTCATCAACGTAATCCTGATAGCAAAAGCATACATGAAGCACATCATCATCACCGGCAAAGATGTCCCTGGTGCCGTTGGCATGATGGCTATCGGTATCCACGATAGCGAACCGCCCCACCCCTCTCTCCCTGAGAGCAGCTATAGACAAGGCAGCACCATTGAAATAACACATCCCGCCATAAAAATTTCTACCGGCATGATGGTCACCAAAGCTAGTAAAAACAAAGGCGTTATCTATCTCCCCCTGATAGATTTCCCCAGCTGCCTGAACTGTGCCCCCGGCTGAGTATAAGGCCGACTCATAGTCGCCGGTCAGCTTTACCATCCGCACCATATCTGGGGAATGCGCCCTGAGCAGCAATTCCTCAGGTGCCGGTTCCAAATAGTAAAGTCCATCGCCAGAGTCATAAACAGCATCGTAATACGATACATTTCCCTTATCTAAGATGCCATCCAATGCCTGTGGAAAATCCCTCAGCCTCTCCCCCTGGAAATAGGTAAAGAAGATTCCTGTTCTTTTCATTAAAGCCCTCTGATGATAATAACCCGGCTTAAAAAATGGGTCAAGCATCAAACCTAAAGCCTATTGACAAAAGCAAATAAAAGCGGATAATACGATGCATATACGAAAATGCACTTCACAACTTGAGAAAGGAGGCAATCACATGACTACTATAGAAAGAAGGGAAAGCAAAATAAGAATCCGACCCATGGAACCTGAGGATATCGACAGTATTTTAGCTATTGACAGGAAAATCACTGGGGTACGGAGGGCTATTACCTATACCGATTTGATTACCGGAGACCTGGGAGGAGCGCTTGACCTCAGTTTTGTAGCTGAAGCTAATGGTGAGGTAGCAGGCTTTATTCTGGCTCGACGGACGTATGTTGGGGAACCGGTTACTGAAGTAGGATTGATTCAAATTCTGGGCGTTGACCCTGACTACTGGCACCAGGGTATTGCCAGCAAACTGGTCAATGCATTGTTAGATACCTGCCAGTCCAAGCAGCTTAACGCCGTGCGGATAATGGTTAACGAACGTGATAGCCAGCTACAGGGCTTGTTCCAGCGTTTGGGCTTCCGCCGTGGAAAGCTTATAGACTATACCAAGACCTTTGAAAGTTAGACAGGCTGCGAACCACTGCTAGACGCCTCTTCTGCTCCTGCTGCTTCCTGAAGAGTATATTGACAAAAACAAACAAACCGTTATAATACGACACATTAGAAGCGGATAGGTTGTTCTAGGTAGTGTGGGAGGTGTTTATAATGAGCGCAATGGAAAAAGGTACAGTAAACATTCGGCGCATGGCGCGTAGCGATATTGATGCCGTTGTAGCTATTTACAATAAAATCAGGGAAGAGAAAATACCAGGCATTAAGCGGAGTCGTCTTAGCTATAGAGGCCCCCTGACCCATGAAGAGGTAGCCTCTACCAACCCAGGAGGCCCACTTGACTTGAGTTTTGTCGCTGAAATCAATGGTCAGGTAGCTGGTTTTATCTGGAGCAGGTTATCCTATGTAGGGATACCAGTTGATGAAGTGGGCGTCATTCACATGCTAATTGTTGACCCCGACTATGCGCGGCGCGGTATTGCCAAGAGATTAGTTAACGCACTATCGGAGCACTGCCACACTAAAGGGATTAACACGGTGCGCGCAGTCGTTGATGAACGTCATTGGGAACTCCAGAATTATTTCCAGAGTCTGGGCTTCCGCCGCAGTGAGCTTGTCATCTACACCAAGACCTTTGAAAGTTAAATAAGCTCGCAGCGGGATTTATCTAGGGAGCCGAATTACCGCCTTCTTTGGCTGGCTCTTTCCTCCCCTTATTTAGCTGTAGCCACTCCTCGAGCCCTTGCTTACTCCTGGCAAGTGGCTCTCTTAATCTATCCACCTGAATACTTGCCAGGTAGCTTGCCGATTTATGCTCTTTAGCTGCATCTATCTCACGATTGAACTCGTCAGTAATTTCATAGGCGCTAACCAGAGTGGCATGTAAACTCTGGTCTATGTAATCCATTTTATCCCTGTTCCTCTTCCAGATGCCTGTCTTAAACTTCTTGGCCTGCCACTGAATGAGGAAGGCTTCCATAAGCTTCTGGTTATAGTTTACTTCAGATAGCAGGCTCCGAATCATCTCCAGCCGCCTCTTCTGCTCCTGCTGCTTCTTAAAGAAAACATTGACCAATATAAGGATAATTACTGGTACCAGATAGGATAAAGTTTTGCCTAGTTCACCCAAATCGCTTAAATCCACAGGTCTCCCCTCATCTCAGGTCTAAGGTTTGATTAAAGCGTCCTACTTCTCTGGAAACTAGTCTGAGGCAAGCTTTCCTCCAGTTGCCCAGTTGTGCTTGGGGTTATCCTTGATGATAATATGAACTTGCTCGGGGGGAACACCCATTTTGGTTATCACCGAGGTTATACCCTCCACAAGCTGCTTCTTCTGCTCAACGGTGCGCCCCTCCCACATTTCAACGATAACTACTGGCATGATGCCTCCTTCTCTCAATTAGTTGGTGTATTACTCAAGCAACACTAATATGCGAAAAGAATGTATTCGCTATTAGCCCAGCAATTGGGGGGAAGATAAATGTACATGCGAGACGAATTAGCGTAAATTGCCACCCCATTATCCCTACCTCTAACGGCAACCGGGTAAATGCCAGCAGCGACCATCCTGTTAGCAGTGCTACCATAGTTCCCACACTGGCTCCTACCCGTAACAGTCCTGCGGCAATGGGCAAACTAATATAGGGACCACCCGGCATAAAACCACCGACCACCGTACCGATTAAGATACCTCGAAAACCGGATTCTGTGCCTATCCACTTTGATATCATTTCAGTTGGAACAAGAGTTTGAACCATTCCAGCTACTATAAAGGCAAAAACTAGCAGGGGGAGTATTTGCATGAGAAGGCCCCCGGCTGATTTTAGCCCAAGAATATGCTCTCCGCCTCCCTTTTGATAACCAATAAAGAGAAGGGCAATAGCAGCTACAGCCATTATTATTGTTGGAATAAGCATTTGCGAAAACCCCCTGTTTTTAGTCATGCCATTTCTCCGTCATTTCCTCAGCTCATCATAGTTATGAGTGACAACCTTGTCAGTATAGCTATAAGGAGATTGTTAAGCAACCCATCCCCCTGACCCCCTTCCCCTATGAAGTAGCAGATACTAAAAGAGAGTTAAAGAGAGGCTTCGCCTCTCTTCTAATATTTATCCCCCTCCCTTTATAAGGGAGGGGGATAAAGGGGGTAGGTTGATAAATTATCCCATAATAAGCTAATCGCCCTTCTTCACCAGAAGGCATATATTCCTTGAGAATAACTTGAGCGGGAAGCGGTAGGAGCTTTCAGGGAAGGATTTGAGCACTTTAAAGCCAGCTCTCTTTACCAAGCTCTCCAGCTCGGGGTAGGAGAAGAGGTAATAATAGCGATACAGGGTCTTGCCCCTCTTCCGCCAGGGCACAGCTACCTCGTTTGGCTTAAACCAGAACCTGGGTTGCCACCGATTCCATACGGTGATAAAGGCTTCACCACCTGGCTTTAACACCCGCCTCAGCTCATTTAGTGCTGTTT
>JADHWY010000011.1 GCA_016783245.1 Dehalococcoidales bacterium | reverse complement strand
ACTGAGGACTCTGGAGCAGATTAAGTCTCGCTATCCGGCTGCCAAGACTGTGTTAGGTTTGAGCAACATCTCCTACGGTCTACCCTGTAGAAGGCTGGTTAACCGTGCCTTCCTGCTAATGGCAGCCTACGCTGGACTCGATGCGGTGGTCTTAAATCCGCTTGACGCCAAAATGATGAGCTTTATCAAGGTGGCTGATATGCTTACGGGTAAGGATCCTTCGTGTAGAGGATATATCAGGGCTCACAGGAAGGGCATTTTAGTAGACTAGGAGAAGTGTTATAAATACCTTCTAACAAGACTGATAATGTGACGGGGAGGAATAACGTGCCCAGAGAAGGGATATTAGTACATAATCCATACGAAAGAATAACTAATGAGCAAGTCCTGCAGATTCACCAGGCTTCTATGCAGATTTTGCATGACACTGGCTTGATATCCTTTAATCGCGAGGCCGCTGAGATATTCCATAGCAACGGTGCGGAGGTTACGATAGTTTCCTCCGGTGACAGTCCCTGTTGGCTTGTGAAAATACCAGAGAAACTTGTTCTCCATGCCCTTGATAGTGCACCCAAAACGGTCAAATTAGGTGCCAGGAACCCGGAAAATACTCTGATAATGAAAGGGGAAGAGCCGAGGGTGTTCTTTGTTTCCGGCTCTGAGACCAATATCTGGCTGGATGTTGATTTTCCAACCTATGTTAAAAAATCTGGCCGTGGTACTGAGATTCAGGTGCCAGAATTTCATCCGCGACGTGGGACTGTTGCTGACCTATGTGACTCAGCACATGTCTGTGAGCACCTGAAGACTCTGGATGGCTACATCCGTACTGTAAATATCCAGGATAAAGACATTACAGAAGATAATAAAGATGTCAACAAATTCTTTGCCTCCTTAAATAACACCACCAAGCACTTTATGTCGGGGCTAACCAGTTTGAAACAACTGGACAATGTGGTGAACATGGCAAAGCTAATAGTAGGGGGTGAAGAGGAGCTTAAGGAAAATCCTATCATTTCCTTTATCACCTGTTTAATCAAGAGCCCTCTACAGTTTGTTGAGGATACTACACAAACTTTTATTGAGGTTTGCAGAAGAGGATTGCCCATAGTGGTTTCCTCCTCACCCCAGGCTGGAACCACAGCTCCTATCAAGGAAGCGGGCATTATGGTTCAAATAAATGCTGAAGTTCTAGCTGGCATAACATTGAGCCAGTTGGTAAATAAGGGAACACCGGTAATTTATGGAAGCGTACCGGTGAGAGCGCGGATGGATACCCTTGGCGATTCCTATGGTTCCGTTGAAACCAGTCAATACAACATCGATTGCGTTCAAATGGCACGATTCTACAAGATTCCTAACTATTCTACCTCGGGTGTCTGTGATTCGAAGACACCAGGACAACAAGCATCGGTAGAGAGATTGTTCTCGGATATAGTGGTCACTTTGAGTGGACCCCAGTACTTACATTGTGCATACGGTCTCCTCGATTGCAATTCCTCTTTCAGTCTACTCCAGGCTGTTTTGGATGATGCCCACTTCCAGATGATCAAGTTTTTTCTAAGACCGCCGTGGATTAGCGAAAAAGAGATTGCTGATACCCTGAAACAGATAAGAGAAGTGGTGGCGACACCACAGAAACTGTACATTCGCTATATTCGCCCCGTGATGCGTAGCGGAGAAATCTCAGCGCCTTATCTCTTTGAAGGGGATGGGGAGAGCGATAATGTGTTCGCTCTAGCCTATGAGAGGATGAATGAGCTTCTGGCAAAACCTGTAGAACACATAGACCCAGCTACCACTTCTAAGATATTCCAGGAGATTCCTGGCATATTGCCTAGGCTAAACGTATATGAAGAAAGGAGGGGGCAATGAGTGAAGACATAATTGCCTCGCTTAAGGAAAACGTTATTCAGGGAAGAAAGACCCAAGATGACGAGGGAATAGATGAAGAGCTATCAGGAACCCCTGGGGTGGTGGAGTTGACGCAGTCGGCGCTGGATGACAATATCCCTCCAGAGACAATAATCACGCGGGGTTTGACTGCAGGAATGCAGGTTGTAGGAGAGAAATTTACCACCAGGGAATACTTTATCCCGGACATGTTAGCCTCTGCTGAGGCGGTAGGCGCAGCTATGGATATTCTGAAACCGATTCTCGAGGCTTCAAATATTGAAACCAAAGGGAAGTTCGCCATAGCCACAGTAAAGGGAGACATTCATGATATTGGTAAGAATATTGTTTCTATTCTGCTTAAGGGTGCCGGGTATGAGGTAAATGACCTGGGCACAGATGTGCCTACAGAAAAGATTGTGGAGGTTGTTAGAGAATACAAACCTGATTTTCTGGGGCTTTCCGCTCTGCTAACTACTACGATGGTAGTGATGGGAGAGATAATCGAAGCGCTGAAAGAGAATGGTCTTAGAGATAAGGTCAAAGTCCTGATTGGGGGAGCGGCGGTCTCCGATGAGTATGCCCAGGAAATAGGAGTGGATGCCTATTGTGTGGATGGTTTCCATGCCATTAAGGTACTCGACGCTTTCCAAGAAGCGAAGGCCTAGTCTAGATATAGGTATTTTGAAGAAAGGATAGTAATTGTGGCAGGAATTGCAGGAATTCAAGGCGCTGATAATGGTGAGTTAGAGCGTATGCTTGAGAGAATCAAGTATAGGGGCCCTAATGAGGCTTGGATAAACCGGGAGAAAGGGATAAACCTGGGATGCTGTGAGCTGAATGTGGGTGGAAACTCGAAATCCGGCTCACATCATACATCTGATGGTCAGAGAGTGCTCGTCCTTGATGGACGTGTATATAATCCAGAGAAATCAGGCATGATTGATGCAGAGGCCTTGTTGCACTTCTATAGCAAGTTTGGTACCCAGTTTGCCAAGAGAATAGACGGGGACTTTGCCTGTGCCGTATCTGACAATGGCAAGTTAATACTCGCTCGTGATACTGTGGGTGTGAAGCCCCTCTACTATGGACATAGCGGCGGGAGGTTATGCTTTGCCTCAGAGGCAAAGAGCTTGGTGGGTATAGCTGACGATGTCAAGGAATTCCCGCCTGGTTATGTTTACTCCCAGGAACTGGGATTCCAGAGATATACCTCTCAAGCTGTAGAAACTCCTGAATTTGAGAATTACGAGCAGTCCAAGAAGGTAACACGTCAACTCATGGAAGAGGCGTTAGAGAGAAGGATGAAGGACAATGCTGTAGGTGGAGTTCTCTTAAGCGGCGGGTTAGACAGTAGCATCATAACTTACATAGCTCATGAGATAAAGCCGGATATCGAATGCTTTACAGTAAGTATGGAGGAAGGACAGGATCTCCCGCTGGCTAAAGATGTAACCAAATACCTAGGCGTTAAGCATCATGTATTAATGTTTGGTGAAAAGGAGATAAACGAGATATTGCCTCAGGCTATCTATCACCAGGAGATGTATGAGGAAAGCTGTGTGCATGGGGCAATTGCCAATTTTCTGGCCGGACGGTTTGTCAGCCCACATACTAATTGTGTCCTCACTGGCGAGGGAGCAGATGAGTTCTTTGCCGGGTATGATGGTCAGTTCAGGCAGGGAAAGAACCAGGAGGAGGTTGCCAGTATAGTCGATAGGCTTATCAATGTTGCCCATAACACAGCGTTGCAGAGATTAGATAGATTGGCAGCCGCAAATTCCATAGAAACTCGTACGCCTTTTCTTGACACCAGGGTGATAGACTTTTGTATTAAGATTCCAATAGATTGCAAGATTCATGGCCCGGAACAAGTTGGAAAGTGGGTGCTACGCCAGGCCTTCGAGGATTGTTTGCCCGAACATATTATCTATCAAACAAAACGGTTCTTTGCCCAGGGTTCAGGTGTAGCGTCGATCATGCGCGCACAGGCCGAGAAACATATTTCCGAAAGCGAAGTCGCAGAACACAACAAGATAGAGGGTAACCCCTGGTTATCTTCTGTAGAGGAACTGTATTACTACCGAATGTTCAAGAAGACGTTCCCTCAGCCTGCGTACGACCGGCTGGTAGGCAGGTGGGACCCATTCAGACCAGCCTTCTTTCGTGAGATAGAGAAGTCGACTTCATAACTTGTAGATACGGCGAATCCGCCTCTGCCTCGCACTTGGTGTTGGTTCATGGCATCCCCTGCAATGGCACTTGTGAGGATGGAGGCAGTCTCTTTCTTCGGGAAGTAGCTGAGAGGGAGCCTACCCAGTTTTTATGTAGCGTTTTATCCCACCTACCCACTAGATGAAGGCACTTGATTCCGGTCAAGGTTCAATCCAAATGTTAAGAGTTATCAACCACAGACCTGGACCCTACCAGAATACTTTGACAACTCCGCATGTAGGGTCTTGTATAGAAATAAATACTCCCAAAGCAGACCTTCTTTGCGATGCTGGAGTGTTTTTCTTTGCCGACCAAGAATTCATCGATATACTGGCAAATAAGAAAGAATGGCAGCCGGGGGTTTGGGGAGCGGATTGAAATTATCGATGAGTTTTCCGTCTAGCCTCCTGTCACCAGTTTGCTTCATTTAGAGTGACAAGTGAGTTGTGTTTCACTTATGTTCAACGTCAGCAAAAACAGGACACATTATGGGACAGGGTTAATGGACACTTTTGAACCTTGCTCTCGCTCCTTAGGAATATTTTCAAAAGCGTCTGAAATATGAGGAGGCAATAGTGATGGATGAAAAAGTGAAGATTGCCGGCTTGCAAATGGAGCCCAAAATCTTAGAGAGGGAGAGGAACCTAGCAAGATGTCTTGAACTGATAGAACTTACTGCCAAGGAGGGGGCTAGGCTTATTGTCTTCCCCGAATGTGCCCTCACGGGGTATTGCTTTTCCAGCCTAGAGGAGGCTCTTCCTGTTGCCGAACCGATTCTAGGCCCCAGCACAGAGAAGATCATAGCTGCCTGTCGGGAGCTGAATGTGTATGTTGTCGTTGGTCTCCTTGAGAAAGACGGAGACAAGTGCTACAACACGGCAGTGCTGCTTGGTCCCCATGGTCTGGTGGGCAAACATCGCAAGCTTCACCTTCCTTATCTGGGTGTTGACCGCTTTCTAAACCATGGTGACCTGCCTCCGACCGCCTACGACACCGAGGTTGGCAAGATTGGAATGGGCATCTGCTACGACCTGATGTTTGCTGAACATTCTCGGGTTCTAGCGCTGCAAGGGGCTGATATACTAGTTTTCTCCGCCAATTGGCCTGAGACTGGCAAAGTCTACCCTGACTATATCGTTCCCACAAGAGCCATTGAGAACCACGTTTTTTGTGTTGCAGTCAACCGTGTTGGTAGGGAGCGAGGGACTAAGTTCTTTGGTGGCAGTAAGATCGCTCATTGGTTTGGTCGGTCTTTGGCAAAAGGCAAGCGTAATGAGGAGGATATCCTTTATGCTGAGATTGAACTGGCAGAAGCGCGCCAGAAGCGTTTCGTAATTGTCCCAGGGGTGCACGAAGTCGATTTTATCAACGACCGAAGGCCTGAGTTTTATGGCCCTGTATGTCAAGTCTCGCCAATTACCTCATTATAGAATTAAAAGACCTGCATGATACGCCACTTTCGCCAAGTGTAGTTAGAGCTGCAAAGCTCTTCCCTGGGCTACAGGAAGCAGCAGGTGAGCGCTTTGATAGGCTTCTTGAGCTGAGGCTGGCTGAAGTAGAGGATGTTGGCAAAATGTCGGCAAAGGACGATGAGGTTGAGTGTGAGCCGCACAGGACTCGAACCTGTAACCGGCTGATTAAGAGTCAGCTGCTCTGCCAGTTGAGCTAGCGGCCCACATACAATCTCAGTTTAGCAAACCTTGAGTTTCTATGCAACACGCTTGGCTCTTATTTAACGCTGTCACTTAGCTCCTGCCGACTGGTCATCGTGGCAACTGCGTTTAGAAAATCCTTCAATGAGGCACTTTGCTCTCTTAGCTTTTTAAGCTCGACCCCGATGGAACTAATGGAAGTTGGACTATCAGCGTAAGTCCCGTGAAAGGCAAAATAGGCTTGGTTTAGTTTTCTGATTTGATAGCCCATTGAGACTAGATATTGGCGTTTCTGCTCCATAAGTTCCTCAGCCCTCTCAATCTCTCCCTGGGCTAAGTGTTTATCGACTGCCCTTCTTATTTCTCTCATCTCTCGGTTAAAGTCAAACTCTGGCTCTACTACCTGTTTTTGATGAGCATCATTTTCATAGCTAGGATAGTATTTTTCGCAGACGATAGCACCAATTTCCTTGCTGACCATGCTGGCGAGGGTTTCATTTATGGTGGCAATTTCGTAATTTCTGGATACGCCGGTTAAATCCAGTAGGTATAGAAATCCTAATGGCTTAAAAGCTAGGTATTGGTGTAGCCATTCCTCAGTGGCAGTATCGATGGTAAACCGCAGACCGGCATTGTTAGCCACAAAGGTGGGGTATGTCGCCCCCAAGCCACCAAGCTCCACTACCAACGAGGAGACACCCAGTTTATCAACCCTGGCTTCAATGTTCTCCATTTCCTCCAGACTAAGATTCTGTTGTAAGGTAATCTCTCTCATGCTCTCTATCCTGTCTCTAGGTGAAATCACTAGCAAGTGAGGCGGATTCTCAAACCTGAAATCTAGTGGTGGGAAGCCGACCTTTGACCTTATATATTTATCCATTGGATTGAAGATGCCCTCTTGAGCCAGAGCCTCTTTTATCTGCTTGGTTATTATCCTCTCCACTTTGCCGGCTAAAACCATTCTTTGCTCTTGTAACCTATTTACTTCAGCTTCAATTGAGGCTAAATCGCCTTGTTCGTTATCAGCGTTAATCGTTGTTATTTCTGATTCCAAGCTTTTTATTCGTTTAACCAAGAGAAAATACTCTGCCACCATATCTGTTTGGTCATCATTTTTCCCATGCTTACCAAAAAGCCATTGCTTAGCTTCAGAGGGTATAGTCTTGAACTCCCATTTCACAATACTGAAGCGATATGGCTTCACAATTGGGCCTAATTGATAATCAAAACCCCTTGCTGGAGAACAGCTCCCACTGAACAAACAAAGTGACAATAGGCTTATAACAATCAATTTCAGTCTCAACTCAATTTTGCCTTTACTTGGTCGACTATTTGAGACAGAACTGGACCTGTCTTTTCATGGATTACAATATTAGCATAATGGTCGTGAGGTGTTGGTTCTAGGTTAATGATAATTAATTTGGCGCCGTTGTCCTTAGCTATTAACGGCATTTGGGCAGCAGGATAGACTACCAGTGATGAACCGACTGCCAAAAACAGGTCACAGGCAGCAGCCCTGACCTCTGCTTCGCGAGTTTCCCGCTCAGGCATTGGCTGACCAAAGGCAACGGTAGCTGGCTTCATGATTCCGCCGCAGCTATCACACCGTGGCACCTTTATCCCGGCGTCAAGCCTATCTTGGATTTGCTCCCTGGGGTATCGTTTGCCACATTCCAGGCAATTAACCCATTTCAATGTGCCATGCAGCTCAATTACCGTTTCCTCAGGAACCCCAGATTTTTGATGCAAACTATCAATATTCTGAGTAATTACACAATCTAATTTGTCCAAGCGATAGAGTTCAGCAATGGCATAGTGACCGGCGTTAGGCTTAGCATCCGCTATCGTAGGCCAGAGCAATTTAGAGAATTTCCAATACTTTTCCCTTCCTGTCTCACTGGCCATAAAGCTCTGATAATTAAGCTCACTGGGGTCAAACCTGTCCCAAATCCCCCCCGGGCTACGGAAATCAGAAATACCTGATTCGGTGCTGATACCAGCCCCGGTAAAGACCACGAGCTTTTTTGATTGAATAACCATATCTGAGACTGAATCAGTTTTGTTCATCTATAACCTCCACATTTTAAAAGTTTCAGTGCTATAATAACGGTTGAAGTTTATCAAAGGAGAAGGGACCAACGGGTGAGATTGATAAACAATCTCTATAATAAACCAATTGTGATGAGATGTTAAGTTTTAGATAGAGAGGCGGTATGAAAGATTACTACCAAACGCTTGGCGTTTCTGAGGATGCCAGCCAGGAAGATATAAAGAGAGCCTTTAGAAAACTTGCCTTCAAATATCATCCGGATACCAATCCTGGCAATGAAAAGCAAGCTGCGGAGAGGTTTAAGGAGATAAACGAGGCCTATGGTGTGCTTGGTGATGAAAGCAAAAAGCGACAGTATGATTTTGCCCGAAAGAGCCAGTTTGCTGGCGTTGGTTATGATACCGGATATAAAGGTTTTCAATATTCTCAGCAGGATATTTTCAGGGACGCCTTCTCTAACCAGGCTATGTTTGACGAGCTAAGCCGGATGTTTGCTCAAGCAGGACTTAGGTTTGACCAAGATTTCCTTAACCGGGTATTTTTTGAGGGTAAGGGCTTCATGTTTCAATTCTTTACCACTCCTGGTGGGGTGGGTCAAAGAACCTATCAGCAGGGCTATCCATATACCAGGGTCTCCACTTATAAGCCGAGTTTGATTGAAAGGCTATTCTCTAAGGTAGCGCTCAAGATTGGGAAATATGCTCTGCGTAAGCTCTTTGGTTTTAAATATGAACCTCCGCTTAAACAGGGGCTTGACCAGCATATCGAGCTTGAGATTCCTCTGGCTGTGGCTGCCACCGGGGGCGAAAGGCAGGTCACTTATAAGAGAGGTGGGCGGACAAAGAAGTTGATGGTTAAAATACCGCCCGGGGTTAAGTCAGGGACTAAAATCAAGCTTAAGGGCATGGGCATAATTGAAAATAAGAAGAGTGGCGACCTCTATCTACATATAAAGGTTAAGGGCTAGTTTGTGTTAAATCTCAACTTCACTCTGGCTGGCATCTAGCAGAAGATATGTTACCTTGCCACCGCAGAACTCCTGAACTAAATCAGCTAGCTCCTTGGTTATCGCGCTAGCTTCATCTTTTGACACCGGTGGCAAGCAATCTACATTTATCGCCACATTGGTTGTCGCCGGGGTAATCTTGGTCTGGTCACCCTGTCTCCAGTTCCAGCGTCGGCACATCACTTTGGAGTTGTCCACATAAATTACTTCACCGGGCACAGGATACTCAACTACATCTGCGTTTAGTGGAGTAAATGGTTCATCACCATTAGCCAAAGTAAGACACAGCTTCCCGTCAACCCTATTCAGGTCATCACCGCCACTGGGCACCATATGCTTGAGTGAGAAGTAGTTAAACATAGCTACCAGGGTATTAATATAGGGCACTTGGTCACCCCGCCGGGCACGCCTGGCTAATGACTCGATAGAGGAATAAAACTTATTCGGGTTTGCCCCAAAATCAGAGTAAGCCTGCCGCCAACTGGCTATGCTGGGATGGTTTTTAATATCCTGTAGGGACTGGTCTTGGGCAGCATCCTGCTCAACCTTTCTTAAAAGCTTAACCAGTCTTTGATTCTCGTCACTATTATTAACACCCTTGGCAATAATCACGCCCCGAATATATTCAGGGAACTTAGTTAATACTTCAGGAGATACTATATCTTTCATCTCTTTGGCTAGCTGCTATTTCATTCCTGCCGTAGTTCTAGCTAGTTCCCAGGAATATTTATAGAGGTGCAGCCCCTTGCTCATGGCAATGAGCTCTCCATCATCAACCCCTATCTCTCCTGCCATATACTCCTTCAGAAGCTGAATGGCTGCCAGATTTGAAGGGAAGCCAGCCCATAAGTCCCAAGACCTGAAATAGACGAAAAACCTTAGCTTATTATCACGGATTCTGGTATCTATTCCCCTTAAACATGGAGGGTCAGCAAGAGATATAGATTTGGCGTCCCCCACTGCCATAAAGGCCTGATTGGTATCATGACCATCCTCCTTATACATCCTGATTACCTCTGGTATTTGCTTTTCTAAGTATTGACCATAGGTATACTGCTCACCTTCGCCTTTATGGGCAGTCATAAGGTAAGGAAGATAGCTTTCAATATATTCCATAGAGGTAGGTGGTGGAATACCCTGTGGTGTGTTGGGTATTAAAGGTCTTGTTCCTGGGTTCCTGACCTGGACAACAACAAAGTCAAGCTCTTTCCGATGCTGACCGGCATAGCTCCCCCGGTCAATCTTATACTCATATCCCTCAGTCAGGGTCTTGCGCAGGCAGAGAAACCATGCCTCAGAAAGGTCTCTGGCTTCGATTACTGAGATTTCCACGCCAAAATCCTTACCATCAGGCTAAATTTGTTCAATTGCCCTTCTTCATCTCTGCGAGGGAAGTAGCCGGCACCTCTAAACCAGAAACCGAAGGGAGGGAGACTAAAGCCAAACCTGTGCCAGTGTCTATACATCATTGCCTCCGTATTTTTTAAGGTTAACTATAGAGCCCGGGTAAACTCAGGGCGAAGCTGGGACATATCCCTCTTAACTAAAACATCGTCTATCAGCCTGATTACCTCTGCCTTTTGCTCGGGCAACCGTGCCTTAATAGGCAGGTAGTTTGAAGCATGATTAGCGGTAAAGAAGCAATTGGTGAAGTCGGAGTTTTGTATTATCAGCCTCAGCTCTTCCAGGGACTGGAACGGTGAGATGAGCGAGAACTTGCCCTCCTTCCAGTCTTTATGGAGTGGTGTCCCAGGAACAAGCATTATCGTCAGGGCACCGGCAAAATCAGGGTCAATATCGGAGAGTATCTTAGCTGTTCTTAAGGCGTGATTCTCGCTGCCTTCAATGCCACCCAAACCCAGTATTACCGTAACAGAAAGTGCAATCCCGGCCTGTTTTAGTTTTCTTCCCGCTTCAACTATCTGGTCGTAGTTAGCCCCCTTCTTGACCTTTTTAAGAAGCTCCTCATCCCCGGTCTCCACGCCCATATAGGCAATCTTAAGCCCAAGCTGGTTTAGTTCTTTGAGTTCGTCGATACTCTTTATCAGGGCAGCCTGGGGGGTAGCATAGGTGCCAACTCTATCCAGGTAGGGAAACTTCTTATTCAGATGGTTTAGCACCTCTACCAGTCTGTGCTGAGGGCAAATTAAGGCGTCTCCGTCTTCTAGGAATACCCGCCTCATACTCCAGCTATAATTTTGAGCTACCTTATCAATATCCTGCTTGATATCTTCAAGGCGCCTTATCCTGAGTTTAACCCCTATATAGGTGCCGCAAAAGGCGCACTTATTATGGGAGCAGCCAATTGTTACTGGAAGTAAAAAACTATTAGCCTCGCTTGGAGGTCGTATTATCATTCGCTCATAATACATGTAATGCTGGCTCCTTCTTTCTGTAGCTTTGGATTGCTATCGTCCCTTTCTGAAAATGGCGAAGAATCTGTCCTCATACTCCTCAAACAGACCCCAGCGTTCGAGTTCTTCCTTCAGCTCTCTAGGTTCGATTTCACCTTTGGAGGCCATCTTAAAAAACTCCCCAATCCTTATCCTGGCATCAACTGGGATACCACCAGAGTCTACATCTAAGAGTCCTCTGGTCTCCATTTGCATTAGATTAGTTGGTAAAGAGCTTCTAGTCATTTCATAGATAAACTTCATCAATGATACATCCCAAAGCTCATCTTGTCCTCTAATAATAGAGGTTAGTGGGTCACCACGCTTATCAATGTCATCATTTAGCTTATCTACTACTGATAGTAGATTATCAGATACAATGTTAAGCTCTTTAGGCTCGTTTTTATAGGTATAAAACAGGCCGGGGGCGTTAGGACCGTGGGTCTTGATTAGCATATCAAAGTATCTTTTAGCATCTGAGGTGAATCCTTCAAGCCTGGAAAGGTAATAGGGCGTTACAATTCTCGGTCTCTCGGCAATTACCCTACCTTCTCTAATCACTGTCTCGGTAGCACCCTTTACTAGCTCGGAGTAAGCAGGCTCAGTAACCAGGTAGTAGTATATATTGCTAGTGCCGAAGGTAGCAAGGCTCCGCTTAGGCGGTCTTAATATCTCAGTATGCCTAACTGCGTCTCTAATCCTCTCGTCATCAATATCCATTGGATTGCCCTTCACACTCAGTCATTATAGTTTAGGCTGTAGCTGATAGCTCCTGCTTATATTCGTCCAGAAGCTTGATGTATTGCGAATCTAGCTGGGTTTGTATCTTGCGCCACTCCTCCTGGAACTGTGGCTGTCTTTCTACATTTATCTTAATCCCCGCCACCGAGCCTAACTGCTGCTGGATTGCTTGCTGAATCTTGGCTTCAAACTCAACCTTTAATCTCTCATAGGCCTGCTTTCTCTGTTGCTCACCCTGCTCTATATAGTGGTTGAAAATGCTTCTCATCTTACTATAGATATTTTCCACGCCTATTTTATCACTCTTTAAGCTCTTTAAACCCTCCATCGCCTTTTTATTATTTCTCCTGGCTAAATCGTCCTTGGGTAGGTTAATATTCCTGATTAGTATATCGGTAGCACCCTCTTTGATATATTTGATTACATTCTCCTTGTAGTTGCTCAATTCGGCGACCAAATTTAAGTTTTGCTTTAGATATTTAGCTGCCAGTCTTTCTCCTTCAGGGACATATTTCCATTTTAGGCGCTCCTCATCGGTCGCTTCGCCTAACCTTTCCACCTTTTCCATGGCTATCTCAAGGGCACTCTTTATATCACCCATCTAAGTTCCCCGATATCATTCTACTAACGATATCATTCTACTAATATTATACTAAATAGTTGAGAAAGCTCAAAGCTTTGCAATAGCACTATATAAGACATTGTTTATCAGCCCCCTCATAGAATTTCCTGCGGGGTCAACCTCACTCCCTATGCCCCCGCTCTTCAAAGGGGGGGAAAAAAGCGGGTTCCCAGAAAAATCTTTGGTTTTCCTAGGTGCTTGTTCTGGGGTAATTAAAAGGGATAGGGTTGATAGATATTCTCTCTAGTTTGTGTTTACTATAGTAAGTGATATAATTATAGTCCATCTGTAAGATTAGTCTTTTTGGATAGCTGATATTATGGAGAAAGACTTTGAAATCGTAAACCATACCGCCGATGTTGGCATTATAGCCTATGGTGCTGACATGAGCCAGGCATTTGCCAATGCGGCAAGGGCCTTGTTCAGCTTGATAACGGAGCTTGATGATGTGGATGAGGTTCTTCATCGGGATATAGAGCTAACCGCCTCTGATGAAGAAAGCCTGCTGGTAGAATGGTTGAACGAGCTCATTTATCAATTTGACACCGAGGGTATTATTTTTAAGCGGTTTGATATTATCCAGCTCGACAATACACAACTTAAGGCTAGAAGCTATGGGGAAAAGGTAGATAGCTCAAAGCACAAACTAAAAACAGGGGTCAAGGCAGCCACTTACCATATGCTGAAGGTTGACAAGGGTGATGGCTGCAAGGTCCAGGTATTATTTGATATTTAGTAGAGGTGAAAATGCCGGTCCCTTGGCAAGGAATACTAAGGAAGATAGACAATTACCGCTGGGAGATTCCACCAAGCTATAAGCAAGGCATGTCCGTGCCTGGTCTAATCTTTGCCAGCGAATCTATGCTCAGCCATATTTGGGAAGAGCAGGTTTTTCAGCAGGTGGCTAATGTGGCTTTTCTCCCTGGCATTGTTGACCACTCACTGGCTATGCCTGATATTCACTGGGGCTACGGCTTCCCTATAGGTGGGGTAGCTGCAACTAGGGTGAAGGATGGGGTGGTATCGCCCGGGGGCGTCGGCTTTGATATTAATTGTGGTGTCAGGCTCGTGCGTACCAATCTTACTGAGGAAGAGGTGAGACCAAAAATTGAGCAGTTAGTTAATGAGCTTTTCGTCAATGTTCCATCAGGAGTAGGGTCAGAAGGCAAGATGAGGGTGAGTGGAAAAGAACTGGATGAAGTCATGATAAGGGGTAGCCGATGGGCGGTAGAGAAGGGTTATGGTCAAACGGAGGATACTATAGTTACTGAGGAATCCGGCTGTATGAGGGGTGCTAATCCGGATAAGGTTAGTAGTAAGGCTAAAAAGCGAGGCATCCCACAACTGGGGACGTTAGGTTCTGGCAATCACTTTCTGGAGGTGGAGGTGGTGGATGAGCTCTATGACCGGGATGCAGCTAAGACTATGGGCATTGAGGATTTAGGGCAAGTGCTTATCTTGATACATACCGGTTCTAGGGGCTTTGGTCACCAGATTTGTACCGACTATGTAGGGTTGCTAGGGGAAGCAGTAAAAAGATACGGCATCAGCTTGCCCGACCGCCAGCTTGCCTGTGCGCCAATAAATTCGTCGGAAGGACAGGATTACCTAGCAGCTATGTCATGTGCAGCTAACTATGCCTGGGCTAACCGGCAGTTCATTTTGCACTGGGTTAGAGAGTCTTTCATTAAGGTCTTCGGCAAAAGCCAGCAGGAACTGGGCATGAGGCAGGTTTACGATGTGTGTCATAACATTGCTAAGATAGAGGAATATACCATTGGTGGTAAGAAAGTGACCCTTTGTGTTCACCGCAAGGGGGCAACCAGGGCTTTTCCCGCTGAACATCCTGATATCCCTGATGTCTACCGGAGTATAGGTCAGCCGGTTCTCATTCCTGGGGATATGGGACGCTGTTCCTATATAGCCCTGGGCACAGAGATAGCTATGAAGGAGTCCTTTGGCTCTACCTGCCATGGTGCTGGCAGGGTGCAAAGTCGGGCAGCAGCGAAGCGTAGCCTTCGAGGTGCTGATGTTGCCAAGACATTGGCAGCCAAGGGGATTACGATTAGGACTGGCAGCATGGCTTCGCTGGCTGAGGAGGCATCTGAAGCCTACAAGGATGTAAATGAAGTGGTTGACATAACCCACAAAGCAGGTATCTCCCGCAAGGTGGCAAGGGCAAAGCCTCTAGGTGTAATTAAAGGTTAGAACAATGTATTTCAAAAATGCCATTGAAGCCGTGGGGCACACCCCGTTAGTTGAAATGGGTCAGATGAGTCCCAATAAAAAGGTGAAAATTCTTGCCAAGCTGGAAGGGCAAAACCTGGGGGGGAGTGCCAGCATCAAGGACCGGATAGTAAAGTATATGCTCGAAAAGGCTGAACAGAGTGGAGAGCTGACCAGTGGCAAAACTATCATTGAACCCACCAGCGGAAATACTGGGATAGCTCTGGCTTGGCTGGGGCATAAGAAGGGTTACAAGGTCACAATCGTTATGCCTGATAATATGAGCCAGGAGAGGCAGCAACTACTTAGAATCTTTGGCGCCGAGCTTATCCTTACCAAAGGGGCTTATGGCATAAATGCAGCTATTGACAAGGCAAAGGAACTGGCGGCTCAAGATAAAAGATACTATATGCCCGACCAGTTTTCCAACCCAGCTAATCCGCTGGCTCACTATGAGACTACCAGTGCCGAGCTCATAGATGATTTCCCCTATGACAAGATTGATGTCCTAATTGCCGGGGTCGGCACTGGAGGGACTATAACTGGAATTGGACGGCGGCTAAAGGAGAGGTACCCCCATATCAGGGTAATCAGTGTAGAACCCCCTTCAGAAGATAGCATCCAGGGTTTGAGGTGCGCTGGTGAAGGCTTTGTTCCACCTGTTCTGGATTTAAGCCTTATTGATGAGAGGACTACTGTTACCAGCCGACAGGCGGCTATGACCACTAGGCGGTTGCTGGAAAAGGAAGGGATTTTTGCCGGGTTATCTTCAGGGGCAGTAGTCCACCGAGCCGTTGAGGTTGCCGATGAGATGGATGAGGGCAATATAGTGGCTATTTTAGCTGATGCGGGGTGGAAATACCTCAGCCTGGACTTCTGGACTGAAGGTAAGTAGATATGGCTAATAGTCAGCCTGCACAAATTTATTTGCCTTCGCCAAGCCAAAAAGGCGATGTTTCTCTAGAAGAAACTATTGCTAAGCGAAGGTCAATAAGACACTTCACCTCTGAAGCTATCTCACAGCTACAGTTATCGCAGATACTGTGGGCAGCTCAGGGTATCACTGATACCCGATTGAAGTATAGAACAGTTCCCAGTGCTGGGGCTACCTATCCACTGGAAATATTTGTTGTTTGTGGTAGGAATGGCATTGAAGACATGGCTGATGGCATATATCATTACCACATAGACAGCCATTCTCTGGCTTTGCGCTATAGTGGAGATGTAAGGCTGGAGTTAGCCAAAGCGGCGTTAGACCAGGAATATATATATGAAGCCCCGGTGGATATAATCATTTGCGCTGTGTATAGTCGGACGCTTGTAGGCTATGGTGATAGAGGGGAAAGGTATGTTCACATAGAGGTGGGGCATGCCGGGCAGAATATCTATCTTCAGGCTACTGCCTTAGGTCTGGTTACGGTAGCCATTGGTGCCTTTGATGACGAGCGGGTGGGGAAGGTGCTGGGGCTTGATAAGGAATATAAGCCTCTATCTATAATGGAGCCTTTATATATCATGCCAGTGGGTAGACAAGCTTGAAACTACCCCCTTTACCTTTAAACATCGTTTACTAACTTCATCCCCTTTTACCACGCTCTCTTTTTGAGGGACAGGGAAGGGACTAAAGACCCCTTCTTCGTCTAGCATTTTTAAAGTGGTCCCACGCCTCATTGAAGTCCTCTTCGGTAACATCCGGGAAGAATTTATTAATATGGTAATACTCGGCGTAGGCAGACTGCCAGAGCAAAAACCCAGACTTAGCCTCCCTCTCTTCACTTTCCTCTCCCGTTCTTATAATAAAGTCGCAAGGCGTCTTCACTTTTAGGCTTTTCTTTAGGTCTGTTTGCCTGAGACCAAAGAGCAAATTCTTGGCCCTGTTGAGTGGTGAGGAAATGGCGCTTAGTATTTCTGACTGTCCAGTATAGCCTATCAATAAATTCAGCACTTTATTATCATAGCCTTTGGTCACTGTTCTAATTCTGTGGAAAAGGCGGGCGAGGTTTCTGGGCATAGGTTTTGCATCGGTGGAGATAATATTAATCCTTACTCTGTCCTTGTGTATCCTCTCTTTATTTATGAGCTTGGTTAACTCGTCCTCATAAAGCTTGTAAAGCCTTCCTAATTCTTGTGCTGGTCTCTTAAAGTTTTCCTCACTCAGTAAGTATACGGTTATCTCACCAATATCTTCATGGTTGCTGCACCACTCAAGGAATAGCTCGACCTTTTCACCTCCCTTTGCATGTCCTTCCCAGGGTTCAAGACATCTTTCTTTTGCCCATCTTCTATTTCCGTCAGGAATCAGTCCTATGTGGTATCTCATATTCGCCATTTGCCTGATGTGATTAAAATGCTATAGTGATACCTTTTGTTTCAGGAGCCAGTATTCTAGACTGTCAGCCAGGGCTAGCCAGCTAGCCTCGATGATATTGGTTGAGCTGCCGACAGTCCGCCACTCTTCAACCCCATCGCTGGATTCGATGAGGACGCGAACCTGAGACTCGGTGCCAATACTTTCCTCAAGGATACGAACCTTGTAGTCAACTAGTTTGACTTGAGCTAATTCGGGGTAAAACTGTAATAAAGCCTTTCGCAATGCCTCGTCCAGGGCATTGACCGGACCATTACCCTCAGCGGCGGTATGTATTAGCTCAGTGCCTATCCTTACTTTTACCATTGCTTCGGAAAGCATTTCCTCCGGACTTTTTCGGATAGGAGTGCGCCGCCTCTTCTCCACCACTACCATAAAATCAACCAGTTCAAAGGGGGACTGGTAATCTGGCTTAGCCCGGTGAACCAGCAGTTCAAAGGATGCCTCGGCATTGTCATACTGGAAGCCATGGCTTTCCAGCAACTTGACCTGCTCCAGCAGCTTTTGTGCCTCCTTGCCTTTTAGAGGCAAATCTAATCCCAGTTCCTTCGCCTTATATATGATATTCCCTTTTCCTGATAGCTCAGATACCAGCACTCTTTGCTTATTGCCTACCTGAGCTGGGTCTATGTGCTGATAGCTCTCCGCCCACTTGGTCAAGCCTGAGACATGAAGCCCAGCCTTATGACCAAAGGCACTGAAACCAACATATGGTGAGAATGCGTCGGGAATTAGATTAGCCGCCTCGCTTACATAGTGTGATACCTCAGTTAATTTAGCCAGCTGCTCATCGGTAACGCAATCGATACCCATCTTGAGCTTCAAATCTGGGATAATAGAGCAGAGGTTAGCATTGCCGCAGCGCTCGCCATAGCCATTGATAGTACCCTGAACCTGGGTCACCCCGGCGTTTACTGCAGCTAAGGTATTGGCTACTGCCAGTTCAGCATCATTATGAGCATGAATACCTAAGGGCACTGTGGTCTGCTTTCTAACAGCAGTAACAGCCGCCGTTATCTCGTCGGGCATTGTGCCCCCGTTGGTATCACACAATACCACGGCATCAGCCCCAGCTTCGGCAGCCACCTCTACCACCCGCAGACTGTAGCTGGGATTAGCCTTAAAGCCATCAAAGAAGTGCTCAGCATCAAAGAAGACGGTAAGCCCTTTGCCTTTAAGGTATCTTATGGAGTCGGCAACCATGCTCAGGTTTTCCTCCAGGGAGGTTTCCAATACCTGGGTAACCTGCAAGGCTGAGCTTTTGCCGACAATGGTAGCCACCTTCACCCCGGCATCGGCCAGAGCCAGAAGGTTAGTATCTGTCTCGGCTTTAGCTTTGGGTCGTCTGGTGCTGCCGAAAGCAGCCAGTTTGGCATGAGAAAGGGTTAAACCTTGAGCCTTGTCGAAGAACTCAATATCCTTGGGGTTAGAGCCAGGCCAGCCGCCCTCTATGAAGTGCATACCTAGCTCATCAAGCTTCTCGACAATACGCAGCTTATCAACCACCGATAAGGAAATACCCTCTCGCTGTACTCCATCCCGAAGTGTAGTATCATAAAGCTGAACTTGCGACAATTTCTAGTCTCCTACCTTCCCAGCAATTAAATCCCCCATCTCTCTCGTCCCCACCTTAATTTTACCTTCGTCCATTATATCATAGGTGCGATAACCTTCACCTAGAACCTTGTCAACGGCAGCTTCAATAGCCTGCGCTTCCTCTATTAAACCTAGGGAGTAGCGCAGCATCATAGCTACGCTGAGAATAATAGCAATCGGGTTAGCCATATCCAGTCCGGCGCGGCGGGGGGCACTGCCGTGAATTGGTTCATACATGCCGAATATTTTGACCCCTTCCTGGGGCACCCCAGCCAGACTGGCTGAGGGCAGCATCCCCATAGAGCCAGCCAGCATTGATGCCTCATCGGTGAGAATATCACCGAACATATTCTCGGTAACCAGAACATCAAAGTATGCTGGACGCTGGATAAGTCGCATGGCGCAGGCATCAACCAGCATATGCTCCAACTCCACATCAGAATAGTTTTTAGCTACTTCTATAGCCACCTGTCGCCATAATCGGGAGGATTGCAACACATTGGCTTTATCCACAGAGGTTAATTTTTTACGCCGACCTCGTGCCAGCTCAAAGCCAACCCTGACAATACGCTCAATCTCCTGCTCTGAGTAGGTCATTGAATCA
>JADHWY010000010.1 GCA_016783245.1 Dehalococcoidales bacterium | reverse complement strand
ACGGCGTCAGCAAATTCACTTGTATTGGAGGGGTCTATTAATAAACTGTTCTCTCCGGAGGAGATAACATCCTTAATTCCTCCAAATTTGGAAGCAACGACTGCTTTGCCACAGGCCATAGCCTCTAATGCGGTCATACCGAAAGGTTCGAAAATCGACGGTAGTATGAACAACTCCGCCTGTTGATAGGAGGGAACAAGGAGCTCATCCGGCACATAACCTATGATGTGGACCCTGCTGCGGATGCCCTTCTTATCTATGACCTTCCTCATGGTAGCCAGAACTTCCAGCTCTCTCTGCTGGGGTTTGGGCGATCCGCCACCGATGACAAGGTGGACATCAGGTATCGCCTTTCTCGCAATATTAAAGGCGTTGAGCAGAAGGTCATGTCCTTTGTTAGAGTCGATCCGGCCTAAACAAAAAACATATCTATCCGGTAGGCCTGTTTTAATTTTACCTCCACCAGGTTTAAGCGGGTGGAAAGTGTGAACATCCACACCTGGAGGGATAACGATGATATTGTCCGATGTAAACCCATACAGCTGCTCTATTTTTTCCTTCTGGACTTTGGTTGTTACTGTTTGTGCCTTCACTGACCTGAAGATTCGTAGTTCCTCGGATATCCGACGGCTGAATTTATACTTTTTCTCCATCTCTTCGGGTTCTCCACCCATCTGCTCACGCTTCCAGGCTCCTAAGGAATAGGCAGTGAGGAAAGGCGGTTTATCAAACGCCTTTGCTATAGCAAGTGCCACAATGCCCCCATCTACATAATGGCCATGGAAGAGGTCATAGTGAAGGTTCTTTTCCCGAATGAATCCCATCATATTTTTGGACAGTTCCGGCAGAATGTCATAGATCTCCTCTTTGGGAACGAACTCCCATGGTCCGGCTCGTATCCGGATGACCCTCACGTCGGGATAACCGGGGACAGGGTCAATTTGCCTCTTAGAGGAATCAAACCATCGTGTATAAATATCAACTTTTAT
The DNA here is from genome assembly GCA_016783245.1 of Dehalococcoidales bacterium. Lineage (GTDB taxonomy): Bacteria > Chloroflexota > Dehalococcoidia > Dehalococcoidales > BS750m-G39 > BS750m-G39. Next base: position 18,707 of record JADHWY010000010.1, on the reverse strand, counting down.
TTTGCGCGTCGAGAGAGCCTTGGCTAACTGGAGCACATAGACAACTTGTCCACCCGTGTCTGTCCTCCCCAGTTGAGGAACTGGATCAAAGTATCCATGTAAGCTCAGCATGCAAATATTCTCAATTTTGCTATCTGCTTGCCTACTCATTCCTTCTTCCCTTCTTCACCGCATAATTATTAGTTACAATAATATCAGCTTGAGGCTTATGCGATGAAATGATTTTGTGCTCAATCTGGAGTATCTTTTCAAGAAAGTCATCCTATTCTTCTCTTGCCCTGCACTTGCGTGTGTTTATGGTATCAACGTAAGTTCGGTCAATAAAGATACGCTGGTGAACATTTTTCAGAATGGTCGTATAAGTTCCATCAACTATGATTGCCTTAATTCCTTCAAGTTTGACCGTTTCCTTAGTAATTAGGTCCTCATTAAAAATGACTAAAGGTTTATTAATTTCGTTTTCCCCTTCTATGATGTCACGGAGATTCTGGTCGAGCACCGCAAGGCGAACTTCAGATAGTCCAACATGACTGATATCTTTCCTGCGCATTTTGGCATTTGTTTTTGGCGGGTAAACGAAGTAATCATCCTGTTGGATGATGGCACTTTTTATGCCCTTTTCAGAAAGAAACTCAGAGAGAGCTGCAGCGATTTCCGACTTGCCGCTACCAGATTCACCGGCAATGGTAATAACAAACTTGCTCTGGGCTTTCCTGATTTGTGGGAGGAGCAACTTCATTATGTGCCGTGCAGCATTAACATGCCCTTCCTGTATAACAAGTTTATCTCCCTTCATCTATATCACTTTCCCGTAAATGATATTACTGCAATTTCCCACAATGTATTCATATGCGGATTGATGATATACATATCTTTGGGCAGCAGCCAGCGTTTGTTTGCCTTTATTATACCACCTTTGCTGAAAGCCTTCGTAGCATTGGTCTTGTAGCTGGCTGGTGAACCTTCGGAACCCAATAGTAGCGGCACCGTGTAACAACCAGTATACAAGAGGCTAAAGGTGCGATTCCATAAGGGCTATTGACATTATAGAGGAGAATAGTTTATCGTTCATAATTAAAAAGGGGGGTAGACCTAATGCAAGCCTATTGTGTGAAATGCCGTGCCAAGAGGGAAATGAAGGATGCCAAGGCCATAACTATGAAGAATGGTAAGCCGGCGACTCAGGGTGTATGCCCTGTATGTGGCACTAAGATGTTCAGGATAGGAAAGAGCTAAGGCTGACATTCTGATATTGGGATTAAAGGCGAGATGCCATTATAAGACGCAGCCAAGCCAACAGTTTGGTTGATAGGTTTCTTTGCCTTTGTTACTTTATATCTGTCACAGCTGTTTTGCAAATAACTACAATTAAGCTTTTATCCACAGAGAATGCCAACCAGCGTGTAGTAATTACCCTATTCTCCGTGGAGCATGTTATGAACAGGTGGTAAGGAGAGAGTAATATGCCTATTGAGTATGTGAAAGAAACTTACCAGATGCAATTGAAGCCCCTTCTGATGAGAAGTGTTTTATATTTTGGCAGTAAGGAGGGTATTTATAGTCCTGACCATCATGGTGGAGAATTTACATGCACTTGGCGGGATGCATACGGTAGGATATGCCGCTTAGCTAATGCTCTGCAGAGCTTAGGCGTAGACCGGGGAGACAAAGTGGGTAGCCTTGCCTGGAATACTCATAGGCATGGAGAGCTATCCTTTGCTGTCCCAATGATGGGCTCGGTATTTCATCCTACAAATATAAGATATGGGAGGGAGCATCTAATCTATGCCGTTAATCACTCAAAAGACAAGATAATGTTTGTTGATGAGGACCTTATTCCGCTAGTTGAGGATGTAAGCGAGGAGCTGAAGACGATAAAGTCTTATGTCATAATGACCCCCTTAGACAAGCCTCCTCAGACAAAGCTTTCTCCCGTTTATTCCTATGAAGAGTTGCTTCGTCAGGCGTCACCTGTTTACGATTTTCCCGATGACATACCTGAAAACTCCCTGGCAATGTTGACTTACACTGGCGGCACTACTGGATTGCCAAAGGGGGTAGGTTGGTCTCCTCGGTCCATGGTGTTGAGTGTCTTTGGCCTTATTGGTCCAGACCAGGTGAATCTGTGTGAAGAAGACACGGTTATGCCCGTGGTAAACCTATTTCATATCAACGCACATAACTTCGCTTGGGCAACAGCAATGTTAGGGGGCAGGCTAGTATGGCCAGGACCTCATCCTTCCCCCGAGGACCAACTTAGTCTAATAGAGAAAGAGAAGGTAACCCTCTTTCAGGGGGCTACTGCAGTACTGCTGTTTGCTATGCAGGAATGGGATAAAGGGAAATATGACCTGAGCAGCTTAAGCAAGGTTTACTCTGGGTCAACAGCACCAAACCAAGCTTTAATAGAAGCACTAGAGGATAAGGGGCTGAGGCTCCATTGGACTTATGGTATGGCTGAAGGTCGTGTTATCTCCAATACGGTTACCTCCCGTAGAAAATATATGGAGGGCTGGCCAAAGGAGAAATATCTTCAAAAGATGACACGTCAAGGTCTTCCTATGCCCGGGACGGAAGTGCGTGTGGTAAATCTGGATACGGGGAAGGATGTAGCTTGGGATGGTAAGGAAAAGGGGGAGGTTCTGGTCAGAGGTTTATGGACGGGGCAAGAGTACTACAATGAGCCTGAAGCCACCAGCAAGGTATTTAAAGATAGCTGGCTACATACAGGGGATGTGGCTGTAGTAGAGGAAGATGGCTACCTCTATTTAGTCGACAGGATTAAGGACATAATTAAGTCAGCCGGTGAATGGATATCATCAGTAGATTTAGAAAATGCTATTATGGATAACCCGGTAGTTCGTCAGGCAGCAGTATTTGGGATACCCCACCCCAAGTGGGAAGAGAGACCAGTGGCTGCCGTTGTCTTAAAGGATGAGTATAAGGGCAGGGTGACTGAAGAAGATATAATAAGTCCCCTGCGGTTTCGGTTTGCCAAGTGGTGGTTGCCAGACCATGTATTATTCTTGGATGAGTTACCAATGACAGGAACAATGAAGGTCATGAAGAGGGTGTTGAGAGATATGTGGGCAGAGGGAAAGCTAAAGGTTTAAGCTCTAAAGAGTAGTTTAGTTATAATGGGGAATAGGATGGATGATATTACCCTGAGCATTGATGGTTCTGAGGTTAAAGCGAATAAAGAAATGACTGTGCTTGAGGCGGCGCAGAGGGCAAATATCTATATCCCCACCCTGTGCGCTCATCCTGACCTCTCCCCATTCGGAGCCTGCCGCCTGTGCGCCGTGGAAATTGAGGGGATGCCAGGGTTCCCCTCTGCCTGTACTACGCCGGCAGGCGATGGCATGATTGTCCACACCAATACCCCGCTGGTCCAAGAAGTCCGACGACATTTCTTGAGCGTTATCCTCAGCCAGCATCCCCATATCTGCTTAACCTGTGAATATCGAGACCAATGCCAGCCTCAGCAGGAATGTGAAAAGGGAATACCAATTGCTGAACGCTGCTGCTCACTTTTCAGCTACTGTGAATTACAAAGGGTGGCTGGGTACATCGGCATCAGCGATGATATTCCTCGTTATGTACCCAGTAACCTTCCCATAGTTAGGGATGAGCCCCTTTTTGACCAAGACTATAACCTGTGCATCCACTGTGGGCGCTGTGTAAGGGCTTGTCAGGAGCTGCGTGGGGTATGGGCTTTTGGCTTTGTTACCAACGATGATAGGCTTGAAGAAAAGCCGGTCAGTGGTTCTTTTAGACAGTCGGGGTGCAAGTTCTGTGGCGCCTGTATCGAGGTCTGTCCTACTGGCGCTTTGAGTGATAGGGATGTGAGTTGGGACGAGCGTGAGGCTGCTCTAATCCCGTGTAAGAATGCCTGCCCCGCCGGTATAGATATCCCTCGCTATGTAGATTTAATTGCTCAGGGGAAATTTGCTCAGGCTATAGCCGTAATCCGTGAGAAGGTCCCCTTTCCTGCTACATTGGGACGTGTGTGCTTCGCTCCCTGTGAAGACGTCTGCAGGCGAGACATGTTAAATGAGCCTATCGCCATTCGTGCCCTAAAGCGTTTCGCTGTTGAACAGGATGCAGGGCTGTGGCGGCAAAATTCTAAGATGGCACCAGCTAGCGGCAAAAGGGTTGCCATTGTGGGCTCAGGACCGGCTGGGCTAACCGCAGGCTATTACCTGGCAAAGCTTGGACATTCGGTAACTGTTTTTGAGGCGTTGCCTGAGCTAGGCGGAATGATGCGCCTCGGCATCCCCGAATATCGGCTGCCTAGACAAATACTAGATGTCGAGATTGAAGATATAGAAAACGCCGGGGTCGATATCAAGACAAATTCCAAGGTAAGCTCACTAGATGAGCTTTTTCAACAGGGTTATAATGCTATCTTCCTGGCAGTAGGTGCGCATCAGGGGATTAAGATAGGGGTTGAGGGGGAAGATAGCCCTGGGGTGATAGACTGTGTAGCATTTCTTAGGAACATAAGTTTAGGCATAGAGGTTAGGTTAGGAGAGAGGGTAGCCGTGATTGGCGGTGGCAATGCTGCTATAGATTCAGCGCGAACTGCCCTTCGCCTTGGTGTCAGAGAGGTAACCATACTTTATCGCCGCTCTCGGGCTGAGATGCCAGCCAATAGTTCTGAGGTTGAAGCAGCCATGGAGGAAGGTGTTAAAATCATCTTCCTTGTTGCGCCAAGCAGGATTGCTCTGGAGAATGGTAACATAAGAGTAGAGTATCTTCGTATGAAACTGGGCAAAGCTGATGCTAGTGGCAGGCGGCGCCCAATACCTATCAAGGGTAGTGAATTTACTATGTACTTTGATACCATAATTGCTGCTATTGGTCAGACGCCGCAAATCCCAGAGCAATTCGGGCTAGCCACCGCCCAGGGCAATACTTTTCAGGTCAACCCCGTTACCCTCGCCACCACCAGAGATGGGGTCTTTGCCGGTGGTGACGCAGTGAGGGGGCCTGCTTCGGTCATTCAGGCGATAGCTGATGGAAGGCAAGCGGCAACCTCAATAGATAGATATCTGGGTGGCAGTGGAATTATTGACGAAGCGCTGGTTCAAGTTGAGGAGCCAAGCCCGTGGCTGGGGCGTGATGGCGATTTTGCCCATAGGCATCGTGTTCCAATGCCCACTCTACCCGCCGACTTGCGAAGCGGCAAGTTTAGCCACAGGCATGCTGCTGAAACAGGATGGCTACTGGCTGAGCAACTGGGTGATACCTTTGCTGACTGGCCTGCTGACCAGGTGCCGTGGCAGGTCCCTCAACACAGGCTTAGCGATTTTCTTGAGGTTGAGCTCGGCTGGGATAAAGAACGGGCGGTTGAAGAGGCTAAGCGCTGTCTTAAATGTCACCTGAGGTCCAATATATCAGCGGTGATTCTCCCGCCAATTAAGTAAAATGTGGAGCAAAGCTATGGTAAGGGCTGAAGTAGTAATTGATGAGGAGCAGTGCCAGGGATGTGGCTATTGCGTAAAGTTTTGTCCCAGGGGATGCATTGTCATCGCCGGGGATAAGTTTACTCCTCAGGGGTATTTACTTCCTTCTTTTGTCAAGCCAGATGAGTGTAATACCTGTGGCTTTTGCGCTATGCTTTGCCCCAGAGCAGCGATTGAGGTGTATCTAAATATCAGTAGTGAAGTACCCGTATGAGGAGCAGTTTTTGCTGAGGAGGTTATTATATGGGTGAGAGAATGTTTATTGAAGGTAATGTAGCTATTGGCTGGGGAGCAGCCACTGCTGGCTGTCAGGCTTTCTTTGGCTATCCAATAACCCCTCAGAATGAGATAACAGAATGGTTTGCTCGTGAGTTCCCCAAGATGGGAAGGATTTTTGTTCAAACTCAAAGCGAGTTGGGGTCAATAAATATGCTGTATGGGGCAGCCGCCACTGGAATCAGGGCTATGACCTCAACCTCAAGTCCGGGGTGGTCTCTCATGCAAGAGACGATGTCAGATATGGCTAACGCTGAACTCCCTTGTGTGATTGTTGATGTACAGAGAGGGGGTCCGGGGGCTGGTCCCATCCGTCATGCCCAGGGAGATTATTTCCAGTGCACGCGGGGAGGGGGTCACGGTGACTATAGAAATATTGTCCTCGTCCCTGCCTCAACCCAGGAGTGTTGCGACCTCGTGCAGCTTGCCTTCTACCTTGCTGATAAATATCGCAACCCGGTACTGGTTATGTCTGATGCTATTATAGGGCGACTGCGAGAAACAGTCGAGGTTGAAAAGATTGAGTTTGGTTCCCTTCCCGATAAGGAATGGGCAGTGAAGGGTAAAGCGAATCACAGGGACGGGAAGCGACGCCTCGTTGAGCACGGCGGTGATTTGTTCGCTCGCTATCCTAGCTATCGAGCCTTATTACAAAGCCTGGAGCAGAAGATAAAGCAAATGCAAGAATCTGAGTTGCGATATGAAGCCTACAAAACGGAGGAGGCCGAGTTAATCCTGATCGCCCATGGATACACGGCACGAGTAGCTAAGGAAGCAGTTAATATGGCACGTGCTGAAGGTATTAAGGCAGGACTAATTCGATTGATAACCGCTTGGCCATTCCCCTGTCAGATAATTAGAGAGAAAGCTTATCAGGGCTGTGGGTTTTTGGTAGTGGAAGATTGCCTGGGGCAGGTGGTTGAGGATGTCCGGTCTGCTGTAGAAGGTCGTACCGAGGTACATCTGGTAAGCATACTTGACCGCCATATACCTACCGATGGTGGTATGATTCTCCCTGATAAAGTATTTGACAAAATTAAGGAAATACAATGAGCGAGGGAAGGGAGGTTAAAGTGTGCCATGAGTGAAGAGGCTAAAGTAGTGACTAAACAAAGAGTTGCCGGGAGACCAAAACTGCTGGTACGGCAGACAGCCGGCTTCGTCTATTGTCCCGGCTGTCACGAGCCCATTACTGCACGGGCTATCGCTGAGGTTCTAGAGGAGGCGGGAATGGGGGACAGAACCATAGGTGTCTTTGATATAGGTTGTAGCTCCTTTCTCCTTGGCTTGTTAGACATTGATGCTGTCCTTACCCCCCATGGTCGCCCGCCTGATATGGCTACCGCCGTCAAGCGTATCTACCCAGATAATATTGTATTCACTGTGCAGGGCGACGGAGGTTTGCTATCTATTGGCGCTGACCCCTTATTGGGGGCGTTAACCCGCGCCGAAAAGATTACCATCATTATGCTAAATAATGCTGTTTACGGAACTACTGGGGGACAGATGGCACCTACCAGCCTAGTGGGGCAGAAAACCACTACTACCCCTCAGGGAAGAGATGTGATTCGGACCGGGTTCCCCACTCATGCTGCTGAGATGATATCCACCTTCAAGGGGACTGCTTATTCAGCCCGCGGTGCTTTTAATAATCCATATAACTATGAGCGCACCAGGGGGTATATAAAGACCGCCTTCCAGAAACAAATGGATAAAGTTGGACTAAGCTTCGTGGAGATTCTCTGTGCTTGTCCAGCTAACTGGCGCCTGTCGCCTGAAGACTCCCTGAAGTGGATAGAGGAAAAGATGCTCCCAGAATTCCCCCTGGGTGAGTTTAAGAGTGTGGATAAAATTGAATAATTTAAGAAAGAGGTTATCATGGAGCAAAAATTACCTACCAAGGGTGAGGTAATAATATCCGGTCTTGGTGGTGCCGGCATCCTCACTGCTGGCATATTGCTAGCTGAAGCAGCTATTACTAAGTATAAGAATGTAACCTGGTTTCCTTCCTATGCTATATCCAAGCGTGGCGGGCTCTGCGAGTGTACAGTTATTTTCTCCAATGATGAGGTTGCCTCTCCACTATTATCCCAGGCTGATGGAGTAATTGTCGCTGAGGCAGCGCAGTTTAAAGACTTTGAGGGCAGAGTGCGTCCTGGTGGAACAATGGTCGTTGAGAAGACTGGACTGCAAGTTAAAGCAGAAAGGAAAGACATCAGGATAATCAAAGTCCCAGCTATTGAAACGGCTATTAACCTCAGCGGCACCAGCCAGGGTGCCAACTTAATCCTGCTTGGAGCTTTTGTCGGCGCAACCCAAGTAATCTCCCCCGAGCTTATTAAAAAGCAGCTCAAAGAGAGCTTCGCTGGCAAGGAAGAGGTGCTTAAAGGTAACCTGGAGGCCTTTGACGAAGGGCTTAACCTGGTTGAAAAACAGTGAACTGCATTCCAACTAAATATATTCGGAAGGTATATAAGTATAAAATTTTGGGGCTGGATAAATGTGTGACGGAATTGCAGTTCTTGGTGCTGGTAACGGGGGCTGCGCTATATCAGCTTACCTAGCCTTGAGTGGTCACCAGGTAAACTTGTTTGAAATTCCAGTCTTTTGTTCCACAGTAGGTAAAAAGGTGGGTGTCAAGACACCGGTTTGTGATTCCATTATAAACCTCGCCTCTGTAGTTAACCAGAAAAACTGCTGGGAGACCGGGGCAAATATAGAGAAAATGTTTGTTGATAGCTGGAGTATAGATAAACTGACCAAATTTTTGTTTGAAGGTAAATATAATATTAACTGCCTTTCACCGGGGTAGAAAGGAGATATGTTGTGCCTATTTCTGACAGGGTTCAGAAAAGTTTAGTGGAGGGGTCGTGGATCAGGAGGATATGGGAGGAGGGATTTAGCCTTAAACAGCAGTATGGTGAGGAGAATATTTTCGACCTCTCTCTGGGCAATCCGGTAATGGAACCTCCCGCTGAGTTCCATCAGGAGCTGAGGAAGCTGGTAGAGAACCCCCTGCCTGGGATGCATAGATACATGCCAAATGCAGGTTATCCGGAGACAAGGGCGGCAGTGGCGGCACAGCTCTCGCTGGAGACTGGTATGAAGTTCACCATGAATGACATCGTCATGACCTGCGGCGCTGGGGGAGCATTAAACATAGCCATCAAGACGATACTCAATCCGGGAGATGAGGTAATTATATTTGCGCCTTACTTCCCTGAGTATATCGCATATCCTGACCATCACGGCGGGGTAGCCAAAGTTCTGCCTACAGATGAGCATTTTATACCCAGGCTGGACGCCGTTGAAGCTGCTATTGGGGTTAAAACCAAAGCGGTACTGATAAACTCTCCCAACAATCCCACCGGCGTCATCTATAGTGAGGATTTTATACATCAGCTTGGGGAGTTGCTCAGCAAGAAGGAAGCTCAATACGGGACGCAGATTTTCCTCATCAGTGACGAACCCTATCGCAAGATTATCTATGACGGATGCAAATACCCCCAGGTTTGGTCCCATTACCGGCAAAGTATCGTGGTGACTTCTCACTCCAAGGATTTGGCACTGCCCGGTGAACGTATTGGCTATGTCGCCGTACACCCCGACTGTAGCCACCGAGAGGAACTGGTAGCTGGCCTCATCTACTGCAACCGAACGCTATATACCAATGCCCCAGCTCTGATGCAACATGTAGTGCGCCATTTGCAGTCGGTGACTGTCTCTGTAGCTGAGTATCAGAGGAAAAGAGATTTCTTATATGACCATCTTAACGAGATGGGCTATTCGGTGGTAAAGCCTGAAGGAGCTTTCTACATGTTCCCAAAATCACCGCTGGAAGATGAAGTTGCTTTCGTGAGGGAGCTGCAGCAGTGGAGGGTACTCACTGTGCCCGGTCGCGGCTTCGGGTCACCAGGGTATTTTCGGATATCATACTGTATTCATGATAGGACACTGGAAGGTTCTCTAGCTGGTTTTGCTAAGGCTGCCCAGAGATTCAATTTATGTTAGTCTTGGGAAAGATTCACTCCACTCATTTTCAGAAGAGAGGTCACACTACTTTCCTTAAAATAAATTCGTGCTCAAGTATCTCTCACCTCTATCTGGTAAGATAGTAACAATAGTTTTACTTTTTCCTGACCCCTGGGCAACTTCCAATGCAGCAAGGACATTCGCACCTGAAGAAATGCCAACCATTAATCCCTCCTCTTTTATCAGCCTCCTTGTCATATCCAATGCGTCATTGCTCTTTACTTTAATCACTTCATCTACGAGGGACATGTTCACCAAACTTGGGATAAATCCTGGGCCAATTCCCTGTATTATGTGTGAACCAGACTTTCCCCCACTCATTACCGCTGATTCCGCAGGCTCTACGGCAACAATTCTTACATCACGATAAACTCCTTTTAAGGCTTCGGCAACGCCCATTAACGTGCCACCGGTACCAACTCCAGCCACAAAAACATCAATTCTGCCGCCTATTTCTTCCAAAATCCTCTTGCCTGTAATCTCTCTATGAGCGGCAATATTATCAGGGTTATCAAATTGCCTTGGCAACCAAGCATCTTGATTTTCCTTGGCTAGCTGTTCAAGCCTTTCAAGGGCTCCGGCGAAATCTTCCTTTTCCGGGGTTAAGACAATCTCAGCACCAAAAGCTCGCATCATCTGTCTTCTCTCTTTGCTCATATGCTCCGGCATGACCACCACAAATTCGCAACCTTTTAAAGGGGCGAGCATAGCAAACGATATACCAGTATTGCCGCTTGTAGCCTCTATTATCTTATTTCCTGGTTTCAGCATGCCATTCTTCTCGGCGATGTCAATCATGTATAGAGCCATCACGTCCTTTATGCTACCACTTGGATTTAGGGCTTCCAATTTAGCTAGAATAGTTGACTTAGTGTTGTTTATTTTAGCCAGTTCCACAACGGGCGTATTTCCAACTAAATCTAATATGTTTTTAGTCATTAGGACTCCTTTATTGAAGATTTAAGAAACATGGTGATAGCAGGAAAAAGCAATGTCCGAACAGAAGTTCGCCATAGACTCGCTTAGTTTAGTCGACTTACCCTCTTGCGTTTGTTTTGACAGCCTACGCTTTTTTTGATAGTATAGCCTTGTTGACTGTTTTAGTCAACAAGGTGGCTGATATTAGTGAAGCTTTCCGCTAGGGCACGGTATGGAACCAAAGCACTTTTGGAGCTAGCCCTTCACTGGGGTGAGGAGCCAGTTCTACTAAAGGATGTTGCCCAAAGGCAACAGATTCCGCTGCCGTATCTTGAACATCTAATCGGCCCTCTCGTACAGGCAGGGATAGTAAAGAGCACCCGGGGAGCTCGGGGTGGAGTCTCGCTACTTAAACCTCCCGAAGAGGTTATGCTCAGCGAGGTAATCCAACTCCTTGAGGGCTCGATTTCTCCAGCAGAGTGTGTCGATAATCCTGAAACTTGCTCTCGTTCTAACCTTTGTGTAACCCATGACATTTGGGATGAAGTCAAAGAAGCAGTAAGCAAGGTTTTGGAATCTATAACCCTGCAGGACTTGGTCGAGCGTCGAAGGCAGAAGGGGCAACTAGGTGTGTTGGAGTATCCACTGTGATAGGGTTGTCAGTGTTAGGCTTGTGTTACTTGCATAGCACAGGAGAGCCGCTAAAGTGATACCAACTGGCTAGCGGGAGGTCAATATACGGGAAGGAGAACAAGCTCTAAAGTTAATTATTAAGCTTATTAAAAAGTTAGGGCTTAATTATTACATAGAACACCTCATAGTTTTTGACGGAAATCAACCTTGTCCAAAGTGTAGAGCTCGGTATGATGAGAAAGAAGCCTTTGCCGAAGCACTAGATGCGTTAAAAGAAGAATGAATGAGGGTTAAGGAAGCCATTTCTCTCTAATCAGTTTAAGACTCGTAATGAAGAGTAGTTCAGACTGACTGGGAGGTTTAAATGAAAATTGGGCGTGCCATCTGCTACTCTTGTGGTAGGAAAGTGGAATTCCCTTTGGAAGAGCTCTTGTGCAGGGCGCTCGGTGGCTGGCTTGCGGTTTGCCACTTGAAAGGACTACAATCTGTTGACCATTATAACTTCTGTTCCTTCGGCTGCCTTCAAAGGTGGGTAGATACCCAGGTTCCTAAAATTCCCGAAGTATTTCTAAAATCCTTAGAGAGGAAAAACGATAAATACATAAATGGATAGGAGGTAGAACATGCGAGAGAAGGTAGAAGCAGTCTTAGACCAACTAAGACCTGCTTTGCAGGCAGATGGTGGTGATGTCCAGTTAGTAGATGTGAGGGAGGGTGTAGTCACAGTGAGACTCACCGGTGCCTGTGATGGCTGTGCAATGGCAACCATGACCCTCCGGCACGGGATCGAGCGAATGCTTAAAGAGCAGGTGCCTGAGGTTAAGGAAGTAGTTGCTGTTTAGGTAGGTGAATGCGGCCATAGGTCATCCCAGGGCAGAGCTGGCCCGGAAGATATTACGTAAGGTAGCAATGGCTATTGCCAGGGGACGACCCCGTATCTTCTGGGAGTCAAGGCAAAAAGCAAGCCATGATAGCCCAATTTTTTATTGTATTTAAGGATTATCTTATTGAAGTATTGCCCTTTCTGGCTATAGGTTTCCTCCTGAGCGGCTTAATCCATGAGTTTGTTCCCTCAGGATGGGTGGAGAAACACCTCGGTGGGAAGGGGATAAAGCCGCTTTTCTATTCTACCCTTGCCGGGACAGTCCTCCCCATTTGTTGCCTTGGCTCCCTGCCAGTGGCGGTGAGCTTCTATCAAAAAGGGGCGAGATTAGGCCCAGTTTTAGCTTTCCTGGTAGCAACGCCAGCTACTTCCATAACCGCTCTTCTGGTCTGTTACGCCCTGCTGGGGTTAAAGTTCACCGTATTCATATTCTTTGCCGTAATTCTTATGGGACTGGTCATGGGTGCTATAGGCAACCTGGCTAGGTTTGAACTACGGGGTGGGGTAGGAGAGTTCGCCACAGACCCTGTCTGTGGGATGAACGTAGATACGGCGAAGGGACTAAAAACAGAATACGGAGGTAAGAGTTATTACTTTTGCTCTCCCCATTGCCAAACAGCCTTTGAGACGGAAGCTGATAGATATGCCATCAAAGGTGAGACAGCGAGGAACATCAAAGGAAGAACGGTCTCCGCTTTGAGGTTTGGCTTTGTGGATATGGTCAAAGGAATTGGCCCAGAGTTGCTGTTAGGCTTGGCTCTGGCAGCCTTAGTGGCAGCAATTACCCCGGTAGGCAAATTTGTCGGAGATTATTTTAGCGGTGGCTTTGGGTATGGGTTCAGCCTTGTCTTTGGACTTATGATGTATATTTGCTCCACTGCCAGTGTTCCCTTGGTTCATGCCTTTGTATCACAGGGGATGAACATCGGTGCCGGGATGGTGCTACTTCTGGTGGGTCCGGTTACCAGTTGGGGAACAATCCTGGTGCTAAGGAAGCAGTTTGGCGCTAAAACTTTGGCAGCCTATTTGTTGGTTATCAGTGCCACGGCTCTAGCTCTGGGCTGGTGCTTTTCGATGATCTAGGCACAAAGAAGGGAGGAAATGAAGAATAAGGAAATTGTAGAAGTTTGGTACTCGTGATTACGGGTGGGGTTAACCAGGGTTGCAATTTCTAAAATGAAAGGAGAAGTGAAGGCATGAAAATTATACGATTGTGTCGGGAGGGTTCGTGTTGCCCCGTAGTTAAGGTAACGGATGCACGAGTGGAAATAGGAGAGAAAGATAAAACTTGTGTCCTGACTAAGGAGCAGTGGGAGATCCTTAAAGAGAAGATACTGAACAAAGAGCTCTAATGTGGGAAGCCCCAAGTCAAGCCAATAGCCCCACCCGCGCAGTTAGGAGTAGCAAAACGAGCACTGAAAAGAAGCGGTGAAATGCCTGAATTACCCAGATTGAAGGTCAAGTGGTGGTCTTTGGGGTGTGCGGAGGAGGAAACTACCTGTGACTTTGAGCAGGCCAAGGATGTCGTTTTCGGCAAAAGCCCTGCCACCCTTGTTTTTGCGGAAGGCGAGATGGTTAACTCCTATGAAGAGCTCGCCCAGGTGGCTGCCCAAGACCAGCATAAAGACAAGGAGATGCTTAACGTTACACTGCTTGTTGCGGAGATAGGCGGTGGATAGCTCACTGACTTTGAATAAGGGAGTTTAATGTATGCCGGCTAGGGTAGTTGCGGTTTGTAGGAGCAAGGAAAAAGGCACTAAAAAGGAAGCTATAACTGAAGGTGTCCTTAAGGAAGATTATGGACTTATCAGTGATGCTCATGCCGATTGTTGCACCCATCGTCAGGTGAGCCTGTTGGCGATTGAAAGTATCAACAAGATGCGGAGGTTGGGCTTGGATGTAGGCCCCGGTGATTTTGCCGAGAACCTTACTACGGAAGAGATAGACCTGGTCTCATTACCTATTGGCACACATATCTCTATTGAGGAAGAGGTTATCTTGGAGATTACCCAGATTGGCAAGGAGTGCCATACTGGATGTGCTATCCGTCGTCAGATAGGTAAGTGCATCATGCCCACAGAAGGGGTATTTGCCAAGGTAATCCGTGGCGGATTTGTCAGGGCTGGAGACACGATGAAGGTAATTGCACAGAGAGGAAAGGATGGAAGAGAAGACTGAAAAATTCCCTATACTTCAGGTCACTGACCAAGGTAGGAGCAGGCTCGAAGATACAGTTGTTAGGGAATCCGCACTGACCATCTTCTTAAATAACCAGGAGCTGGTAACAGTACTCTGCTCGCCTACAAGTCTGGAGTATTTGGCTGTCGGCTTTCTTCTGTCCGAGGGGTTAATAAAAGGAAAAGACGATATCAGAAAGATAATAGTTGATGACCAGAGAGGCATTGTGCAGGTGGAAACTGAAAAGGACTTTGGGTCTGCTAGTGAGCCTTCGTTTAAACGGCTTGTAACCTCAGCAGGTGGGAGAGGAACTCCCTTTTACAATGCCCCTGATGCCCAAGGTCAGGCAAAGGTAGAATCCGATATTGAAATATCAGCCCATGAGCTCTTTGCCCTGATAGATAAGTTTGTTCAGCGCTCTGAAGTGTTTAAGGCAACAGGTGGTGTTCACAGTGCTGCCCTGAGTGATACAAAGGACATCTTAGTCTTCAGTGAAGACATAGGCAGGCATAATGCCATTGATAAAATCTTTGGCGAATGTATTTTGAAAGATATACCGACAGAGGGGTGTTTAGTAATCACTAGTGGGAGGGTCTCGTCAGAGATATTGCTCAAGGTGACTAGAAGAAATATTCCGCTGCTTATCTCCAAATCTGCTCCCACTAACTTGGGGGTGAGGTTAGCCGATGACTTAGGTATAACTCTCGTTGGCTTTGCCAGGGGGAGGAGGATGAATATCTACACTAATGGATGGAGGATAATGGCTAAATAGGGTGAGGGTCTTTGAGATGAAAGGTGGCCACTGAGTTAGTAGAGAAAATCCGAAGTCTTGAGAGAGTAAGGAATGGTTGATATCCCGGCTAATAACTAAAAAGCAATAAAGGACATAGCTCTTGGCTTGGTTCAAGCAAAAGTAAGAGGTAAGTAAATTGGAAGAGTTTGCCCATATAGCTCTCTTTATTACTACAGCTAGCATTGAAGAAGCGCAGCGAATAGCTAGTGTACTGCTTAATAAAAGGAAAGCAGCCTGTGTAAATATCGTGCCCAAGGTTAGCTCGTTCTTCTGGTGGCAGGAAAAACTCGATTCAGCTCAGGAGAGCCTTCTAATCATCAAAACTAAAGCATCGGAATTAAATGAAATCGTTAATTTAGTCAAGGAGCACCATAGCTATGATATTCCTGAAATAATCGCCTTGCCCATTATCGGTGGCAATCAAGATTACCTGGAGTGGATAGGGAGGAGTGTATCATGAAGCCACATTCAGGTAATGAGGTATTCCAACCGATTAAAGGGGGTACCATTAAAGAATTAAATCAGTGTTTAGAACGGAAGGGCGCGCGACGAGGGATAATCAATTATGGACGGAAGGCGATTAGACGGTGAAGATTAGGCTAAAAGCCCCGTTCAACCCAGCTTGGATAGATGTCGAGACTCAAAGTGCTATGTTAGGCGCTGTGGTGAATGAGCTATCAGCAAACGTAAAACTGACCACTATTGAGTTCTTTGACCGAAAAAGCGGCGAGGTATACCCTGATTGTGACATATATCTCAATGGCCAACCGTACTCAGCTCTTGCCGATGGCTTAGATACCAGGTTAGAAGACGGGGACGAGATAGAAATCATCATGATTGTTTTGTCGGGTGGTTAGGCTTTCCCGTGAAAGGAGACTGGCATGAAACGAACAATCAAAGTTCGTTTCTTAAACGGGGAAAGCAAAGAGGTTTCTGTTGACGAGGTAGAGATAATCCGGACGAGACCTACAATGAGCCTCTTAATGGACTCATAACTGATAGGAAAACTAGGGAGGTTAGCTCTTAGATGGCTCCAGACGTAGAACAAATTGTTGTTTTGGCAATGGCGATTTGTGGTGGCTAGTATATTATTAGGGAGGGCAATTAATAAGAAGTGCTTACTAAAGATGAATTAGAAAGGTATGACAGGCAAATAATGATTAAGGAGGTTGGTGAGGAAGGGCAAGAGAAGCTTAAGCAGGCAAGAATCTTTGTTGCTGGTGCTGGCGGACTTGGCTCTCCTGTATCTACATACTTGGTGGCGGCTGGGGTTGGGGTGATACGAGTAGTTGACCGCGATAGTGTAGAGCTTAGCAATTTGAATAGGCAGGTTTTGCACTGGGATGAGGACATAGGCAGGAGAAAGGTCGATTCAGCTACTGAGAAGCTTAAGAAGCTGAACCAAGAGGCGGAAATAGAAGCTATAGGGGAAACGATAACCGAAGCCAATATTTCTCAGCTTGTGGCTGGTTTTGATTTAATAGTCGATGCCATGGATAACTTACCGACCAGATATTTACTGAATAAGGTGGCTTTAGAGAAGAATATACCTTTTTTTCATGGGGCAGTCTATGGCTTTCAGGGAAGGGCAATGACTATAATCCCGGGCGAGACAGCCTGTCTGAGATGTGTGTATCGGGGGGTTATTCCCGAGGAGAAATTCCCGGTGATTGGCGTTACACCAGCGGTTATCGGCTGTATCCAGGCAACAGAGGTAATAAAGTACATCGTGGGAATTGGTCAACTACTAACCAATAGACTGTTAGTCTACGATGGGCTGAATGTGAAATTCACCGAGTTTAGGGTCAAGAAAGACCCAAATTGCGAGCATTGTGGTCAGCTAGCAGGGGATAAGAAATGAGCGTAAGAATAAACATTCACCCCAACTTACATCAGTTTACTAACGACCAGGCAATAGTTGAGGTCAATGGTAATACAGTTGGTCAGTGCCTTGATGACTTAGTTAAACAATTTCCCGAGATTAGGCGGGGGCTGTTTGGTAAAGATGGTAAATTGCTCAACTATGTCGATATCTATATTAATCAGGAGAGCTCCTACCCTGAGGAACTGGCTAAGCCAGTCAAGGATAGAGATGAGCTTCATATAACACTTATAATTGCCGGGGGGTAGACGAGGGCAAATCCCAACAGGGAGGTATTGAAAAGTGATGGAGCGAAAGATAGTCTATTTTTCAGAACCTGGGCGCCAGAATACAGATGAGGTATTTCGCATTGCCAGGCTTCGGGCAGAAGAGCTGGGTATTAAAAGCATCCTAGTAGCCTCGACCACCGGAGATACCGCAGTAAAAGCTATTAAGGTTTTTAAAGGGGCTAGAGTGGTTGCGGTGAGCCACTTTACAGGTATGAGAGGACCAAACACCCAGGAGTTCACCGAAGAAAACAGGCAGAGAGTGGTGAGCAGGGGAGGCGTGGTGCTTACTACTACCCATGCCTTTTCAGGGCTGAGCAGAGCTATGCGCAAGAAATTTAATATGTATCTCTTTGAGGAAGTAGTAGCTAACACCCTGCGTATCTTTGGGCAGGGGATGAAGGTAGTCTGTGAAATCACTCTTATGGCGGCTGATGCAGGCCTGGTGCGCACCGATGAAGATGTCATCTCTATAGGGGGCTCCAGTCGGGGGGCAGATACTGCTGTGGTACTCCGGCCAGTCAATTCTGAAGACTTTTTCGACCTCAAGGTTAAGGAAATCCTTTGTAAACCCGGCTTCTAACGTGTCGAGGGCTAACCGATTTTCTGTTACATGATTTTCTTGCTAGATTGCCATCATAGACAGCATGTGACAACAATATCAATAGTTTTAATGGCTTGACCACCTTTAGCATCGGTTACAGTCACTGTAATAGTATAGGTTCCATAGGCGTTAGGAGCAACCCAGGTGGCAACAGAACCTTCTCCAGAGATACTGCCCCCGTTTACTGACCAGATATAGCTTAGTTCATCATCATCTGGGTCTGAGGCAATGCACTCAATAGTGGAGGTTATAGCCTTTCTTACCCGCTGCTCCGCAGTCAGACTATCAATAACTGGTGGATGGTTAGCTGCTACACCAAAGGTTACTGGTGGTTGATTAGCTGGCGTACAGCCGCCGATAAAAAGGTTGGCTACAATCAAGATGATTAAACTGGCTAACCACTTCGGCTGACCAGGAACCAGTTTTATCATATATTCTGTCCCCCTCTACGTTTTATAAACCAGGGACGAAAACTTAAAAAGCCGCCTGGGTGAAACAATAATATGATTAGGGCCAGGCAAAAAAGCACGATATCAAGGCATAGGGCCTGCAATGGTGAAATGGTACCCAGCAATTCCTCCCACACACCAAAACAATGGCCACATTGAGGGAACTGCTCTATGCCCTGGCTTAATGCCCAGGAATTATTAGCCATAAATCCAGCAGTGAGTGGAAGGCACAAACCGGCTGCAATTCTGGAAAACGAGCCCATAAGCAAGAGCACCCCCAGGGTTACCTCCACCCAGGGGAGGCAATAACCAATAAAATAGGCTA
>JADHWY010000009.1 GCA_016783245.1 Dehalococcoidales bacterium | reverse complement strand
GACCAAGCCCGAACTATCCGCATCCCGGTTCATATGGTGGAAACAATAAACCGCCTCTTTAGTATTAGCCATGGCCTAGCTCAGGAATACGGACGAGAGCCTACCGAGAAAGAATTGGCTACAGAAATGCAGACCTCGCTCAAGAAGGTAGGCGAGATAATCAAAGCCGCTCAGCAGGCGATTTCACTGGAAACCCCCATTGGGGACGAAAGAGATAGATACCTCAGCGATTTCATCAAGGATGAGAAGCCTCAGCCCACTGAGGTGGCGATAAACAGAGCTTTGAAGGAGCAGTTACAGGATTTACTAGCGTCGCTTTCATCAAAGGAACGACGTGTTATCGAATTGAGATTTGGTTTAGGTGACGACCGTAGCCGTACCCTGGAGGAGGTGGGATGGGAGTTTGGGGTCACTAGGGAACGTATCCGCCAGATTGAGAACAAGGCGCTGAGGAAGCTGCGCCATCCCAAGCGCAGCAGAAAGCTCAGGGAATATTTGGAATGAATATTCTGGAAAGCACGCCTATTTAGGCCTAGCTTAAGAGGTGCTGAGGGCATAGTATGACAGAGCGGATAGAGTTTGAGGAGGTGACGATTACTGACCCCGTAACAAAGAAGGAAAGAGATGGGGTGGCAGTAATTCGCAATGGACGCCAGGTAGCGTTACTTCCAGAGGCAGACAGATTAAGGCGGGCTCTAGCCCTTCCGTTAGAGGAGATAGAGCACATCGTGAATAATTTTCCAGTGATAATGAATCGACAACCAACCCGAGATGAGAGGGAATTCTGGAAGGCTGTCCTCGACTTCAAGCATAGCCAAGGCTAAGAGTGATGTTCAAGCTATTGACGATTTCGTCTTAACTCAGTAACGCAAGGGTCTTACACAAATTAAAGGCAGCCACACTGCCCGCAGAAATTAGCATTAAGAAGGAGGACATGCAGGTATGCTCAGTACCAGTAATAAAGCAGCAAAGCGGCTGCAAGAGCAGCTCATAAATAAGTTTTTCGAGGCAGGTATAGGATTCAGGATGCTTGTCAACACCGCTGAGTCTGGCAAGACAACCTGTAGTATCAAGCTGGATAGGCAACACCGGGGAGATGAAGTCATAGAGTCAAACGGTGTCAGGGTATTTTTGGATCCAGCTAGTGCTGCTCGAATCAGCAACTACCAGCTTGATTATCAGGATGAGCCTGATGGTGGATTTTTTCTTATGCCAACACAGGAGGTAAAGAGTGAGTAGAAGTAAAGTAAAGGAGTTATGCCAAAGGCTTAAGGATGAAGCGATAGCGAGGCAAGATGCTAGTGCAGAAAACAACTTAAGGTTGCGAATCCTAGATTATTTCATCACTCGCGATGTTTCTGATGATGTTTTTGAGGAAGTTCTGAAAGCTCAGCTTAATGACCCTGACCCAGCCAAGGAGCAGAGCAAGGTTATCTGCGCTGAGATTTTGGAGGCATGGCGAACTAGCCATGACGAGGGGCTATGAGAGGTAATAATTATCCACATTGAGAGGGAGTGAGGAAAAAGGGCTTGGCTCAGGAGGCAAGCGATGATAACCGTAACCGAGAGTGCTAAAGAGGAGTTGAAAGTGATACTCCTCTCTCACGAAGCGGAACCAGATGAAGGATTGAGACTGCTGCCGAGTCCAGATGGTAGATTTGTATTAGCCCTGGATTCCGAACTCCGTGGTGACCAGGTGATAGAGTATAAAGGCTATAAAGTGCTCCTCGTCGGCATTGAGTATTTTAATATCCTCAACGGGAAAACGGTAGATTGCCGCGATACAGAGGACGGAACGGTTTTGTTTGTGCGATAGAATATGAGTTGCAGACGCATAAAAAGCAAAAAGGAGGCAAGAATGCTAACAGTGACTGAAGATGCCAAGCAACTACTGAAAGAGACCCTTCTAGCTCATACAGATGACTCAGAGAGTGGGCTAAGGCTAACACTGGAGCCATCTGGGCGACTCGGCTTAGTGCTGAGCGGGGAGGGCTATGGTGACCAAGTGATAGAGCACGAAGGGGCAAAGGTGTTACTGGTCGCATCCGAGCTAGCACCCGTGGTAGATGGAATCACCCTTGACGTTCAGGATACGGCTGATGGCCCAAAGCTAGTCGTATCTAAGGAATAGCTAAAGATAATAAACGAAAGGGTTGAACTGGGATTGGATTAGATGGGAAATAAAAAAAGTAAGAAAACAGCTCGAAATACGCATAAACAGAGTGCTGCTTACCTTAGAAAAGGCCCCAAGAAGTCTAAGGGTGGTTAAATGCGAATACAAAGTCCTAGATATACTGAGCGCTTTGGCTGAAGAGAAACCTCGCTGGTGTCCATTGGAGCATATTCAACTTCCCGATAAAGGTTGACAGCGTTAAGGCGACAGTTTAAAATAAGAATGTATGCCTCTAGTAAAAATTATAATTCCTCACACAACATAAATTCCCCATCACAACTCTAAATCACCTTAAGGACAGGATGTTGCAATGTGCCCTATAGCTGGCATCTACGGCAAGAACAATGGTGATGTTTCCAGCCAAATCCACCTTATGCTTGATACAATGTGCCACAAGAAGCCCGGTGAGGGTTGGCTAATTGCCAATGACGACATGCAGAAGTGGCAAAGGGACTACAGTTCTAAAGCAGGGACAGTGTGCAGAAAGGGAACTCTGGGTCAAATCTCGTTTGCTAAAGGAAATAAGCCGCTGGAGCGGCCGTATCTGGATTACAAACGTCGATTGTCTCTGCTGTATGAAGGAAAGCTCTATAACTACAAAAAGTTGAGGTCGAAGTTCTTGGAGAATCACCAACTTGTAACTGGAACGGCAGCCGAGGTAATTATCTATTTACTGGAGGACAGATACCAAGGCGACCTGGAGAAAGCACTAAAGCAAGTCCTTGCCGATGTGGATGGTCCTTATACCATAGCTGTAAGCAACGGAGTTCAAACTATCTTGGTTCGTGACCCTGTGGGGAAGAGACCAGCATATATTGCTGAGAATAACAAATACTCAGCGTTTGCTTCACAGAAGAAGGCATTGTGGAAAGTGGGACTGCAAAATGTAAAACCCCTACGGGCGGGAATGCTCGCTACTTTTGAAGGAGATACTATCACGGTCAGCCAAGCTTTGCCGATGGGTAGTGAAGATTTTGAAATTGAAATAAAAGACTTGAACAATGCCATAGATGAATACCGAAAGGTGCTTTATTCAGCGATAGTGAAAAGGATGCCAAATACAGGTAGGGTTGGTGTTCTTGTATCTGGAGGGGTTGATAGTTGCTTGATAGCCAAACTTGTTAATGAACTTGTCGCTGATAGAGAAGTAGAGGTAATTGCCTATACCGCTGGATTGGCTAACGCCCCCGATATAGATTATGCTGAAAGCTTTGTTCATGATTTAGGATTAAGGCACAGGGTGAGAAAGCTGAGTATTGATGAAGTTGAAGCTTATATCTCAAAGGTGGTTCGAGCGATTGAAGAAAGGGATTTCATTCAGATTGAGGCTGGTATTGGGGTTTACGCTGCAGTTGAAATGGCAAGCCAAGATGGCATTAAGATTATCTTTTCAGGGCAAGGACCGGATGAACTCTGGGGTGGCTACTCCTGGTATCCTGAAGTTATTAAAGAAGAGGGTTACCAGGGCTTTCAGCAGCGGA
This sequence comes from Dehalococcoidales bacterium, assembly GCA_016783245.1. Taxonomy (GTDB): domain Bacteria; phylum Chloroflexota; class Dehalococcoidia; order Dehalococcoidales; family BS750m-G39; genus BS750m-G39. The sequence goes on along the minus strand of JADHWY010000009.1, from coordinate 17,368 downwards.
TGTGGAGTGACTTGGAGAGAGGTGATATAGAGACTCTGGATAGAGAAAATAAGATTGCCATGGCTCATGGAGTTGAAATGGTGTTTCCCTACCTTGATATGGAGGTAATTAAAGTAGCCATGAGCACATCTCCCAGATTAAAGGTCAGCTCCAAAAATGGCAATTTAGGAAAGCTTCCCCATCGGGCACTGGCCGAAAGAGTGGGAGTACCAGAAACCTATGCCAACAGGCCTAAGGATGCCGCCCAGCATGGCACTGGGATTCACGATGTGCTCGATGAAATAGCTCAAAGGAATGGTTTTACTCCCGAATTGGTGGAAGATATTGGCTATACTAGCCAGCAGATTACCAAGGAAAGGCTGGGCAGTTCCTCTCGCTATGGATACCTCTTCGGCGAGGAAGAGCTATGGACAATCCCCAGTCATATACAACTTTTCCTGGACGTGATAGCATATAGAAATAGTTTGTTGAATGAGCAACAAAGAGCTAGGATAGAGCAGTTTTTGCAGAAAGCTGAGTTTCACCGTTAGAACTTATCCCAGTTTTGAGCATGAGCGTGGAAGATGCGCATAGAAAAGCAAAGATAAACCGACCTTTTGGCTCACTATTTCTTAATCTATATACTAAAGCTTATGTCACCTCCTCAAGCTGGTCAACCTCCACCACCTTCCTTAATGCCGATAGAGCAACCTCTAGCTGAGTATCATCGGGCTCCCTGGTGGTCAGCGACTGTAGCCAGAGTCCAGGGGCCAGAATAGCCCTGACCATATTATTTGTAGCATGGGCTGCTCCAAAACGAATAACCTCATAGCCGATGGCTGCAATAACCGGGATGAGGAGAATCCGCGATAACACCATCAGCCACAGCGATGGTAAACCAACAAGGGCAAAAACTATGATGGCTATAATCAATACGGCAAACAGAAAGCTGGTGCCGCACCGAACGTGAGCCGTATTATATTTTCTGGTTGCTTCTACTTCCAATGGAGCACCATCCTCATAGGCATTTACCGCCTTGTGCTCAGCACCATGATAGGCAAATATTCGCTTGATGTCAGGCACTAGGCTCACTAACTTGAGATAAGCGATGAAAATAGCCAGTCGGATAAAGCCCTCTATCAAATTAAATACCAGGGATGAACCGATATATGGGTCAAGCAACTTGGTAAGGAAAAGTGGTGCCATAAAAAACAGGACGATACCCAGGGTCAGGGAAACGGCTACCAGAGCCCAAACCAATACCCCCGAAATCTCCTCCTCTTCCTCCTCCAGAGAGACATTAGCTGAGTAGAGCAAGGTCTTAATACCTAGAACCAGAGCCTCAATCAAAACAATGATGCCCCGTATTAGTGGGGTTCTCCTCATCCAACCAGTATAGATACCTGCCAGCGGCTGAGTATCCATAGCCAGTCCACCGCCGGGGCGACGCACTGCGGTTACCATAGCCTTCCGTCCCCGCATCATTACCCCCTCAATAACCGCCTGACCCCCGTAATAAAATCTCTCTGCCACGATTAAACTCCCCAACAGACCGCTGGAAAATATAGTCTTTCAGTGTAAATTAAGACTGGAGGTGGTGGTGCTGGGTTTACTGAAAAAGCTCCGTAGGACTTTTTCAGCACCAGAAACAAAAAGGAGCGGTTTATCAGTCCGCTCCTGCCCTGCTGAAGATGTTTATTTAACCCTCCATCTTGTAGCGCCGCTTAAACCGCTCCACCCGCCCCAAGGTATCTATCATTCTACGCTCACCGGTGAAAAATGGATGACACTTACTGCACAGCTCAACCTTTAGGAGCTTCTTGGTGGAGCCGAGGGTAAAGGTATTGCCGCAGGCACAAACTACCTTGGCATCGGTATAATACTCGGGGTGAATCTTGGGCTTCATACTATTTAGCTAGCGTAAACGCTAACCTTCCTCCTGTTGTTGCTGGTAGGCTCGAATTTAACCACACCATCAATGAGGGCAAAAAGGGTATAATCCCTGCCCACACCCACATTATTGCCAGGGTGAATGCGTGTACCCCGCTGCCGAACCAGGATAGTCCCGGCATTTACAGACTGTCCAGCATATCTCTTCACCCCAAGCCGCTTGGACTGGCTATCGCGACCACAACGGCTGGTGCCCCCCGCCTTTTTATGCGCCACTTTCAATCACCTCTTTTTTACGCCGCCGAACCTTCTTAGTCGGCTCAACTTGCGCCGCCTTTGGCTCAACTATCTTATCTATAACCAGCCTGGTATAAAACTGACGATGTCCCGTCTTCTTACGATAACGCACCTTTGGCTTATACTTAAAAACAATAATCTTCTTGCCCTTGCCTTCCCCCTGCGAGGTGGCAACCACCTTCGCCCCGTCAACAGTGGGGGTGCCTGCAGTTACCCTGTCACCGTCGACAATAAGCAATACCCTATCCAGCTCAACAGTACCGCCCTCAGCCACATTCAGGCGTTCCACATCTATAGTCTGACCAGGGCTTACCCTATACTGCTTGCCCCCGGTTTCAATAATAGCGTAAATCTTCCTACCTCCGCTAAACAGGATATTCTACCAATTGCCATAGCTAGGTGTCAAGCGCCAGCGCTCTTATTAGGAACGTGCGGGAACATCTAGTATCCCAAAAGTTACCATGGGGCAAAAAGGAGAATCAGATAAGACGAACAGATGAGCTTATTAAGTCTGGCGTAATCTTAATTCTTTCATCTACTTCATCAAGTAAATCATCGTGGCAGGCATCACCATGAACTAAATATATTATCACACCTTCGGCCTTAGCCGCACAAACTGCAGGAATAAAATCACTATCCCCGGCTATTATAAAAGCTTCGTCAATTGACTTCTTTGTTGCTAGAAGCACTAGGTCCAGTCCTAGCAATAAATCAGTTCTCTTCTGCTCAAAAACAGGGTTTCCTTTATCATCTATTCCTCTATAAGCTAATCTTCCTTGTCTTACTTCAAATCTCGCTGTTCGTTGTAATGCACGGAAGAATCGTTGCATATTACTAAATCGCTGACTTTGCTCCGGGGTAGGGTGGGTATCTTGGTAGGGGAGGCAGTGGTAATAGTAAACACGGACAATCTCTCTATCTGGGCCAGCTTTTCCAACAATAGCCCGAGTCAGTAATTGATAATTAATGCGTTGATTACTAAACTCACTAACGAGGACATGGTCAAGATAAGCTCCATCTATGAAAAACGCTACTTTGTGCATGTCAAACACTAATATAAAATACTTCCCCAGTATCTGCAACTCATAAAGAGCCACAAACACTGGGGAACGATACTCTAGGTATATGTATAGCAAACATTTAATGTTTTGTCAAGAGCCCAGTGCAAATTATTTTAACAAACTAGTTTTTTGAGAAACTAGGGCACCCGCTACAGCTAAAGAGAACCTCCCTCCCATAGCTCCTTTACCTTCGCCTTCAGCTCATCAAGGCTACAATCCGTATCTATGACCACATCGGCATGTTTTATCCGTTCCTCTGAAGGTAGCTGGGAGCGAATGCGAGCCAAGGACTCCTGCTCAGATAGCCCAACCTTCTTCTTAAGTCGCCTCAATACCGCAGGCTCAGGGGCTACCGTAACCCAAACCTCATCCACCAGAGAAGTCCAGCCGGCTTCCAGTAAAAGAGGGGCTTCAAGAACCACCACACCCACCCCCCGCCGCCGCTCCTCCTCAAGCTGAGCCTTTATCATATCCTCTATCTGAGGGTGTGTTATTCGGTTCAACTGCGCTAGAGCCTCAGGCTCGCCAAAAACTATCTCACCCAGCTTTTTGCGGTCAATATCGCCATCCGGGGCAAGAATCCGCCTGCCAAAAGCAGCCACTACCTCCCGCCATGTCTCACTATCAGGCTTGAGTGCCTCATGCCCTACCTTATCCGCATCTATAATGACCGCACCCAACTCAGCCAGAAACTGCGATACTGTACTCTTGCCGCTACCTATACCCCCAGTAAGACCTATGACTTTCATTATTTCTGCCTCACCAAGTCTACCTATTGGTAAACGAACAGTCAAGGAGTTCTTTATCTGCCTCACCCCATTGGTTTTTTATGTAACCCTATCCCCTTTATCCCATTCCCCTTAAATATGTAATGACACAAATATTCGCCCATAAGATATGAGGAAATTCTAAATACTAATATCTAAACTCTAGACAATATCAAATGACCAAAATCCAAAGGAACCGAACAATTTTGAATTTGAAATTTAGAAATTAGAATTTGTTTAGGATTTGGTGCTTAGGATTTATCCGCCCTAGGCGGATTTAGGATTTAATCCCCTGAGGGGGAATAAGGGGGTGAGGGTGATATAAACCTCAACCTGAGGGCTATAATTGACGGTAGTTGAGTGATATAATTAGGTTAAGGGGCGACAATGCATGAGGCAATGCTCTATGAGAAGCTGCCCAACTCCAGGGTAAGGTGTAATACCTGCCAATGGCGCTGCACTATAGGTCCGGGCAGGTTTGGTGTTTGCCGTGTGTATCACAACAGGGACGGCACCCTGTATAATCTAAACTATGCTAAGGCATCATCGGTAGCCGTCGACCCTATTGAAAAGAAGCCCCTATTCCATTTCTTCCCCAGTAGCCTGGCTTTCTCCCTGGGTGGTTGGGGTTGTAACTTCCACTGCAAGGACTGCCAGAACTGGGAAATTTCCTGCCCTGTGGATAATGAGCCATGGCTCGGTTCTCAGGAAGTCCAACCTCAGGCAGCCGTGGAACTGGCTAAAGGCTATCACTGCGGCGGCATTGCCTGGACCTACAATGAACCCAGCATCTGGTTTGAATATACCCTTGACTCCGCCAAGCTGGCTAAGGAGAATAACCTGTATACCGTCTATGTGACCAATGGCTACCTGACCCCTGAGGCGCTGGATACCATTGGACCCTACCTTGATGCCTGGCGGGTTGATATTAAGGGTTTCACTGACTCCCTCTACCGTGAGCTGGCAAAGGTAAACCGCTGGCGAGGAATACTTGAGACTGCCAAGCGAGCTAAGGATAAGTGGAATATGCATGTTGAGGTTGTCACCAACATCATACCCACCATGAATGATAATGACCAGCAGCTTGAGGGTATTGCCGGCTGGATAAGGGATGAGCTGGGTGAGCTAACACCATGGCATGTGACCAGGTTCCATCCTCATCACCATATGATGCACTTACCCCCAACCCCTGTATCCACCCTGGAGCATGCCTATGAGATTGGGAGAAAGGCAGGACTTAAGTTTGTCTATGCTGGCAATGTTCCTGGACATGCGTCTGAAACTACTGTCTGCTATTCCTGTGGTAAGATTATTGTAAACAGGTTCGGCTACCAAACCGAGGTAGTTGGTCTGGAGGATTCAAGGTGCAAGTTCTGCGGGGCAGAGCTCAATTTTAAGACTCTCGGGGCAGAGAGGAGGGCATGATGATTAGGAATCCAGTTGTCGCCGGGCAATTCTACCCAGCATCAGCTTTGGAGCTTAAGGCTATGATTGAGGCAATGGTTGATGAGAAGGCAAAAAAGGAAGAGGTAATTGGCCTGATTTCTCCTCATGCTGGCTACATTTACTCAGGGTCAGTAGCTGGGGCAGTCATATCCAGAACCGAATTCAAAGACACCTTCATCATCATAGGTCCCAACCACACCGGAAGCGGAAAACCCTGCAGCATCATGACCGAAGGCACATGGAAAACACCATTGGGAGAAGTAAAAATTGACTCGGAACTGGGCAAACAGATTCTAGCCACCTCCAATCACCTGCAAGAGGACAAGACCGCCCATCTCTACGAGCACTCCATTGAGGTTCAGCTCCCATTTTTACAATATTTTAAGCCTGATTTTAAGCTGGTGCCCATCGTGCTCGCCTATGCCAGCGGTGCTATCTACAAGGAAATCGGCAAGGAGCTCGCCAAATCGGTTAAGGAACTGGACAAAAAGGTTGTAATCATAGCCTCAAGCGACATGACCCACTATGAACCCCAGGAGTCGGCTCAGAGGAAGGATACTCAAGCTATAGAAGCCATACTGGATTTAAATGAGGATGAACTGTTAAAAAGGGTTCAAGAATTAAATATAACCATGTGCGGCTACGCCCCGGCGGTCAGCCTTATCGCTGCTGCCAAGGAATTAGGGGCAACAGGAGCAGAACTGGTTAAATATCAAACCAGCGGAGACACCACCGGCGATTACTCAAGTGTGGTGGGCTACGCTGGGATAATAATAAAAGGCGGAGGGGAATGAGATGCATCCGCTGGTGGAATTAGCTAAGAAAACAGTAGAGACCTATGTTAAACAGGGTAAGACCACCCACCCCAAAGAGCTTACCCCTGAGATGAGGCAGAGGGCTGGGGTCTTCGTTTCCATCCACAAGTTGGGTGAACTAAGGGGCTGCATCGGCACCATTGAACCCCGAAAAGATAATGTCGCCAAGGAAATTATCGCCAATGCCGTTAGCTCAGCTAGCAGAGACCCCCGTTTTCCACCTATCGCCCCCGATGAGCTTGACCAACTCGACTACAGCGTGGATGTCCTCACTACCCCCGAGCCAATAGAGAGCCAGGACCAGCTAGACCCCAAAAGGTATGGGGTTATCGTTGAGGCTGGATTCAAGCGGGGGCTACTTCTCCCTGACCTTGAGGGGGTAGATACCGCAGACTATCAGATTGAAATTTGCCGCCTGAAGGCAGGCATAACCCCCGATGAGCCGATAAAGCTCTACCGGTTTGAAGTAAGGAGGTATAAATGACAGATATCCAAAAGGTAAAAGTATCAAGAAAACAATTCGCGGGGCTATTGGACTATTGGCTATGGGGATTTTTGAGCGAGAAGGCTGTCAAAAAAACTGCCAAAGATTTAGGTTTTAAGATAAGAACTAACGAAGATTTTAGTAAAATATTTGAAGAACTATTTGTTCTTGATATGTGGCTGGTAGTTTACACTTGTGAAGGAATATTTGAAGATGAAGATAAACGCAACGAATGTTTAGATATATTTCACCATTTGGAGTATGGCCGTTATCTTGGAAAAGAGGAGAAAAGTTTTAGCGATTGGATGATGTCAATTGCTCCCAGATACGCTGAATACGGTAAGGCTATGGAAACGGAACACCCATCAACTCCATTATGGGTAGTGGCAAATGTATTTAACAAGAGGTTATTTGGAGAAACCAAAAATGACTTGGCTTTTCAAACGAAGGTTATTGTTTATAAAGGACTGTTTGTGAAACACTTAGGGGAAGCGATAAAGCAATATGATATAGACTAAGATTTAACGATAAAAAAGTCGCATTAGGGATATGTTTAAACATCAATTTGAGGTAAAAAGATACAAATGACTACCGGCGTATTCTTTCATAAGGTCTTCAGTCAAGAGGACTGGGTTATCATCGGCAACAAGTTCAAAAACTTCCCTCAGGTTATGGAGCATGCCCTGAGGCTACCCAACGTCAAGCTGTTTACCCCACAGAAGGTCTCAGAGGAACTGCTGCTTAAAGTGCACTCCCCAAGGCTGGTCCAAGACTTAAAGGAGTCATGGTACTATGAGGGCGCCAGCTATGCCGTTGGAGGCTGTGTTGAAGCCACTGAAAAGATAGTTTCCGGTGAGATTGATAATGCTCTGGTGTTTTCTGTTGCCGCTGGTCATCATGCCGGTCATAACTCCGCCTGGGGAGGTACCTATGCCTCCTGCGCTGGTCCAGCCTTCCTCAATGCCAGACAAAGATTCGGTGAGATAAAATTTGCCATCCTGGACACAGACGCTCACCACGGCGATGGCACCAGGGAGCTCTTCCTCAATGATGCTCATGTGCTTCATGTCTGCTTTTGCGGCTGGAACCGGGTAGAGGGTGGTGGCAGCAAGGTCTGCGTTGATGTCGGCTGGAAAACCACCGACGAGGACTATATGAGCAAAGTAAGGCAGGAATTTATCTCTCGTGTCAGGGAATTCAAGCCAAAGATGATACTTCATAATCTGGGGCATGATACCTGTCAGGGGGACTATGGTGACCGGGGTTTAACCCCTGATTTCTTTCCCCAGCTAGTCAGGGAGATAAACCAAGCCGCCAAGGAGGTATGCCAGGGTAGATACCTGATAGTTACTCACGGCGGCGCCAGAGCCGATGTTGCTGAATACATCTTCCCCAAGATTATTGAAATATTAGCCGTGGCAGATTGAAGATTGCTATCAGCTAGACATAGTGGCATATATGTGCTATAATATATTAATTTATTATTGATGAAGGAGAATCGATGAAAAGGACTATGATTTATCTACCAGAGCAAACTCATGAAGGGCTCAGAAAGTTAGCCTTTGAAGCAAATACCTCAATTGCTGAGCTAATCAGGCAAGCCATTGATACAGTATATAGTGAGGATATTGAAGATATTCAAGACATGGAAGAGGAGTTGACTAAATATCGGGCTTACCCCGAATCAGCAATAGAGTTAGAGAAATATCTGCAACAGAGGAAGGCACGTGTATCAGCTTGAGTTAACATCTCAAGCGCAGCGCCAGCTATATAAGCCTTCCGTAGCAGACCTGAGGCGAATAGTAGCCACCATACAGCAGCTTAGAAATAACCCCAGACCTTCCGGAGTTAAGAAATTAAGAGGACCTATATATAGAATCCGAGTCGGCGACTGGCGAATAGTCTACGCCGTTTTTGAGAGGGATAATCTAATAGTCGTCGGTAAAATAGCCAGACGCTCAAAGGATACCTATAAGAGAATGAGGGAATTACTTTGAGCTTAACGAAGGTGCATTATGGATATGTTTAAGTACCACTCCGAGAAACAAAAGGAAAGAGAGGCGCCACTGGCAACTCGGATGAGACCTGCCGCCCTGCACGAGTTTGTTGGACAGGAGCACCTGATAGGTGAGGGGCATGTATTAAGAAAGGCTATTGAAGCCGGTAAGGTGCCATCTATTATCCTGTGGGGTCCACCAGGCAGCGGTAAGACTACCCTGGCTTATATCATCGCTAATACCATCGAGGCGCACTTCAGCCCGGTAAGTGCTGTCAGCGCTGGCGTGGCTGACCTGCGTCGGATAATTGAGGAGGCTAAAGAACGCTATAAACTATACCAACAGAAAACCATCCTCTTTATAGACGAGATTCATCGCTTCAATAAGGCTCAGCAGGATGCTGTTCTGCCCTTCGTCGAGGACGGAACCATCACCCTTATCGGTGCTACCACTGAAAATCCTTCATTTGAGGTTATCTCTCCCCTCCTCTCCCGCTGCCAGGTTCTCAGCCTGCATCCCCTCGCCGATGATGAAATTCAGGTTATAATCATGAGAGCCCTAATGGACAAATTGAAAGGTCTTGGTGGATTAAATGTAGAGCTGGATGAGGATGCTCTGTTCCACCTTATCGTCATGTCAAATAAGGATGCTCGGGTTGCTCTCAATTCTCTAGAGATAGCAGCCCTGACCACATCGCCTGATGCCAGCAGAAAGCGCCACATCACACTATCCACCATTGAAGATGCCATCCAGCATCGGGCTTTACCCTACGACAAAGGGGGAGAGCGCCACTACGACCTTATCTCAGCCCTGCACAAATCGATGCGCGGCTCAGACCCGGATGCCTCCCTTTACTGGCTGACAAGGATGCTAGAGGCGGGGGAGAGCCCCCTCTACATCGCCCGCCGCCTGGTTCGTTTCGCCTCAGAGGATATTGGCATGGCTGACCCCCAGGCACTGGTGTTAGCTATGGCAGCCCAGCAGGCAGTCCACTTCGTCGGCATGCCTGAGGGCAACCTGGCTCTAGCTGAGGCAGCAGTCTACCTGGCTACAGCCCCTAAAAGTAACTCGCTATATCAGGCCTACTCTCAGGTTCAGGAGGAAATCAAACAAGGCCCTGATGAGCCAGTGCCTATGCACCTTCGCAATCCAGTAACACCGTTAATGAAAGATATGGGCTATGGCAAGGGATATAAGTATGCTCACGACTACCCCGGGCACTTCGTTCGGCAACAGAACCTACCTGATTCCCTTCAAGGCAAACATTATTACATACCAGGTAACCAGGGATATGAGAAGCAGGTTGCCGCCCAGCTCAAAGCCTGGCGGCAGGAGGAGAAACCAGGTAAAACTAAAACTAAAAAGGGAAGGAAGGGTTAAACCAGGTTTATATCACATTTCCTTGCGGAGATATTCTATTAGAAGGGGTATGGCATTTCCCCCGGACTACAGCTCCCTCGCCGGCAGTCATAGTCTGCCACCCCCACTCCCTCTATGGGGGGAATATGTCAAACAATATCGTTCTTGCTATTTGCCAGACGCTAGCTCTACAGTCAATTGCTGCCCTTCGCTTTAATTTTCGAGGCGCAGGTAAAAGTGGGGGCACATTCGGCGAGGGCATTGCCGAGCAAGAAGACATTACAGCCGCCCTTGCCTTCATCTTATCCACACCAAATATTGACCACAAAAGAATAGGGCTGGTGGGATATTCCTTTGGTGCCAGTGTCGCTCTACCTGTTGCCCTTCATGATGAGCGAGTCAATCTGCTGGCACTGGTGTCACCGGCATTATCAGACACCGGCTGGGAACAACTAAAGGAATACACCAAACCAAAATTTCTCATTAGTGGCAACTATGATTTCGTTATACCGCCATCGCAGTTCCAGCAATATATCAAGGACATTCCTGAACCCAAGCAATGCCAGCTTATATCCGGGGCTGACCACTTCTGGCAGGGTTATGAAGAAGAGGTTGGACAGAAAGTAACCCAGTTCTTCGTCGCTGGCTTCAGCCCCTCTTCATAACCAATTCCCCCAAGGGGAAGGACAATAAAATTTCACAAAGAGATTATTTAGTATAGGGACTTAAAGGGGCTTCGCCCCTCTTAAACACCCCCTGTGTCATTGCGAGCGACCGTAGGGAGCGTGGCAATCCCGGTGGTGGGGTGTTCCTTGAGATTGCTTCGGGGGCGACAGAGCCTTGACACCTTATCTTACTAGCGGTTATACTACTATACTAATTAAAAAGGAGGGGGGAAATGGCTGTCTTCGTAGCTTTAGGAACGATAACAGAAGATGGGATAAAGAATCTGGAAGCGATGAGTGCTCGTCATAAGCGGGCAGTGGACCGCGCTGAGCAGCGTGGTGGCAAGATTCTGGCTAGCTACGCTCTGCTCGGTCAGTATGATTACCTGGTCCTCCTTGAAGCCCCCGATATCAAAACTGCGATGTATGTTTTGACCAGAGAAGCTCATGGGGGCAATGTTCGCTATCAGACAATGGCAGCAATACCAATGGCGGAATTTGCTGAACTTGTCCAGGACTAAGCCGACAGTTCGCCCTCAACATATATAAAAACATCGGCGCGGGGTGGAGCAGTGGAAGCTCGTTGGGCTCATAACCCAAAGGTCGTTGGTTCGAATCCAACCCCCGCTACCAAGAAATCAAGAAGGCAGGCCCTATCCATCAGCCTGCCTTTTCTATTTGTGCCGCAGGGGTCTTGGGGTCATCATTTGGATGAACATGTAAAAAGATCGAGGCACTGCTACCTGATTACAAAGGGTACAACAATAGCTATCACGCCTATGAAAACAACCGTGAGAATAAAGAGATTGTATCTCGTACTGTAATTGGTCAAAAGAGATGTATCATAATACCCATCTACACCCTGATCTCTGTACATCTTGAGCAGCCCATCTATCAGCTTTAACCTTGTTTGCTTTCCTTTAAGCAACCCGAATACTACGACGAGATTGACCACTATTAACAGACAAACAAACATGACCATCACGATCGTTGTGGTAACACTCTCATTCTCGGCAGCGATTGCGGAATTGACAGCGAGAATCACCAGGTTAAGAAGAATCGCAATGATGATAAAAATTGTGTCCGTGCGCGTATTTTGTTGCAGTTCCGTAATGATATGCTCGTGAACTCGCTCAATCATATCCCCTCCTTATCAACTTAAAGCATTTCAAAAGCTGAAATCGCCTAATGCTGATGGCAGATGGTGGGATTCTACAGTGTGCCCAAGCAGCTGTCAAGGCTGCTACACCCCCGAAGGTCGTTGGTTCGAATCCAACCCCCGCTACCATTTGGTAATTATATTACCTTGAATTAGCTTGCAAGTAGCTCCTGTAGTTGTCCAAAAACAGTTATTCTCGTTTACTGATTGGTAATCGTGTTTCCTCATTTAACCTTAAGCTTCCAGGCAGTTTTCCCATACGCCATGTATATTGCAGTAGGCAAGGGCGCAGAAAGCCTTGAATTCCGCCACCGGCACCTGAAACCTTACATTCGGGTTGGTGTAGGCGGGGGCAAAAGCAGCCCGACCCAGGTTTATCACCTGTCCGTCCTGCTTCATCCCGAAGACCTCTATCCAGGCGATATGATGCTCCACCGTGTTAGGGTGCGGTGTTTCTTTTCCCACCACCACGTGGACGATGTCGGCTCCACCCTCTCCTTTACCCTTACCGATTTCAATAACCGGGACATGCTTCTCTTTTCCCTCAGACTCCGCATTTTTCAGTATATCTTGGAATTGCATGACTCACCTCCTCACCGTTGAACTCTTACTCATTCAGGTGAACACCGGGGCTCGTTTCCACTCGATAAACGCCTAGTAGTTCTCTGCCATAAGCTCGTAGTAGCTCTGCTGGAAGCCGCAGGCAGGGCACTTCTCCGGCGCTTCCGTGCCCTCATGGACATAACCACAGTTACGGCACTTCCACCTGACTACCTTATCCCTCTTGAAGACCTTCCCTCCCACCAGATTCTTGAGCAAGGCAAGGTATCGTTTCTCGTGCTCTTCCTCCACTTCAGCCACTTCTTTGAAGAAATCGGCAATCTCACTGAAGCCTTCCTCGCGGGCTACCCGCTCAAATTCAGGGTACATCTGGGTATGCTCATAGTTCTCGCCTTCCGCTGCCGTCTTCAAGTTTGCCGTGGTGTCCCCGATTTCTTTAAGGAAGTCGAACTCTTTCTTGGCGTGTTCCCTTTCGTTCTCAGCCGTCTCCAGAAATATCCCGGCAATCTGCTCGAGCCCTTCCTCTTTAGCTACCGCGGCATAGTAGGTGTACTTGTTGCGCGCCTGCGATTCGCCGGCGAAGGCGACTAGAAGATTCTGCTCAGTTTTGCTTCCCTTTAGTTCCATTTCTCCCCTCGCTTTATGATAATATTGGTTTGTGATTTCAAAGCATGACATACTTGCCTTCATAAGAACAGCCTGCTAACAGGCTAAGGTATCTCGTGCCAGAGTAATCACCGAGTGAAACAGTTACTTTGCTAGCTCAGCACCCTTCTCCGTGAGATTATACCTGTCCTCCTTCTGTATTACTAAGCCAGCCTGTGTTAGTTCACGAAGTCCGCTTCGTACTCTAAATATTGGCAGGCCGGCTTCTTTAGCAATTTCCTCGGGAGACCCGTGTCCTGAGTTAACAGTACGGAGCATCTTGGTACCTGACTCAGTAGGCTTACCATCAGGGCTAATGCATGCCATATTCCCCTCCTGTTTTGCTTAGAGCTTTTTCTTACACAGATACCAGTCCACGCACTCGTAACCCTGCTTGAGCCTCTCTTCGGCCATCTCCTGCGTGTTCGGTGGCGGCACTACTACCATATCGCCTGGTTTCCAGTTGGCTGGGGTAGCTACCTTATGCTCATCGGTCGTTTGCAAGGCGTCTATTATTCTCAGTATCTCTTGCATGTTCCTGCCCGTGGTCAGCGGGTAATAGAGTATGGTGCGGATAATTTGATTGGGGTCGATTATGAACACGCACCTGACAGTCTCGGTCTTACTCTGCCCGGGGTGAATCATGCCGTAGGCGAGAGAAACCTCCTTGCTGAGGTCAGCAATAACAGGGAATGGTACCTTTACCCCAGTTTTCTCTTCTACATTACGCACCCAGGCAATATGTGAAGAGACACTGTCGACACTCAGCCCTAGAAGTTCCACGCCGCGCTTCTGTAGTTCGGGATAGATTTCAGCAAAGGCGATGAACTCCGTGGTGCATACCGGGGTAAAATCAGCCGGATGAGAAAAGAGAATTAGCCAACTTCCTTTGAAGTCCTCCAGCTTGAGCACTCCGTGAGTGGTTGGCGCTTCAAAGGCTGGTGCTGGTTCACTCAGCCGAGGAAGACTGATTACCTGTTCCTTAACCTCTTCCATATTCGTACCTCCTTTATTTTGTTTCCTCGGGCTCGGTTTTAGATAAGCCACCTAACTTGATTTCCATAAACCGTGGATGCTGCAATACTCTCTGGCAGCTACCTTTTGTGCTCCGATTTCAAACTCTGCCTCCGGCTTACCCCCCGGCTTGAGAAACTGGCGGCAACTACCGCTGTCAGTAATTACCTCTACCCACTCTATATAGTGTTTTTCCTCCATTGGATGCGGCGTGCTGCCAACTTTGACTCTTGTTCCCTTATCAGCCGTTTCTATAACAGGAACATGCTTTTCCAGACCAACATCGGCTGTCTTTTCTTGGAGCAACTCCATTGGCTGCCCACAACAGACCAGTTCTCCCTTGCCAGCATGCAACACTTCAACAATATTACCACAAACATTACACCTGTAGACCTGTTTTAATCCTGTCATCTTCCGACCCCCTTACTTCTTATATTCCTCTATTCTTTCAGCAATTTCCCTGCCGAATTCCTTGCCCTGTTCTAGACTGCTTCCGCTTGGTCTGCCTACCAGCTTCAATCCAGGTTCCATCACCTTCATTCCGAAGATATGTTTCATAGTATCGCTCATCATCTGGACTGATTCGCCACTCCACCCATAGGACCCAAAGGCAGCTCCAATCTTACCCTTAAGGTCTTGCTTCTCCATCTTAAAAAGGAAGGTCTTCATCGGAGAGAAGAGGTCATGATTATAAGTTGGGGCGCCAAGAACTACGGCATCAACATCTGCCAAATCATCTGCTGTTGTCTCTGCTATCCTTTTCGACAGCACTTCAACCCCAGCTTCTTTCATTCCCCCTTGGATTGCTTTAGCTATTATCTGTGTATTTCCAGTTCTGGTTTCATAAATTACTATTGCTTTGGACATTCTTGACCTCACTTTGTTAAAAAGCTATTAAACAAAGCCATTCTCCTTGTGTTTTTGGGCAATAGTAGTTGCCAGACTATCCAGTGCCTTGAAATCGGCTTCCCTGGGGAAGCCTTTACACAGCACCGGCTCCAGTATTTCTACCTTCAGGTTGGGAATCATCGCAGCCAGTTGCTCAACCGCCTTGCCTCCCCAACTATAGGAGCCGATAATAGAGGCAAACTTAAGGTTGGGTCTAAGGGCATTCGCCAGGATGGCAGCATAGGCAACATTCGGATGCGGACCGGCGAGAACAGTAGGTGTCCCGATAACAACCGTCGCCGCATCCACCAAGGCCATGGCCAGTTTTCCGATGTCGGTTACGGCAAGGTCAAATTGCTTCACCGTCACGCCTCTCTGAGCTAAAGCTCCGACAAAGTATTCCACCATCTTGCGGGTGCTGCCGTGCATCGAGATATAGGGCAGTACCACGATATTTCTTGGTTCGTCGAATGCCCAGCTATGATAGGCTTTCAGGATAAACTCGGGTCTATCGTGCAGGGGGCCGTGGCTGGGAGCGATGATGTCAATGGCGTAGTCCTTTATCTTCTCCAGGTTCTTCTGGATAGTGGTGCGGAAGGGCATCATGATTTCGGCATAATACCTCTTGGCAGCTTCATAGACCTGCCCTCCATCTCTGACATACAGGTCGGTTGTAGCCAGGTGCGAGCCGAAGAAGTCACAGGGGAAGAGGAGCTTGTCTTCTCTCAGATAGGTAAGCATTGTCTCCGGCCAGTGAACCCAGGGGGCATGGATAAACTCCAGGGTTCTACCCCCCAGCGAGATGGTCTCTTTATCGTTGACCGTGACGAACTTCTCTTCAGGAATCATAAGCAGGTCGATGAGCATACCTTTACATCTGGGTGTGACCACGACTTTTGCCCCGGGATATCTTTCCAGGACTTGAGGGATAGCACCGGAATGGTCCTGCTCAGCGTGATTAGCAACCACATAGTCTATACTTTTCACTCCAAGTTCACTCAGGTGATTCATTAGTACATCCTGCATAGGAGGGTCTACGGTATCAATAAGAGCCGTCTTCTCACCGCCCTTAATTAAGTATGAGTTATAGCTCGTGCCATCAGGAAGCGGTATCAGTGAGTCAAACAGCCGCCGGTCCCAGTCAATGGCTCCTACCCAATATACTCCAGGCCTTATTTCTCTTGGCCTCATCTTACTCCACCCTTTCGAACTCACCCTTGGCTGCCCCGCAGACGGGACACACCCAGTCATCGGGTATTTCTTCAAATGGTGTCCCTGGTTTAATACCACCATCGGGGTCCCCCAGTTCAGGGTCGTAAATATAGCCACAAACCTTACACCTGTATTTTGCCACCCGGGGCACTGCCTCCTTTTTCTCCGCAATATAGCTGGGAGCGGTCTTGGGAGTGGTGCCTCGTTTAACCTGATGATAATAGGCATAGGTCATCGGCTCGCCCTCTTTTAGCACATCTGCCCCTACAAGCTCTGCTACAAAAATAGTATGGGTTCCTACATCCACTTCCTGGATTACCTTAGCTTCCAGATAAGCCAGGGCATTCTCAGTGACCACTGGAGCCTGAGTCTCACCTGTTTTATAATTAATGCCCTCAAGCTTATCCATATCTCGGCCTGACTTGAAGCCAAAGTGACCGATGAAAGAGAGGGGTGCATCCTGGGAGAGGACTGAGGCCGCCAACACCTTGCTTTCCTTGATAAACTCGTGGGTTAAATTATTTTTGTTGATGCTTACGGCGATAGTTGGCGGCTCAGAAGTTATCTGAAACACAGTGTTGGCGATTTGCCCGTTGAGTCTGTCTCCCTTTCTTGAGCTCACTACATACAGGCCGTAACCTAACTTATACAAAGCCTTAAGGTTCATTTTTCACCTCCGGTAAATGTTATTTACATGGATTCCTGCTCGGTGGCTTCCACTGAGTCCTACTTTCCTACTTGGATTTCTTGATATAAACCTTGTATCCTACAGCTTCTTCCTCAATACCTAATAGCTTGTTTCCCGTGGCGCGGCACCAAGCAGGCATGTCCTCCTCGCTCCCCCGTCGTCGGCCAAAATCTCCAGCACCTGCCTTGCCTCCAGAACTTCTAGTGCTTATTTAGCCACCATCCAGAGAAGGGTGCTCTTTCCCAACAAACCACCCTGCTGGGTCTCTGAGGTACTCGTAGTAATCCAGGAGAATTAGATGATGTTCCCTTTCTTCGGCAGCCAAGGTCTCATAAAAGTCTCTCTCAGCGTCATAGGTAGCATTTTCCCCCTGGCTTTTATAGAAATCATGGGTCTTATTTTCCATGTCCCTGGCTGTTTGTATGGCATCAAGCTCAGTAG
>JADHWY010000071.1 GCA_016783245.1 Dehalococcoidales bacterium | reverse complement strand
AGATTTCACCGGAGAACCTTTTCACCACTATTAAGGATTGTTGCTCCCAGACCCCAGATTTTATCGCCGATAACCTGCCCATTTTAGAGCGTATATTCCGCCTTTTCCTGGCTAACGGCAACCGCCCTCTTGATTTAGAGGAACTGGGGGAGCAACTGAGAAAATGGCACAGCGGGATTTATCCCATTTCCGCCGAGGTTTTATCTCGCCTGCTTGAGAGTGACCACTACTATGGGCTGAGGCAGACCTCAAGCTAATACTTTACTGTAAAACCAGAGTAGCTCCCGGTGTATTCTGACCAGTCGGTTACTACTTTGGTTACTTTGGCTGCTGGCGGCCCCACCTTCAGATGGCTGATAAGCGTTACTAGTTGCTCCCTCTCCCCCTCAGCGTTTACCTCCACCGCTTCTACCTGGCGAAGGTTGCGCACATAGCCGGTTAAGCCTAGCTCTCTAGCCCGTCTGGCGATAAAATCGCGGAAGTAAACGCCTTGAACAGACCCATATACCATTGCTCGCATCGAGGCTAAGTCACTCATCGGTTTTCATTTTACCTTAGGATGAGCCTTAATGGGGGCATGAAGTTATCTTTATCCAGCCTATTCAGGCCTTGCTGGTGAGCCAGCTCAATGGCCTGGTAAAACTCCTCGTTGCTTACCGAGCGGCTTAATTGCGGTATATCAAAGGCTTTGTGGCAGGGGTGATATTGAGCCATGATGTTTAGGTAGGTATCGGTGGAGACCTCTTTGGCGAGGAAGCTTACTATCTCTTTAGTCCCAGCTAACCCATTAGGAAATACCAGGTGACGCACCAGAAGACCACGTTGAGCTATACCCTGTTTATCTATCTGGAGATCACCTACCTGGCGATGCATTTCCTTGATAGCTGCCCTATTTACCGTGGGGTAGTCCTTTATCCCGGATAGTTGCTCAGCAATTTTAGCGTCGGAATACTTCATATCAGGCATATAGATATCAACGACTCCGTCCAGCAGCTTCAGGGTTTCCACAGAATCATAGCCACCGCTGTTATATACCAGAGGTAGGTGGAGTCCCATGCTTACTGCCAGCTCCAGGGCGTCCAGGATATAAGGCATTACATGGGTGGGGCTTACTAGATTTATGTTGTGGCAACCCTTTGCCTGAAGGGCGAGCATCATCCTTGCCAGTTCTTCCCGGTCAACGGCGCTGCCTTCACCTAGCTGGCTTATGGTGTAGTTTTGGCAGAAGAGGCATCGTAGGTTACAGTAAGCGAAAAAAATAGTTCCTGAGCCATGCCTACCTACTAGGGGTGCCTCTTCTCCGAAGTGGGGACTGTAGCTGGAGATTACCACCTGGGTGGTGACATGACACTTCCCGCTTTCACCAGCCGGGCGGTCGACCCCACAATGGCGGGGGCATAAGTGGCACTCTTCCAGTATTGCTTTGGCTTTCTCGACCCGTGCCTTTAACTCTCCTGTGCTGTAAAGCTGCTGGTAAGCCCCTATCTCCCTTACTCCTCCTTGTGTTCCTTCTTCCCCTTTTTAATTACTTCCACTGTGGTTGGAGGTGGTAATACGGTCTCGGTCGATAGCTTCCTGGCATCCTTTTTTGGTTTCTTTGCTTCTCTGTGTCGGTAATCTCGTCTTCCCATAGTAACACCTCTATTTAAGACATTGAACTGGAGGAGTTCTAATTGAAGTTTAGCAAAGGGAGGTCACGGTGTAAAGTTGTCTGAAAGTCGTTCCAGTGCTGAGCGAGCGGCTTCGGTCTCTGCCACTTTCTTGCTCTTTCCTGTCCCCCTTCCCAGCACAGTATCACCGACTCTTACCTCGACAGTGAATCTTCTGTCATGGTCTGGTCCCTTTGCTTCTACCACATAGTAGGCAGGCGTTTGTTGTTCCCTGCCTTGAATAAGTTCCTGTAGTTGCGATTTATAATCGGCTCCTCCACCTTGACTAATCGCTTTCTCCAGTTCTTCATTAAATAGCCTTAGGATGAAGTTCTCGGCAACGGCTGAGCCCTGGTCAAGGAAAATAGCAGCTATCATTGCTTCTAAGCCTCCAGCTAGGTTAGCCGGCTTGTGCCGCCCACCACTTGCCTCTTCACCCTTTCCCAGATAGAGGTAATCTCCAAGTCCAACGGCTCTTGCTGCGCGGACTAGGGTATCCCCACGAACCAGGGCAGCACGGAGCTTGGTCATCTCACCCTCAGTTAAGGAGGGAAGGTCATGGTATAGTTTTTCCGCGATTATCAGGCCTAAAACGGCGTCACCCAGAAATTCGAGCCGTTCATTGGAGGTTGGAGCAAGGTCGGGGTTTTCATTAATATAGGAACTATGAATCAAAGCCTGCTCCAGCAGGGAGGAGTCTTCGAAGGAAACGCCCAGAATCTCTTGGAGAGCAGCTAAATCAGCCAAGGTGATGGTTCCTTTCCTGGATAGCTTAGTAGTCTAGCATAAACAGGCAGGCCTCTTATGTCAAATCAGCCCATTATTGATAACAGGCACAGCCCGTGCTATAATTCGGTGTGCTGGGGAATCGTCTAGTGGTAGGACAGCGGACTCTGGATCCGTAAGCGAAGGTTCGAATCCTTCTTCCCCAGCCAGATAATGTGGCGCATTCGTCTAGGGGTTTAGGACACCTCCCTCTCAAGGAGGAGATCACCGGTTCGAATCCGGTATGCGCTACCAAGGAAATGAGAGGCATAGATTTTAAGTCTGTGCCTTTATTCTTATCTGGATGCTCACGAGAAGAGTTTTGGCACTCGCGGGGGATTATGTAACAGACATTGATAAACGAAGAATGGCTTGCGGTTTAGACAGAATTCCCGTTAGGTAGTGAGAATCATCACTAACTTATTCTGTATCGCATGTAGCCTCTGTCACCTTATTAATGTCCATTAATGGGTGGATGGGTGAAGAATGGTAACGATGGCATCAGCGTGTGCCTCGTTGCCAGCCTTGTCCCGGGTAGTAAGCCGGATGATATAGGTACGCCCGTCCTTATCCTTACCCTCGCACCACGCCTCAAAAATGACTGACCCCGAAAACTTGACACCTAAGTCCTGGTCATACACCCCGTATTCGTCAATCAGCTCGATAACGTACGGGAAGTCCAGGCCTGAAAGCTCGTCCACAGCAAAGCCGTCGTAGCTGACACCCACCATTATGCCCTTTTTCCCTTTCTTAAACTCAGTGGCGGTGGCAGTCATGGTTGTCACCGGCGGTGCCTTGTCAATCTTAAATATCTCAAGTGCCGGCGGACCCTCATCATTGCCGGCGTTGTCCCACGACCTGGCCATTACCTGATAATCCTCACCCTCCTCGGTGAAATTCAGGGGCGAGGTGTAGGTATCCCAGGTCTGTCCGCCGTCCAGGCTATACTTGGTTTCAGCGACGCCTGAGCCGCCGTCATTGTCCGCAGCCGAGATTACTACCTCTACGTCCGACAGATACCAGGGGTCATCCCCCGGCGTTCCAATCAGGGAAATGGTGGTGGTAGGGGCGCTCTGGTCTGGCGGCTCGGTGAAATCGATTGCCAGGTCGGCATTTACTATCCCGCAGCCGTACTGGGTATCCCAACCCGATGCTCCCAGGTCCTCGGCTGAGTCTCTGAGCCGGTGCCGAACGTCAACAATGTCGGCGACCAGCGTGCCATGCCCGTGATCATCATCGCCGCTGGTTGTCCCACTAATGAAGGTGACATCGCCAGCCACCTGAAGGTCGGGGTGGTCAAGGTCAATCCCGGTATCAAGAATAGCGACCTTAACTGGTTCGGAAGATTCAGCTTGAACCTGGGCTGGCATGCCTAAGGCCAGACTGCAAAAAGTAACCGCTGTTATTACCAGCCAATACCCCCCTTTTCTTTTCATGAATACCCTCCGTCTGCGATTCTGTTTTCAGTCTAGGGGGGTGAAATCACAGCCAAATCACAGAGGAGGGCTAAAGACTTACAGAAATGTCACAAATGGAGCAGCCTTGTATGTCGTAAAGGGAGATGGAGGGAAATGAAAGAAAAAATAAAGGGAGTCTTCCTGATATTGGAAGACTCCCTCAGTGGATAGCTTGTAGCTATGAAAGGGTGGCTATCTGGTTACGTCTTCGCCACCATCATGTACCCTATGCTAGATTTGGTTAGAATGTATTTGGGATTCTTGGCGCTATCCCTTAGTTTCTTCCTGAGTCGGGCCATGTTTACCTGAATAAGATGGAATTCACCGGCATAGTCGTCACCCCACACCCTCTCCAGTAACTGGTCAGGGGTCAGCACCCTCCCGGCATTTCGTGCCAGATAGGATAGTAGCCTATACTCAGTGGCGGTCAGATTTACTTCGTGGTTGCGCAGAATGACCCTATGTTGGGCAAAGTCTACTATCAGGTTCCCGGAACAGAACCTCGGCGCTGGCTGCTCATCCTGGAGTTTAGTGCGGCGCAAGACAGCCTTGACCCGTGACACCAGTTCTTGCGCAGAGAACGGCTTGGCAATGTAGTCATCGGCACCCATATCCAGCCCTTTAACCTTTTCCTCATCACTGCCCTTAGCAGTGACCATAATTATCGGTACCTGAGAAAATTCACGAATGCGCTGACACAGGGTATATCCATCCATACCAGGCATCATGATGTCCAGCAACAGCAAGTCTGGGCTTTGCTTGTCAAATGTGTTTAGGGCGATGTCACCATTGGTGGCTGTAAGTACTCGATAATTCTCTAGCTCAAGAGTGCGCACTATCATGCGTAACATGCGAACATCGTCGTCAACCACCAGAACAGCCACTTTTCTTGATGACATGCTATTGCCTCCCTTTACGATGCAGGATGTGAGCAATAGTTTCCTTCAGGTTGGCAGCACTCAGGGGCTTGACTAGGTAGTCTACAGCACCCATATCCAGCGCCCGGTTTCGCTGTGAAACTGCAGCCGAGGCAGTGAAAACGACTACAGGCATTGATGACAGTTCTGGGTTGCTTTTTAATTCCTTCAGCACTGTCCAGCCGTCAATCTTGGGTAATATCAAGTCCAGCAGTACCAGGTCTACTCGTTCCTCCT
>JADHWY010000070.1 GCA_016783245.1 Dehalococcoidales bacterium | reverse complement strand
AGTCCACTCTGCAATGCTTCATTGTAGGCATCTATCTCAGCCATGGCACTCCCGTGGGTAAGCGATCAGTCATTAGCTTTCAGCTTTCGTATGAACCCTGTAAGCATGCGCTTGACTTCTGTTACCTGCTCATTCAATACTTGATAAGTTTCTATGTGTAAGTATCCCAGATCTCGGCCCAGGAGTAGGTGATATTCGGTCTCATTTGCACTCCTGAAAGCAATCTCCAAAAAGCGGGCAAACTCACGACTTCCATCACAACCACGCCCCTCCGCAATGTTGGCTGGGACTGATGAGGCGGCTCTTCGGAGCTGACTTACAAGTCCGTACATTTTTTCCCGGGGAAAAGACAGCGTAGCTTTATATACGGACAGTGCCATTTCGTGAGCCTTTTGCCATACGTTCAACCTTCTAAAATCCTTCATTCTGTACCAGCCCTCGGCTCTGAGCCCTCAGGCTTTAGCTGATTGCTGAAAGCTGATTACTGAACACTTAAAGCCTCCACTACCCTTATTGCCTCAAACCCGTCTGCTCCGTAGCCATCGGCACCTATGCTTTGGGCAAATTCCTCCGAGACAGCAGCCCCGCCGATGATGACCTTCACCTTGTCCCTAAGCCCACTTTCTGCGAGCGCCTGGATGGTGTCCCTCATGTGTATCATGGTGCTGGTGAGCAGGGCTGATAGTCCCACAAATTGGGGGCTCTCTTCCCTCACGGCGTCCACGATGGCTTGCGGGTCAATGTCATTTCCCAAATCCTTGACCGTGTAACCGGCTCCTCGAAGCAATATCGAGACGATGTTCTTCCCAATATCGTGAAGGTCTCCTTTTACCGTAGCCATGATTATCTTGCCTTTGGACTTGATGCCACTCTTGGCGAGGTGGGGCTCCAGTATCTCCATAGCTACTCCCACCGCTTCAGCCGAGGCCAGCATATCTGGAATATAATACTCCTTAGTCTCAAATTTCTGTCCCACGATGTCCATGCCTTTGGTGAGTCCCCTTTTAATTATGTCGTCGGGGCTAATGCCTTGGGCAAGGGCTTTCTCGGTAAGTTCACTGACTCCAGGCTGTCCCACCATCTCTTCCTCCAAGCCCTCATCATCCTGGGTTACCCTTCCCTGGACAACATTTTCCTTAATAAGTGCCAGTATATCTTCGGTCACGCTACCTCCGTTACTATTAATTTCTTAATCTTGTCAGCAAACCAGGTACTTCTTGAAACACCTTATCCACGACCTCCTTGGCTATATGGGGTGGCGGCAATGACAGGATCTTCTCCATCCTGTCTCGTGCCCGAAGGAGCGTCTCGTCTACCATATCTTTACCCTCAAAGGGATATGGGGGTGCAATCTCCCCGGAATGAAGCGCACTCCGCACAAACCGGACATAGAGCTTATGGGAGGTGCCCATGACCCTTCTTATCTGCTCCAGAGATTCCGAAATCCTATTAGCCGTCACCGTTGGCTGTCTGACAAATCTCTTTACCATACCTATGTGGGTATCATCCAGCACTGCCTGAACCGGGCAGAAGGTATTGGTTCGCTCCAGAAGACCAAAGGCATAGTGAATATACTGAGGACCAGCCAGCGTCACCAGGATGTGCGAAAACAGCCTTTCCACCGATGCCTGTATCCCCGGCACCCTTACATCAGACACACCCCCGGTGGAGTAGCAAGGTAGACCGTAATAGCGTGCCACCTGGACGCAGTCGATGTTATATTGGTTGAACTCAGGGACTCCATAGGAATCATAAAGGTCGACCATGCCGGCTCTGCCCGGCACACTCCCATAGAGCACAGGGGTACCCTTGTTTACCAATTGAGTTAAGGCTATGCCCGCTAGGATCTCAGCGTTGATCTGAGCTACTATACCCTCTTCTCTAATAGGGGCAGTAGAGCCGCCTTGGGGGGCGCTAGAGATGACCAGAGGTATACCTCTCTTGGCTATTTCTATCGCTTTCTGGGTGGTATCGTTTATAAGCTGTAGAGGGCTTTTTACCATACACGTGATGAAAGAGATGATGGGATTCTCCCTCAACTTGTCCTCCCCGCCAGCTATGATCTCAGACATCCTGACCACATTGCTCAGTTGACTGAGCTCCGTTAACCCGGACATCACATGCTTGGTGGTATTGTTCAGTGAGGCGAAGAACTTGTTAACATCCTTGTTATCGTCGGTGATGTCATCGTCTTGAATATTGAGCGTGCGCAGGAAGCTGTCCCAGGAGTCCAGGCACTCGCAAAGGCGTGCTGCCCTGGCTAGTCTGTCCACAGTGCCTTTTTCTACCCTGAACACGGGGAAATCAACCTCGATGCCTGGGTCACGCTTGCTGACAAAAGTCTCTACATCCACATCCAGCCAGTTGTTAGCCTCGGAGCCTGAGGCGAAGCGCACCCTGGGCTCACGCCCGTCGAGGATGAGGCAGTTATTCTCATCCCGTGCCCCCAGCTTCACTACCTTCGGTGCCGACTGCACTGCATCGGTGATTATCTTCTCGGGTATCTTGAGCAGCCAGCAGGCGGCAGCTCCTTGGTCAATGGATATGACCTCAGCGCCGTGGTCGCCGAAGCTCTCAGCAGCGTTGCGGTTGAAACACACCACGCCAGGGTCAGTCAATATAGCCAAGGAAGCCCGGTGTATCTGTTCTACCTGCTCCAGTTTGAGCCTCTGGTAGGGTTCTACCACTACCCCTTGCCGCGCCATTACATTTCTCCAAGTATAATATCTATAGTTATCATAGATACTCCATAGAAAGTCTGAAGGCTGATGCTCCACGCTTGGTAGTGTGCAGCATATCTATGAGTTGCGCCGTAGTCAAAACCAAGCCGAAGGAACCCCTCACATTATCTAGTGTAGCCCTATGCAACTCCTGCCAGGAAGATGCTACTGCATCTTCTACTAATATAACATCATAACCCTTGTTGAATCCTTCCCTAAGAGAATTTTCTACGCAGATGCAAGTGTCTATGCCGGTGTATATGACTGTATCAGCACCTATACTCTTCAGCCATAGCTCGAATTCAGTATCTTGAAAGGCAGAGTCCCTCCTTTTTACGACTATGTGGTCATCTTTTGTTGGTAGCAGCTCATCGATTATCTCTGCGTCCCATGTTCCTCTCACACATGCGCGGATCTTTTCGATAAATTCTAGTCTTCTTCTTGGTATGATGCGGTGTATCCTAGTGAGGAGGTCTATCCCTGATGCCTCTCTAACTTGTTGTGTATAAAAGACGGGTATGCGCAGTTCATGACAGGCAACTATAATCTTCTTCACATTAGGTATGATCTTCCGGTATATACTTATATCGGTTCCAAACTTTTCGTAAGAGCCCCCGTGTGCACAGAAGCCGTTCTGCATATCTATGACTACTAGGATGGGATGAAATTTAGGAGGTCTTATGCGCGCCACAGCCGTGTCTTCCTTCTCGAGATTTTTTGGGACTCCTTCTTTGCAGTCCAACCCATTTTTAATCACCTTGTTCTGCCTTATCTACATCGTTTGTTTCAGCCCAATTCAATAGCTACTAACTCCTCCTCACCCTCGGGTTCAATAGGAACGCACCATGTTGAGTTATATGCTTTATCAACTCCTTTTTCTTCATTTATAGTGCCATGCATAATTTCGCATAAAATCCCTCTTCCTCGAAGGGAGAATTTAGCGGGGGTGAATTCCTCCATCTTGAGCTCAGTCTACTAAGATGCCCTTCCTGTGAGCCCTGATGTATCCCCTACACGAAGGCTCCTTACCCATAAGCATATCAGCCACCTTGATAAAGCTCATCATTTTGGCATCAAGCGGATTTAAGATCACCGCATCGAGTCCAGCGTAGGCTGCCATTAGCAGGAAGGCACGGTTGACCAGCCTTCTATTGGGTAGACCGTAGGAAATGTTGCTCAAGCCTAATACGGTCTTGGCAGCCGGATAGCGAGATTTAATCTGCTCCAGAGTCTTCAGTGTGACTACTGCCTGGGTGGAATCCACGGCAATGGGAAGTATCAACGGGTCGAAGAATATCTGCTCCGCTACCAAACCTAGCTGAGTCAGGTGTGTCATTATTTGCTCACAAGCGGCTAGACGCTCTTCAACACTGCTGGGTATCCCGTTGGTTCCCATAGCCAGCGCCACCAGCCAGGCTTGGTGCCCTGCTGCTAAAGAGCCAATGGATTCTAGCTTCTCAGGCTCGGCAGTAACTGAATTGATCATTAGCCTTTCACCACGGTATTTGCGCAGTGCAGCCTCTATCACGCTCGGAATCTCGCTATCAATAGCAAGCGGCTTGTCCGTAGCTCCCTGAACCACCTCCACCAACCACTCCATGGTTGTGGATTCATACTCTGGGGAGCCACTGCCTATGCCACTATTCACATCGATGAAATCAGCACCAGCAGCAACTTGAGCCCTAGCTAAGCTTTGCAGGAATTCCCTATCCCTGCTGGCGATAGCTTCAGCCACAGACCTATTTGATGCGTTGATGCTTTCCCCGATTACTAGCATATCAGTCCACGATGCCCGCTATCTCCGAAAGTACTTGCTGTCTTATCGTGGCGGGGAGACTGTAATTATGGTTGGTTATAATCTCCTTTACCCTTTCCGCTGCCCTTTCCCAAGTGGTCTTTCCTCCTTTGGCTTCCCACTCCTCCCTGCTATCCCTATCGCTCAGGGAAGGCTGGTAGTGCTCGCTTCGCATAAAGCGTCTGGTATGCTTGACGGTGATGAAATTACCCCCGGGACCAACCTGCTTAATGAGGTCAAAGGCCAGGGTGTCATCGTTGACCTTTATGCCATCAACCGCCCTCATCACCATTCCCAGTATCTCATTGTCTATAACATACTTCTCATAACACGCAGTTAGCGCGAATTCCATCAGTCCGGCAGCGTCGTGGATGAAATTGGCACCCGCTAAGGCACAGAGCAGGCTGGTAAGAGCAGACTCATAGCCACTCTGGGCATCCAGCACCTTGGAGTCGGTCATACCGCCGGTGGCATAGAAGGGGAGTTGGTAAAACTGAGCCATCTGGCTGCCAGCAGCATTAAGGAGACCCATCTCAACGGAGCCCGCCAGGTAATTGAGATCCCTGAGGTTGGTGTTGGTAGCCACCGAGCC
>JADHWY010000069.1 GCA_016783245.1 Dehalococcoidales bacterium | reverse complement strand
TCTCGACATCAGCCTTAGTAATTGGCTCGTTGACATCCCCCTTTATCCTGAATGGCATAAAACCAGCAGCAGTGAGCATCTCCAGGGGAGCAAGAGCGCATAGATAGCCCATTATCCTCTTCCCCTGCCCCTTTAGCTCCCTGGCTCGACAGCCATAATCCTGATAGTATTTATCTGCCGCCGCCAATCCCCTACCAGCACCCTCTCCCGGCATAATGTCACCCCTTTCTTAGAACACCTAGCTTTAAGGTATTATCTCTTCATCCTTTAACTTAGTAATATCATCCCAGGTATAACCGAACTCCAATAAAATCTCCTCGGTGTGCTGACCAAACTCAGGGGGTTCCCTTCTTATCGAAGCTGGAGTTTTACTGAAGTCCCAGGGGAAGCCAACCATCTTTGTCCTACCCAACACCGGATGGTCATACCAAACAACATAGTTATTGGCTAAAGCCTGGGGGTCATTGACCACCTCCATGGGTGTCTGGATAGGAGTATAAATCAGACCCTCCTTCTTAAAAATCTCAAGCCATTCATCTCTTGTCTTGGTGGCAAACTTCTTATCCATAATAGCTATAAGCTCTTTTCGATTCTCCCCCCTGGCTTCTATACTATTGAACTTGGGGTCATTCTCAAGCTCAGGCATACCCAGAGCTTTACAAACATTAGGCCAATATCTATCCGGCTGAAGATGCGCCAGGATAAACCACTTATCATCCTTGGCTTTATAGTGGCTATAAATTGGGTTACCGGCTTCAGCCCTAATCTCCCTGGGGAATTCCTTACCCAGAATAGCCGGGGCAGATAAGACCAGACTCTCCATACATATCAGGCTGCCCATTAAGGAAGTATCCACCACTTGTCCCTTCCCCGTCTTTTCTCTGCCATAGAGGGCAGCACACACCGCCCAGGCACAGACCATCCCACCAAGTTCATCGCCAAGTCCGGGTAAGATTTGGGCTGGTGGGCTACCTCGCTCACCGCAGGACATCATAAGTCCCGACCTACCTATCCCAGTATAGTCAAAGGAAAGCACATCAGCATCAGGACCCTTCCTTCCCCAACCAGAGCCCTGAGCGTAGATAAGCCGCGGATTTCTAGCCAGTAGTGCCTCAGGACCAATGCCCATCTTCTGTGGAGCCTCTATACTCATGTTATTCAGAAAGACATCAGCGGCATCAATCAGCTTTAAAAATATCTCCATCCCTTTTTCTTTTCTTAAATCCAGAACAATGCTTCTCTTATTGCGGTTGTGCTGCTCAAAGTAGTAGTTTCGACCCTTTAAGCCAACTTGGGTTCCGATAATTCTCATGAATCCTCTTGCCGGGTCTCCGGTTGGAGGTTCCACCTTAATTACATCGGCACCCAAATCCCCCAGCTTTGTCCCAGCAACAGGTCCTTGCTGAAACATTGTTATCTCCACCACCTTAATCCCATCTAAGGGTCCAGCCATCTTCTTACCCTCCTTAGTCAAATTTAAGTCGGTTTAGTATAAGACACGAAAAGGATGAGTGTCAAGGCAAAAGACACCCCTCCCAAGTCCGTTGACACATAGAAGACTCCGCTGTAATATAGGCGACAGGAAACTGATGTTAGCCAAAGTAATAACCTGTGCTGTAGTTGGGCTGGAGGGAGCCATTGTTGAGGTTGAGGTAGATATTTCCCCCGGTTTACCCTCATTTACTATCGTCGGATTGCCGGATACCGCAGTCCAGGAAGCACGAGAGCGAGTGCGCGCCGCTATACGAAACTCCGGCTGTGCTTTCCCTATGAAGCGCATCGTGGTTAATCTGGCTCCCGCCGACATCAAGAAGGCAGGTCCGGCTTATGATTTACCCATTGCCGTTGGCATCCTCCTTAGCTCAGAGCAGGTATATGCTGATGCTTCTCAAACTGTCTTCCTCGGTGAACTATCCCTGGATGGCAGTCTGCGTCATACCAACGGCATCCTGCCCATGGTTGCCCTGGCTCACCAAGAAAAGATGTCTACCATTCTTGTGCCTGGCATTGATGCCAGAGAGGCATCCTTAATAGAAGGCACCGAAATCATCCCTATTGCCTCCCTATCTCAGTTAGTCAGCTATTTTCGGGGAGAAATACCAGCCCCGGAATATAAGCCTGAAGAAGTCGAGGAATATACCCCATCTACCTTGCTCACCACTGACCTGGCCTACATCAAGGGGCAAGAGCATGTCAAGCGAGCCCTGGAGGTGGCTGCCGCTGGCGGGCATAATATAATAATGATGGGACCACCAGGCAGTGGTAAGACATTACTGGCGCGTTCTCTTCCTTCATTACTACCGCCAATGACTACCGAGGAAGCCCTGGAGGTTACCAAGATATACAGCGTAAGCGGTCTGCTGCCGTCAGATACCCCTCTCATCAGACAACGACCCTTCCGCTCCCCCCACTATACTATCTCAAATGCCGGACTGGTGGGTGGCGGACATTGGCCTAAACCGGGTGAAATAAGCCTCAGCCATCGGGGGGTGCTGTTCCTTGACGAGCTTCCCGAATTTGGGCATGCTGTGCTTGAGGTATTACGCCAACCCCTGGAAGACAGGGTAATCACCATCAGCCGGGCTCAAGGAAGTGTAACCTTCCCGGCAAACTTTACACTGGTGGGAGCTATGAACCCATGCCCCTGCGGCTACTATGGCGACCCGTTTAGACAATGCACCTGCTCCCCTGGTCTGGTCTCCCGGTATCAGAAGCGCATCAGCGGACCGTTCATCGACCGGGTTGATATCTTTGTTGAAGTGCCACACATTGACTATGAGAAGTTGGCTGATGATAGATTAGGAGAGCCATCAGAGAAGGCTCAAGCCAGGGTTAAAGCTGCCCGCTCCATACAGCGCCAGCGCTTTGAGGGAACAAAATTAGCCTGCAATGCTGAAATGACACCGACCGAGGTAAGAGAGTTCTGCCGGGTAGAAGAATCAGCCCAGAGCCTGCTTAAGGCAGCAATGAAGCAGCTCTATCTCTCCGCCCGCGCCTTTCACCGCATCCTCAAACTAGGTCGCACCCTCGCCGACCTGGAAAATGCCGATATAATCAAAGCCCACCACATAGCTGAAGCCATCCAGTATAGACCAAGAACGCTGGTGTAGGTTAGGCAAGCAAATTTGGAGTAGAATAAAGAAAAGATAAAGCGCAATGGTAAAAAAGAACGGCCTCCTGCATATACAGGAGACCGTTGGGCCAGTATTACTCACACTGGCGCTGTAGTTAAACAAATAATACCATATAAAATCAATAGGCCGTTATCCTAACCAAAACTAACATAACTCATAATCAAAGGAGCAAATTAGGCACAGAAGCTGGGGAGATAGACTAACTCATAACAATCTACAATCCTTTCTGGTGAATCGGTAACGGCACAAAAAATACATAGGCTGAGATATACCCAGCCTATGTACATTTTGCAGATTAAATCGAATTTATCTGCTCGGTCTTACTTTACGGTAGCAGTCACTGCAATACACTGGTCTGTCTTCGCGTGGCTGAAACGGGACTTCCGTATCCTTGCCACACTCGGCACAAACCGCGGGGAACATCTGACGAGGCGACCTAGAACCGTATCCACCGTTTCCGTAGCGCTCTGACTTCCGTGCTTCACGGCACGAGGGACAACGTTTTGGCTCATTAGTATAGCCTTTGGATTGGAAAAACTCTTGTTCCTCAACGCTAAACGTAAAGGTAGCCCCACAATCAGAACACTGGAGAGACTTCTCTTCAAAACTCATTGGATGACCTCCTCTCTTTATTATTTGGTTAGAGTTTTGGCCACCCAATACTTGAGGAAAACAGAAATGTTAAACTCACTATGTGATAACCAGTACTTATAACCATTGTTATTATACCACAAATGGTTTTGATTCACAATCAAATGTACTTGTCTGGTACTTTGGTGACATCTCTCTTCTTTCAAGGTCGTAGAAGCCGTGCTTCCTGGCGTTTTGGTTGCCCTTTGGGGCGCCTCTTTTTTTCTTTGCTCTTGCTCTTGACATCGGGCTTATCTCCGTTTTTCAGGGTCGTGGCAGCGGCCAGGACGATGGTATGAGCTGCCAGGTCCCATCTCTGAAGCTCTACCGCCAATCTCAGTAGGCGCATAGCTCCGCCATTTCTGATTACTTTACATAACCAGAAAAACAATTCCCCGAAGCTAATTAGCTTTGAGTTGTTTCCCCCCAGAAAAAAATAATAGCACATATGTTCCACTTTTACTATAAGGTTTTGTCGCATTTTCAACCCCTCTCCCCTACCAAAAGCCCATCCTCCCCTATGACGCCTTCATGCCCCGTCTCATTTTCCTGTCATTGCGAGCCTCTTTTTTCCTGTCATTGCGAGCCTCTTTTTTCCTGTCATTGCGAGCCTCCTTTTTCTCCTGTCATTGCGAGCGACCGTAGGGAGCGTGGCAATCTCGGTGGGGGGACAACATTCTGAGTAACATAGTGTCACCTATCTATCTGAACTAGCTCACAGAGCCTCTCTAAAGGTGAACAAACCACCATATTGTTTGATTGATGGCTTAACACAGCGAAGCCCACCACGATGAGGTCTATGGACGCTTGTGGCTCCTCGTGGTATCCTTATGTTCGGCGCGGCTATGACCCCGCGTCAATTCGGAAATTCAGTAGAGTATATTTTGTCAAAGCTGTCTAATAGATGGACTGTTATTGCTGGCGGCTTTTTGCTAACTCTAATGCAGGGAGTCGCCCTATCCTGGAGTGTTTTTGTTCGACCTCTAGTGGATTCTTTTGGCTGGACGAAAACAGCAGCCACCCTACCATTTACCATCTTCCTGGTGGGGCTTGCGCTAATGATGATTCCCGGCGGAATGGCTCAGGATAGAATGGGGCCAAGAAAAGTCGCCATATTTGGCAGTATCGTGTTCGGCTTAGGATTCATCCTGGCTGGGTTTATTGAGGACATTGGGAATCCTTTATGGCTGTATTCAACCTTTGGGCTTATGGCTGGGACAGGGAGTGGCTTAGCCTATGCCTGTACCATGCCAGCAGCCAGAAAGTGGTTCCCCGATAGACCAGGTTTAGCGGTGGGGCTTGTAATTACAGGCACTGGTATGAGTGCCTTGCTATTTGCTCCCCTACAGAGGTACTTAATAG
>JADHWY010000068.1 GCA_016783245.1 Dehalococcoidales bacterium | reverse complement strand
AGTCGTTTTTCTGGTTATCATGAAAAGCCCGGGGGCGGTTTTTAGTGTTCTGAACCTGCAACAGCTTGGTCAATTAAACTTCTGGATACCGGGGCAGGAGCATATAGAATCTCATGGCGTGAACTGGCAGACCATTATCTTCATCGGTGGCATGATGACCATGGTGGAGGGTCTGGGGGAAGTAGGCTTCTTCCGCTGGCTATGCCTGTATGTGGCTAAGATGGTCAATTACAAGGTTGTCCCCATTCTAATTGCCTTTATGCTGCTCTCAGGTTTCCTGTCAATGTTCATCGATAGTATCACAGTATTATTATTCCTAGCCTCGGTAACCATCGAGCTGGGCCGCTTGCTCAAATTTGACCCAGTTCCCATAATAATTGCTGAGATTTTTGCCGCCAATTGTGGAGGCAGTGCCACTATGTGTGGTGACCCGCCTAACATAATTATAGGTACTGCCTTTGGTTATACCTTCACCGACTTTGCCGTTAATACTGGTCCCATTGCCTGGATAGGGATGCTCCTGACCCTGGGCTTCTTCTATTTTGCCTTCCGCAAAACCCTCACCTCCTCTCAGCAAAGTAATTCAGATGGGTCTCCTAAGCAATATCCAGAGCCCAGGGAGGCTATTATCAACCCTCGCTTATTCAAGATAAATACTGCCATCTTCATCCTGGTGGTGATTCTGTTAGTTACCCATGCTCAAACCGGGTTATCGGTGGCTTTAATAGGTTGTATTGCCGCCTTCCTCGTCCTGCTGGCCTCAACTAAGGGGGCTTTGCACATCATTGCAAGGGTGGATTGGCGCACCTTACTTTTCTTTGTCGGATTATTTATCTGCGTCGGGGGGTTAGAGGAAACCGGGGTGTTGGAAATGCTGGCCAAGTCTATCGGGGATATATCCGGAGGAAGCCTAATTCTAATAATACCTCTCATCCTGTGGGTTTCTGCCTTTGCTTCAGCCATTGTGGATAATATTCCCTTTGCCGCTACCATGGTCCCTGTAATTGCTAACCTCTCACGGTCACATGGTCTGAGCTTACGCACATTAAGCTGGACTTTAGCCTTAGGGACAGATATCGGCGGCAATGCTACCCCTATTGGAGCATCAGCTAATGTTGTCGGGACAGCCGTTGCTGAAAGGGAAGGCTACCCCATCAGTTGGGGAAGGTTCTGCAAATATGCTATCCCGGCTATGATTATGGTAGTCGCCCTGTGCCATCTACTGCTAGTTGTAAGATACGCTTAATGGGAGGAAGAAATGTGGGAGAGAATTCTTATTCCGCTAGATGGTTCTGATTTAGCCGAGCTAGCTATCCCATACACAGAAGAGCTGGCCGGAGCCTTCAATGCTGAGGTTGTCCTGGTGTATGTCAGTGAGCCTGCGGAGAGCCAGTACCGCCATATGCATCAGCTTTACATTGAAGAGATGGCAGAACAGATGAGGAATCGCATCAAAGATTATCGCGTTGGTATGGTGAATCCTATAGTTCTATCCGGTAAACCGGCTGAGGAAATTATTGACTATGCTGACAAAAATGATGTTAGTCTCATTATTATGGCGTCCCATGGCCGCTCCGGAATAACACCATGGGCAACGGGGAGTGTAGCCAATAAGGTGCTTCATACAACGAGGGTGCCTGTGTTGCTTATTAGAGCCACCAAGCCTCCTCAGAGGGCACCCGGGAAGCATCTGTTAAACAGGATTCTTCTCCCCTTGGATGGTTCTGAGGCCGGTGAAGCAGCAGTGCCCTATATTCAGGAACTCATTGACAGATTAGAGTCAGAGGTTATCCTGCTTGGGGTAGCGCCGGCTGGACAGCATGTTCGGACCGTTGGCGGATTGGACTATATCCTTTATCCGGAACAGCATTTGGAATTGGTTAAAGCAGAAGCCAGAAAATACCTTGACAAGGTTTGCCACAGTCTAACAGGCACGAAAGGCACTATAGGAGTTGAACTCAAGGTAGGTGATGTCGCCCGGGAAATTATTAAATTAGCTGAGGAAACGAATACCAGTTTGATTGCTATATCAGCCCATGGGCACTCAGGCATAGAGAAATGGGTTTTCGGCAGTATCGCCCATAAGATTCTACAAGTCAGTAATATACCTATTCTGGTAGTGAGAGCACCGAGGAGAAAGGCATAGCGTGCTTGCATCATCCCTTGCTACAGGTTATTATATTAAATTGTATTTGCCCCTGTAGCTCAGGTGGATAGAGCGCCAGCCTCCGGAGCTGGGTGCGAGCGTTCAAGTCGCTCCAGGGGCGCTTTCTGTATCAGCCAGGAGGCTAAGGTGATAGATACAAATCGGCTTATTGAAATTAGATGGCACGGTCGTGGCGGACAAGGTGCGGTTACCTCCGCTGAGCTGGTGGCACAGGCTGCCATAAGCGAAGGTAAATATGCTCAAGCATTTCCCAGCTTCGGTCCGGAGAGGAGAGGAGCACCAGTATTGGCTTTCGTCAGAATAAGTAGCCAGGAGCCTATCAGGATAAGAGCAGAGATAGCTCAACCTGATGTAGTAGCGGTGCTTGACCCAGGACTACTTCGCATTGTGAATGTCGCTTCAGGACTTAAAACCAATGGAACAATAATAGTTAATACTAGAAAACAAGCTGGGCAAATTAGACAGGAATTTGGTATTAATTGGCGACTAGCTACAATTGATGCTACTAGCATCGCTAGGGAGATTCTGGGCGTTCCTATTACTAATACTACCATGGTTGGAGCTCTAGTTAGAGCCACCGGCGTGGTCGAACTGGAATCCTTGCTTGAACCCTTGAGAAACCGCTTTGGCCGTCTAGCCGAAAGGAATATCAAGGCTATGCAGAAAGCCTATGAGGAGACTTTGGTAGAGGAGCGAGGCCAATGACTAATCCAGAAGGCATGCTAACCTGGAAAGACCTGGAAATTGGCTCAATAGTAGCCGAGCCGGGAAATGCTAGCCAATACCAGACTGGGGATTGGAGGTCAGAAAGGCCAATCTTTGATAACAGCAAATGTATAAAGTGTGGTATTTGCTATATTTTCTGCCCTGAAGGATGCATTGAACAAAACGCTGAGGGGTATTTTGAAGCCAATCTATTTTATTGTAAGGGCTGCGGGATTTGTGCCCGTGAGTGCTGGACTCGAGCCATCACTATAGTTCCGGAGGAGGAATGATGGCAACGAAGATGGGAATAGAGGTATCAGTAGCCATTGGTGAAGCGGTCAGGCTAGCCAACGCCGATGTTATTGCTGCCTATCCTATTACGCCGCAAACTCATATTGTTGAGCACCTTGCTGAGCTAGTAGCAAATGGCGAGCTGGATGCACAGTATATTCCTGTTGAATCTGAACACTCAGCCATGAGTGCTTGCCTTGGGGCATCAGCGGTAGGGGCTCGAACCTTTACCGCTACCGCTGGTCAAGGGCTAGAGTTGATGCATGAGGTGCTATATGTTGCCTCATCAATGCGGTTACCAGTAATTATGACAGTGGCTAATCGAGCATTATCAGCACCATTGAGCGTTTGGGGTGACCACTCTGATGTTATGGCTGTCCGTGATGTCGGTTGGATTCAAATATTTACCGAAAATGGGCAGGAGGTTGTTGACAATGTCCTGTGTGCCTTTCGCATTGGCGAAGACCGCAGAGTGCTGCTTCCGGTAATGATTCACCTGGACGGGTTTCACCTATCGCATGTGATTGAACCGATACTTTTCCCTGAGCAGAGTGAGGTTGACCAGTTTCTTCCACCTAATCAATACCCTTTACCCCTGGACCCTAGTAAACCGGTGTCAATGGGGGATTTTGGTCCACCTATTATATATTTTGAGACAAAGTGGGCGCAGGAAGTAAATTTAGAAGCAGCCAGAGAGGTAATCCTCCAGTGCTGGAATGAATTTGGCAAAACCTTCCAACGATATTACTCTCCAGTAGAATGCTATCACAGTGAAGATGCCAAGGTGTTGCTATTGACTATGGGCAGCTTTAGTGAGACGGCAATGATGGCTATAGACAAGATGAGACGGGATGGCAGAGAGGTGGGATTGATAAGGCTTCGCTTATGGCGTCCCTTCCCCTTCGGAGAAATTCGCCAAGCGGTCAAAAATGCCGAGGTTCTCATCGTTCTGGATAGGGCGCTTTCCTTTGGTGGTCCTGGAGGTCCGGTTTGCTCTGAGGTTAAGTCAGCCTTATACGGTGAGGACAAGAAGCCAAGGGTCATAGGCTTCGTTGGGGGGTTGGGGGGTAGGGATATTACCCCGGCTGGATTTGAGGAGATAATCAATAGAGGCATAGAGATCTCACAGAAGGGAAGTGACCAGGAATTTGAGATATTTGGGGTGAGGGAATAATGGAAAATTATGCTGTTTTTGTCCCTAGATTGGTAACTAAGAAAGAGAATTTTGCCCCTGGTCATCGAGCTTGTATCGGCTGTGGCGAGGCTCTAGCGGTGAGGCTTGCCTGCAAAGCACTGGGGCAGAATGTAATAATTGCTAATGCTACCGGTTGTATTGAGATAATTTCATCACAGCTGCCCTATACTTCCTGGCGCGTTCCCTGGATTCATACCCTGTTTGAGAATACCGCAGCAGTGGCTTCTGGCATAGAATCGGGACTGAAGATACAGATGAAGAAGGGGAGAATGGCTCAACAGGAAATCAGGATAGTAGCCATGGCTGGAGATGGTGCAACCAGTGATATAGGACTCCAAGCTTTATCTGGAGCCATGGAGAGGGGTCATAACTTCTTATATATTTGCTTTGACAATGAAGCTTATATGAATACCGGGGTTCAAAGGTCTTCTGCCACTCCTTATGGTGCTTCAACTACTACCTCCCCTGCCGGCAAGGTAAGCATTGGACAAGTTACCTGGAAAAAGAATATGCCAGCCATTGCTGCCGCTCATGACATCCCCTATGTAGCTACTGCCTGTCCCAGCTACCCCTTTGACTTGATGGCTAAGGTGGCAAAGGGAGCAGCGGCCCTTGGCCCAGCTTATATCCACATCCTATCTCCCTGCCCTACTGGCTGGAGATTTGCCACCGATTTACCTATTAAGATAGGTCGTCTGGCAGTAGAGACAGGAATATTCCCGCTGTATGAAGTGGAGAATGGCACATATAGATTAAATCTTGATTTCTCTAAACTTAGA
>JADHWY010000067.1 GCA_016783245.1 Dehalococcoidales bacterium | reverse complement strand
ACTTACCGTGTGCGGTTCTTTCAAATCGCACGCGGGTGATTACCCATACTAGCGTTGTTAAGACACTGGGCCGTAGCGAGGGTGGTAAGCAAAGAAGATTAGCAAGATTATCACAACAGGGTACCCCTTTGCCTGGATTTCTATATGGTAAAAATCTTGAGCCTTTTGTTCCAAATAGCTTAAGGGTAGCTCTAAATAA
The DNA here is from genome assembly GCA_016783245.1 of Dehalococcoidales bacterium. GTDB lineage: Bacteria > Chloroflexota > Dehalococcoidia > Dehalococcoidales > BS750m-G39 > BS750m-G39. The sequence continues at coordinate 4,957 of JADHWY010000067.1, read as the reverse complement.
TCCAATGCTCTTTCGCACAAGGGGAGGGGTAAGGCGTGCGGTAAATGCTGGTCTTGTCCCCGAGATTTGTGAAGTATGGCTAAAGGCACGAGATGCAGGGGTTCTGCAAGCACGTCAAGAGGGTATCGCTAGGCGTGCTGACATTCTAATGCGTGGTTTAGCACACGTTGGCATTACTGCCTTAATAGATGAGGTTACTGGCTATCAAGAAGTAAGAGACCGAGACGAACTTAATAGAATTTTAGAGGTGTATATTGCGAAGGAACTATTACCTTGGACAAAGAGGTTCCCTGATGAATTTTATGAACAATTATTTCGTGTCCGTAATTGGCAATATAGACCGCTCTCGGTCAAACGCCCTAAGTATGTAGGAAAGCTGACAAACGAACTTGTTTACGATAAATTACCCAAAGGTGTATTAAATGAATTACGCACTAAAAACCCCGTAACCCCAAAAGGTTATCGTAGGTATAAACACTTCCAGTTTCTAACAGAGGATATTGGTAACCCACACCTTGAAAAGCAAGTGGCTTCTGTAACAACACTTATGCGTGCATCACCTAATTGGGCAACATTTCAAAGATTATTTAATCGTGCTTTTGGTATGCAGGGCGAGTTTTACTTTGATGAATTAGAGAGGCAGAATCCTATACCTTAGACCATCGGGCTTTAGCTGCTTTTCTAGCTATTTCTTTACGCCGTTCAGATGTTAGCTTTTCGGCTCTATCCTTACCACCCTTGATGCCCCCAAGATGCCCTAATGCCACGGGGTCAAACTTCTTTTCCTTGTCAGGCTTAGATTGCTCTGATTCGGTTTCGCTTTTTCCGGTAGCTTCTTGGACTACTCTAAAAGCGGTAACACTAAAATCGTGTTCCTTTTTCTTACGCTTATCTTTCCCCATACTTAAATGGTAAACTATCGCTCAAGCATTGTCAACGCTCAAGCATTTCAAAATGATACACTACCGAATTTAGACAGGACTTGACAAAAATAGAGGGTAATATTATACTAAAATGTTAGACGCGTTTAACATTTTTAAAACTATAAATTGTAACGGGGTAAGCCGTGGAAAAAGAACAAAGTGCCAGTATGGAAGATTACCTTGAGACAATAGTTTTGCTCAGCGAGGGGGACAAGGCGGCCAGGGTAACCGAAATCAGCAAGGCTCGGGGAGTGAAGAAGCCCAGTGTTACCTCTGCCCTGACCAAGCTGGCTCAAGAAGGGCTTATAGAGCATGAAAGGTATGGACAGGCCAAGCTTACCGCCAAGGGAGAAAGGATAGCTCAGGATGTGTTTCACCGCCACGAGACACTACGCCACTTCCTGACTGAAATACTGAAGGTTGACCCGGAGATAGCGGCCAATGATGCCTGCAAGATGGAGCACACTGTCAGCCCGGTTACCTCGGAGAGGCTGACGAAGTTTGTAGAATTTGTGTTGAACCGACCGCAAGGGGAGCCAGATTGGCTGAAAAACTTTAACTATTACCTTGAGCATGGCAAGTTCTCCAAGGAATGTGTCATCAAGTGCCAGAGAGAAAGTGGCAGAAAAGGCTAAATTTTTTTAACCCAGAAGAGTTAGTCGAGACTAACTAATCGGGCGATAATGACAAAAGAAGAAAGCTAGTCCCAATTGAGCTGGGGGTCAGAACGGAGGTAATAAATAGATGACAGTGAAGACGCTAAACGACTTAAAGTGTGGTGAGAGGGGTAGAATCGTAAAGATTGGCGGCGGAGGAAGTATCCGCCGACGGCTTCTAGATATGGGGGTGGTGCCCGGGAGTGAAGTCAAGATGGAGAGGGTAGCCCCGCTGGGAGACCCTATTGAGATTAAGGTCAAGGGATACAACCTGTCGCTGCGTAGGAAAGAGGCAGCCAGTATTCAGGTGGAGGCGACTTAGATGAATCAAGATATGCCGCTAGCCATGGTCGTACCCGGTAAGCTGGTAACGGTAACCGAGGTTAGAGATGGCCGGGGACTACAAAGAAGACTTGCCGATATGGGACTTACTCTCGGCGTCCAGATAAGGGTCATAAACGGTCAGATGTCCGGACCGGTGCTCATTGACCTCAGAGGGTCGAGGGTAGCCCTGGGTCGGGGCATAGCTCAGAAAATCGTGGTGAAGGAGATGTGAACATGGCCAAAAAAGAGAGAGTTATTGCCCTGGCTGGCAACCCCAATTCGGGCAAGACCACGGTGTTTAACAACCTGACCGGAGCCCGCCAGCACGTAGGGAACTGGCCCGGGGTTACCGTGGAGAAAAAGGAGGGAACCTGTAGTTATCAAGGCTATCACATCAAGGTAGTCGACCTACCCGGTGTCTATAGCCTTACCGCTTATTCCCCCGATGAGATTATCGCCCGAAATTTCATTGTCGACGAGAAACCAGAGGCGGTGGTGGACATTGTTGATGCCTCAAGTCTGGAGCGAAATCTCTACCTCACCGTGCAACTAATCGAGCTGGAAGTTAACCTGGTGGTCGCCTTGAACATGACTGACGCGGCTAAATCCCGGGGCCACAGGATTGATGTTGACCAGCTCTCCGCCCTTTTAGGTGCGCCGGTGGTGCCCATGGTAGCCTCTCGTAAGGAAGGTACCGAGGAGTTGCTTAAGCAAATAGTAAACACACTTGAAGGTAAAACTAATAACAAAAAGGTTAAGCTCTACTACGGAAGTGAACTGGAGGAACACATAAGCGAGCTGGAAGCCATCATTTCTGGTGATGAAAAGCTTTCGCACCAGTTCCCTCCGAGGTGGCTGGCGATAAAGCTCCTTGAAGAGGATAAGGAGGTGCTCCAGAAGATAGGGTAAACTATGAGCCGGGAAGAGATTCTACGAGCTAAGGACAGGAGTATTACCCATCTCCGGGGCATTCTGGGTGATGACGCAGAAACGGTAATTGCTGAGGAAAGATACGGCTTCATCAGTGGACTGCTCAGGGACGTACTAAAGAAGCCTCCTATTGAGCGGATTACCCTTTCCGATAAAATTGATAATGTAGTTATCAATCGCTGGCTGGGTATTCCTCTATTTCTGGCACTAATGTACGGTATGTTCCAGTTTGTCTTTACCCTGTCGGTGCCACTTATGGGCTGGATTAACGAACTCTTTGGAGGGCTGGCAGGATATGCTTCCGGTGTTTCTCCAGCCTGGCTGAGCTCGCTGCTGGCTAACGGTATTATTGGCGGTGTCGGCTCGGTGCTTATCTTTATTCCGCCGATATTCCTCCTGTTCATCGCCATTGCCATCTTAGAGGACTGCGGTTATATGGCTCGGGCTGCCTTCATTATGGACCGGTTAATGCACAAAATCAGGCTTCACGGTCGTTCCTTCATTCCGATGATTTTGGGCTTTGGCTGCAATATCGCCGCGATTATGGCCTGCCGCACTATAGAGAACCCCAAAGACAGGCTGACCACCATCTTAATTAACCCCTTTATGTCCTGCGGCGCCAGGCTCCCCATCTACATACTCCTGGCAGGTGCCTTCTTCACGGCTAACCAGGGACTGGTGGTCTTCTCCATGTATCTCATCGGGATTATCATCGCCATCATCATGGCTCTGGTACTCCGCAGAAGTATCCTTAAGGGTCCCAGTGGCCACTTCGTTATGGAATTACCGCCTTACCGCCTGCCTACTGTAACCGGGGTGCTGGTGCATACGTGGGAGCGGGGAAGGCAGTTCTTAATCAGGGCGGGAACCGTCATCTTTGGCATCGTAGTGCTGGTCTGGCTCCTGAGCAGCCTGCCCTGGGGAGTAGAGTATGCCAGCGCCGAGAGCGTAATCGGTAAGATTGGCAGCTTCATCGCCCCGGTGCTGGCTCCCGCTGGCTTCGGTCAGTGGGAGGCAGCGGTTAGCCTCGTTTTCGGCTTCCTGACCAAAGAGGTGGTGGTGGGCACTATGGGCGCCATGTTCGGCGTTGGAGGGGGAATTTTAGGCGGCACCATTGCTACCCGGCTGGGTTGGACGCCGCTGGTTGCCTTCGCTTTCATGGTCTTTTGCCTGCTCTATGTCCCATGTGTTGCCGCGCTCGGGACTATCCGTAGTGAGACTAACTCATGGAAGTGGACTGGATTTGCTGCCGTCTATACCACTGCCATTGCCTGGATAGCGGCTACCCTCATCTTTCAAATTGGAAGGTTGTTTATAGCGTGACCAAAGGAGGAGAAAAGCTGCTCTAGCCTCTTTTCCATCAGCTTTCAGGCCAGACCCTGGCACCCTTAGCCAGTCGGTTTCCCCTATCCACAGTTACATTATCACCCAGAACGCAGTTATCGAGGACCTGGCTACCGTGTTTAACACAGCTATGGGCGCCAGCAATGCAATTTCTCAGTATCACCCCTTCACCTACTTTTGAGTCATGCCACAGCACTGAACCTTCCACAACGGCACCTTTAGCCACCTCACACCTTGGCCCCAGAACAGTGGGACCTTTGACCTGCGCATCCTCAGCAACAACACACTCCTCCCCAATCAGCACCGGCCCTTCAATCCGAGCTGTAGAATGGATTTTGCTTCCTCTACCGAGCCGAATACCCCTGTCACCCCACCCCAAAAGCAGGTCATGATGTGCCTTAAGATACTTCTCCGGCGTGCCGGTGTCTATCCAGTAGGCATCAGAGGGATAGCTCAAGATAATCTCACCCATCTCAAGGAGCCGTGGGAAAAGGTGATGCTCAAACATGAAGGGAGTTGCCACCGGGACATGTTCCAGGACCTCAGGTTCCAGGATATATATACCGGCATTTATCATATTGCTGGTCACTTCATCCCGGCTTGGCTTCTCTATAAAGCGCTTTACCTTACCCTCGGCATCGGTCTCCACCACGCCATAAATGGTGGGGTTGTCCACCGGCGTAAGCGCTATACTTACTTTAGTCCCTATTTCCTGGTGGCGTCTCATCATAGCCGTCAGGTCTATCTCAGTCAGGACATCGCCATTGAAAACGAAGAACG
>JADHWY010000066.1 GCA_016783245.1 Dehalococcoidales bacterium | reverse complement strand
GTTGCGATTGATTATTCTTACCACCCCCTTCACTATTTGCCTGCCATTTCATCTAACCACCATATAAACGGGCTCAGAGTTCGCCTAATCCGCTGCTCTCAGACAAAGGGTAGCAACTACTTCAGTGAATGTCAACAGCATCGGGCTTTTTAGAGGTTTTCCCCGACCCGTTCAGATTATGTGGATTGCATAATCTGCCGCATTGTCCAACTGATGAATTCAGGGTCGAGGGCAGGGGGGAGAAATTGACAGGCGGGCTACCAATAGCTATAGTAGAAGCTCTTAACATTCCTTTGCGGAGGTATAATTGAGAGTCCTGGGGATTATGGGAAGTCCGAGGATAGAAGGTAATACCGATTTATTACTGGATGAGGCATTGAGAGGGGCACAAAGTCAGGGGGCAGAGGTCGAGAAGATAATAGTGGACAAGCTCAAGATAGCCCCCTGCCGGGAATACTATGGCTGCCTGCAGGATGGCAATTGTGTCATAAGAGACGACATGGATGGCATATATCCCAAGCTCCTCAATGCCGACAGGGTAATAGTTGCCTCGCCGATATTTTTCTACGGGCTCACCAGTCAGATTAAGGCGCTTATTGACCGTTGCCAGGCGCTGTGGGCGAGAAAATACATTCTCAAGCAGGACCCGCCCGACTCGGGGAGAAGGGGGGCGTTTATTGCGGTGGGAGCTACCGGAGGCAAGCGATTGTTTGACGGGTCGATATTAACGGTGAAATACTTCTTCCAGTCCATTGGCGTCAAATATGCTGATGAGCTTCTCGTCCGGGGCGTAGATAGGAAGGGAGAGATTAGGGAGCACCCAGCGGAACTATCGGATGCGTTTGAGCTGGGCAGGAGGCTAGCTCAAGTGTAGGGTACTTACCTATCACCGTGGTGAGAATCGGGTCAGTCTAGATGTTTGGGTAGCTCACCCCATGGCTTAGGGGCATGGGCTCTCCGATTATAGGAATTTCCTCTCCACAATTAGGGCAGTGTTTATCTAGAGTGATTTCGTATCTGGTTATAGTGAAACCATAGCGCTCAATCAATGAGCAGTTACAGCCGGGACAGAAGGTATTTTCATAAGGGTGTCCGGGCACATTTCCCGCATATACATATTTCAATCCTTCGTCCCTACCTGTATCCCTTGCCTTCTCTAGGGTGGTGATGGGTGTGGGGGGAACGTAGAACTCGTTTCTGAACTTGTATGCCGGATAATAGCCAGAAAGGTGCCAGGGAGTGTTATCGCCTAACTCCGCCTTTATTCTCCTGGCGAGCCTTCTTAACCCCTCTTCAGTATCATTTACCCCGGGGATAACCAGCGTAGTCAGCTCCACCCAGACCCCTTGCCTCTTGGCTCCAACCGCATTTCGCCAGACTATGTCCACATCGGCGGTGCAGAACTCTCTGACCGCTTCAGCCTCGCCTTTGATGTCGATGTTCATCGCCTCTAAGCCATGGTCTATGAGCAAATCCAGCGCTCTGGTGGTCATGTAGCCATTGGTAACATAGGTGTTGTAGTAGCCTTCTTTCCTCGCTAGGTCAAAAATGTCTAGCGAATATTCCAGGAGCAAGGTTGGCTCATTAAAGGAGACGCTGGTGCCCTGGCAGTGGTATTTTCTGACCAGTTCAATAAACGTCTCCGGGCTTATATACTGCCCCTTGCCTATACTTTGGGGTGATTTGCTTATATCATAGTTTTGACACCAGGGGCAGGTGAAATTACATGACCAGCTGCCAATAGTCAGGGCTTTAGTTCCGGGATGGAAGTGGAAGAAAGGCTTCTTCTCAATCGGGTTGGCACTGATAGAGGAAATGTCGCCATATACCAGGGTATAAAGCTGCCCATTAACATTTTTCCGGGTAGAACAAAAACCTAATTCCCCCTCAGGGATGAGGCAGCGCCTCTCACAGGTATGGCACTGGACCTTGTTGCCCTGGCGTTCATAAAGTCGGGCTTATCTAATACTGCCATCATTCATAGTTCAGCTTATTGTAGCCCCAATAAGTCAGTGGTCGCAAGCTGGCGAGACTGGTGCCAGAAGGTTTCTCTTTTGGGCAGAAGCTCAAAAAGCCGACCTAGCTTATGAGAGGCGCCTTGTGGTAATATTCAGCATTGTGCTCAGAACCCCTTAGTTTCGGGGTTTGGTAGCCCAAAGACCAGCGCCATCAGGATTTTGGAAAAGAATGGAGAGGTTTGAAAAGCAGGCGATAGCCTACACTTCAGCCTGCCATGGGTTGGTTCATATCCTTGAAGTGACCTATGGGGTTATTTTGGTTAGTATCGCCCAAGAGTTTGGTGCTAGCTTTTTTGTTCTAGGCGTACTGGCTAATATCTTAGGCTTTGCCTTTGGGGCGACAGCTTTACCCGCCGGGTTTCTCACTGACCGCTTTGGCGAAAGACGTTTATTAATCCTCTGCTGCCTGGGGATGGGGGTAGCCGCCATTGCTGTTGGATTGTCGCCCAGCATCTACATGTTAGGCGCCGCTTTAGCGGTCTTAGGACTGGCACTAGGTATCTACCATCCCACGGGTGCCGCCTTTATTGCCAGAGTGGCTACCCAACGAGGTCTGGCCTTCGGTTACCTGGGTGTAGCCGGTAATATCGGGCTCGCCTTAGGTCCGTTACTGGCTGGTGTTATCGCCTCCTTCATGGGATGGCGGGCAGCCTACTTCATCTTTGCCATACCCGCCTTCTTCTTGGCTGCCATGTTCTTTTTTTCTGCCCGCACTGAAGCTAACTTTACTCAACAATCTACTACTGAGACGGGTGCGGAAAGGTCATCATTGCGACCAGTTATCGTGCCCTTGGGGCTTATCTTTTGCGCCTCGATTCTGAACGGCTTTATTTATCGGGGCACCGTTACTTTCTTACCTTTATACCTTAGCCAACAAATCCACTTGACCTTCTTAAATTTAGATAGCGTATTAATAGCTGGCTCCTTCACTACCATAGCCCTTATCTTCGGGATCGGCGGTCAATTTCTCGGTGGCTATCTATTAGAGCGCAGACGCCATGAGAGTCTAGTCTTCGCCACCGCCTTAGTGGTAGTACCTCTACTGGTGGTGGTGGGAAATAGTGCAGGACTGGTATTGATGATTGCTGCCAGTGCTTTCGCCTTCTTCTATTTTATGGGGCAACCGATTTATAACTGCCTTATCGCTGACTATAGTCCGACTGATTGGCGTGGTCGCGTTTATGGAATCTCCTTTTTCTGTGCTTTTGGACTTGGCTCTTTCTCGGCAAGCATACTGGGGTATGTGGCTGACCGGCTTGGTACCAACTGGGTCTTTATGGTAGCCGCTGGCTTCGGGCTGTTAGTCCTAATATGCACCATTGCTCTCTTAGTGAGGGCACTGAAGGTTTCTGGATATAACAAGATAGGAGCCGAATGAGTAAGACTGGGACAGGCACCTACAGATGGGCTTCCCTCTGATTGTGTCTATACATCCTTTGCCTCTCAGAGCTACTTGGGTTATAATTGGAAAACAGCACCTCCACTTTAAGGATAATCAATGTATTACTTTGCCTACGCCTCTAACCTCAATCGAAAACAGATGCAGGAACGCTGCCCAGGCAGCAAGCCTATGTTTGTAGCTACCCTGCCTAACTACAAGCTGGTGTTTGCTGGCTGGTCAAGGCAGTGGCGAGGTGGGAAAGCCAGCATCAAGCTGTTTAGGGGTGAGAGGGTGAGCGGCGCTGTTTACGAAGTTTCCGAAAGAGATTTAAGTCGATTGGATAGGTATGAAGGCTGTCCCGGTAACTACAACCGATTGAAGGTTACCGTGTTTGATGAAGATGGTAGGTCGGTCGAAGCCGTAACCTATATTAAGTCAGGGCAATTAGAGGAAACACCGCCTTCAAAGGAATACCTGGCGGTTATTCAGCAGGGCTATAGAGATTGGGAGATTGTCTAGGTAAAGGCTAGCTCCAGGCGTAGACAGCCATTTTTGATAGTGCCAGAAGCCCGTGGGCAGGCAATCCGGTAAATAGACCGAAAACTACCCCAAGGGCTAGGAAAATGTAGTTATCCTAGTGGTAGGCCACAATCACTTCTTCTTTTGTAAGGGAATAAGGCATATAAACTCGAGATGTTCGTTGCCGGTATTAACAATGCAGTGCGGCTCCTCAGGGGCAATGAAGACAACGCTGCCTTTGCCTATTGGTGTTGAGCCCTGTTCACCGGCTATCACGCCCTTACCGTTTAGAACAAATATCTCGTGTTCATATGGGTGCGAGTGAGAAGCGGTGGAGCTCCCGGTATCAACTTCAAAAAAACGCATACAGAAGTTTGGCGCTCCGTCATCAGCGGTAATAACCTCGCGTTTAAGTACCCCTTCTACTTCCTTAATGGGCTCGCTGTCATGATAATTAGCTACTTTCATTGTTCATCTCCTCAGTTATTGTTAGTTAAAGAGCTGGTAATAAGTGAAAGGATAGGTTTAGCCAAGCTAGATTTATAGTGGAGCGAGGTTAAAATATGAGGAACTTTTACCTTGGCTTTCAACCTTAGTACTTAGCCTCTCTCACCGACTCTAATTGTATCAGCAAGATGCCTTCTATGCAACTCTATAGCCGTTCCATTTCGTTGGACATCATTAGATAAGCCTGGCCGCTATCTATTCGGCAAGCCGAAAAGGAATATTGCCAGAGACCGGTGGGCTTGACAAGAATGGCGAGGTGCTATAGCATACACGGAACTAAGTTTGAAAGGGGGTTTTTATCGTCTCAAATACAAGGTAATATAGAAGGAATATTAGAGGAATATTATAGGAGGTATTTACAGTTTTGAAACGTAAATGGATATTATTGTTACTGGCGGCGGTGCTTGTCCTATCACTAGTAATAACCGGGTGTGCTGAGAAGAAGGAGAAGCATATCATCTTCACCACCGGAGCCTGGACAGGCGACTGGTTGACCATCTATGTGCCCAAGATACTGTTTGAGGAGGAGCTGGGCTACACCACGGAGATAGCTGACCTATCTACTTCTGCCGCCTGGACAGCGGTAGGAATCGGTGAAGCCGACCTGTGGACAAATGCCTGGCTGCCCAATCAGCAGCGCCTGTGGGACGAGTATGATGCGACTCTTGAATCACTGGGTCTAATCTATGGCGGTCCAGATGACCCCTGCATACAGTTTTGGGCGGTACCCACGTGGGTATCCGAGGAGTACGGCATTACCAGCGTAACCGACCTGGACGACCCGGAGTTTGTCAAGCTGTTTGATGTTGATAGTGACGGCATCGGCGACCTTTTGGGTTGTGACCCCG
>JADHWY010000065.1 GCA_016783245.1 Dehalococcoidales bacterium | reverse complement strand
CCTGATTAGAGGCCACAGGTATTGCAGCTAGTAGGACCACAGCTACTGCAGGAGCTGCCGGTGCCGGCTAGGGGAATAGCTTCTCCAGCTTCGTTCTTGGAGAAGGAAGCACAAGCAGAGATTATTCGTTCAGCATTTTTTTGGCAACGAGGGCAAGAAGCCTTCTTACTTGAGTCGCTGAACGGCCGTAACAATTCAAACTTCAAGCCGCAGTCAGAGCAAACATACTCATATATTGGCATTTTCCTTCTCCTGATAACTAGTTTAGGGCTTTTCTGGGTAGCAAGTCAAGCTTGGGGACTGAGAGCGTTTTAGTAACCTTGCCTGTTTTTATTTGGTAGCCATCCCCCTCTAAAAACTAAAGGGAATGAGGTCAATAGACAATCTCCTGCGAATAATTTGCCTGTAAAGGGGGCGATGTGATAAGATTACTTGTCTTTGCCTATTTAAGCTCTACGGAGGTGAAATGGGTTTGAAAGATGAACTGGATGGGCTAGATAAGTTAGAAAAACAGATAAAAGCTGGTGGCGGCGAAAAGCGCATTCAACAGCAGCATGCCTCGGGTAAGCTCACAGCACGGGAGAGAATAGACCTTTTATTTGACTCCGGCACCTTTAACGAGCTGGATTTATTTGTCCAGCACCACTGCACCAACTTTGGTATGGAGAAGATTTCCATTCCGGCCGACGGGGTGGTCACCGGCTACGGAAAGATAAATGGTCGCACCGTATGTGCCTTTTCTCAGGATTTTACCGCCAGAGGTGGCACCCTGGGCGAGATGCACGCCAAGAAGATATGTAAGGTCATGGACCTGGCAATGACCATGAAAGTACCCATGGTTGGTCTTATTGATAGCGGCGGAGCTCGCATCCAGGAAGGAGTTAATGCCCTTAACGGCTATGGCAATATCTTTTTCCGTAACTCCTGTGCCTCCGGCGTTATCCCGCAGATATCAGCTATTATGGGACCTGCCGCCGGTGGCGCTGTCTATTCACCGGCAATGACCGACTTCGTCTTTATGGTGAAGGGGACAAGCTATATGTATATCACCGGTCCCAGCGTAGTTAAGGCAGCCACCAGCGAAGAGATAACCGATGATGAGTTAGGTGGAGCCATGACTCACAATATCAAAAGTGGTGTGGCTCAATTCGCTTGCGATTCTGATGAGCAGGCTATTGTTGAGATAAAGAACCTCCTGGGCTACCTGCCGCCGAGTAATGAGGAAAAGCCGCCTGATATCCCCCCGACCGATTCTCCTGACCGCATGGACTCGGCTCTGGATGATATTATACCGAAGGAAGCACGCAAAACCTACAATATGAAGGCGGTCATCCGTTCTATCGTGGATAATGGTGAGTTTCTGGAGCCATCCCGCAAGTATGCGCCAAACATAATTACCATCTTTGCCCGCTTAAATGGACATGTGGTTGGAATTATTGCCAACCAGCCCAAACACCTCGCCGGCTGTCTTGATATCGATGCCTCCGATAAAGCCACCAGATTTATCCGCTTCTGCGACGCTTTTAATATTCCTTTAATTACCATTGCTGATGTCCCCGGCTATCTCCCTGGTAGCAGTCAGGAGTGGGGAGGAATAATCAGGCACGGTGCCAAGCTCCTGTGGTGTTACTCCGAGGCAACTGTCCCCAAGCTCACTTTGATTACCCGCAAGGCTTATGGAGGGGCATATATAGCCATGTGCAGCCAGAGCCTGGGTGCTGATTATACCCTCGCCTGGCCTACGGCGGAAATAGCAGTTATGGGGGCGGAGGGTGCGGCAGCTATCATCCACCGCCAGGAAATCCAGACTGCGGACGACCCCAAGGCTAAGGGGGCAGAGAAGATTGAAGAGTACCGCAAGCTATTCTATAACCCTTATGTTGCCGCCAGCCAGGGATATATCAATGCGGTTATCCGTCCCAGGGATACACGCCCGACAATAATTGCTGCTCTTGAGGCACTGCGTAATAAAAAAGAGACCCGCCCGACAAGGAAGCATGGCAATATCCCAATGTAAAGTAGAGAGGGGTTATTTATTAACCTCTCCCCCTTTATCCCCCTCTCCTTAAAAGGAGAGGGGGAAGGATTAGTTTTGAAGGGGTGAAACCCCTTCAATCTACCCTCCTAAAAGGAGAGGGGGAGGGATTATAGAGAGGGCGAAGTCAGTCTCTTGCCTCCGCTCTTCCCCTGATAAAAGGAATAAATTTCATGGGCAAGACATTAGCTGAGAAGATATTAAGTAAGAAATCCGGAAGTGACGCGAAAGCAGGAGATATTGTTATTGCCGGGGTAGACCTGGTTTTTGTCCAGGATACTACCGGGCCACTGACGGTAAGACAATTTCAGGCAAGCGGATTTAAGGGTCTGGCTAACCCACAAAAAACTGCCTTATTTATTGACCATGCTGCTCCCAGTCCCAATAATGGGCTATCAAACGACCACTTGCTCCTGCGCCAATTTGCTCAACAAACCGGGGCTATTATCTCCGATGTGGGCGGCGGTGTATGCCACCAGATAGTAGTCGAATCTCTGGCTAAGCCGGGTGATGTCATCGTTGGTGCTGATTCACACACGGTAACTGCTGGCGGACTAGGTGCTTTTGCCACGGGAATGGGCTCCTCTGATGTGGCGGTCGTCTTCGGACTGGGTAAGACCTGGTTCCGAGTCCCGGAGAGTTTCAGGATAGTACTCTCGGGTAATTTTCAGAAAGGCGTTTGTGCCAAAGACCTCGTCCTTCACCTTATTGGGCAGATTGGAGCCGATGGTGCTACCTATAAAGCACTGGAATTTGGCGGTGATTCGGTGGGGGCAATGCCAGTGTCACAGCGCTTTACGATAGCTAACATGGCGGTGGAGGCTGGAGCCAAAGTCGGGCTTTTCCCGGCTGACGAGACTACCCGGAATTACCTGGCAGAACAGGGACGGGGTGAGCATTACCAGCCAGTCTTCCCTGATGCCGACGCTATCTATGAACAGACCTTTAACATTGATGTGGCTAATCTTGAGCCGACTATATCCCAGCCCCATACCGTAGATAATACTGCTCCGGTCAGGGAGCTTAAGGGAACTAAAATCCAACAGGTATTTATTGGCACTTGCACTAACGGGCGTCTGGAAGACCTGGAGATAGCGGCTAATATCTTAAAGGGGAAGAAATGCCACCCCCAGACCAGACTAGTAGTTACCCCGGCGTCACGGCAGGTTCTGGTCGGGGCGCTTAAGGCTGGCTACATCCAGAGCCTGATTGAAGCCGGAGCGGCTATCTTACCCCCGGGCTGTGGGCCCTGCCTTGGTCTGCATCAGGGAGTGCTGGGTGACGGGGAAGCCTGCCTGTCCACCTCTAACCGAAATTTTAAAGGTCGAATGGGTAACCCTGAAGCCTTCGTTTATCTGGGCAGTCCAGCCACGGCGGCGGCTACGGCGCTAGCTGGTGAAATCACCGACCCGAGGGAGGTGGTATAGGTGCTTAAGGGACGAGCCTTTAAATTTGGCGATAGCATTTCCACCGACCACATTATACCCGGGCGCTTTGCTCACCTCAGGAGCAACCTCCCCGAGCTAGCCAAGCATGTTTTGGAAGATGCCGACCCCACCTTTGCTTCCAGAGTAAAGGAGGGGGATTTTGTTGTTGCCGGCAATAACTTTGGTCTCGGCTCCAGTCGGGAACATGCGCCTCTGGTTATCAAGATGGCCGGGGTAAAAGCTATACTGGCCAAATCAGTAGCCAGGATATTCTTTAGAAACGCTATCAACATGGGGCTTCCCGTGTTAATATGTGATACTGATACAATTAGTGATGGGGATGAGCTGGAGATAGACCTGGCTGTGGGCACGGTCAGGGATGTAACCAGTGGTAACCAGTTCACTTTCGGTAAAATTCCCGAGGCGATGCTGCGTATCCTTGACGAGGGCGGACTTATCCCCTATATCCAGAAATATGGCGATTTCAAGCTGTAGGAGATAGACTGATGGCTCATAGAGTTACTCTTATTCCCGGCGATGGCATAGGGCCTGAGGTTACCGAAGCGACTAAAAGGGTCCTTGAGGCAACCGGCGTCGCTTTCCACTGGGATTTAGCCTATGCCGGTGCCGGGGTTATGGACAAGTATGGCACACCTTTGCCTGAGTATGTACTTGAATCCATCAGGAAAAACAAAGCTGCCCTTAAGGGGCCAGTTACCACCCCGGTGGGCTCAGGTTTCAGGAGCGTTAATGTCGCCCTGCGCAAGAGGTTAGACCTTTATGCCTGCGTCCGTCCCTGTAAAACCTACCCCGGGGCTCCTTCGCTCTATAAGAACGTGGATATTGTTATCATCAGGGAAAATACAGAAGACCTCTACGCTGGTATTGAGTTTGAGGAAGGAACTCCGGAAGCCGCCAGGCTTATTAAACTGATTGCCGAAACAAAAGGGGATGCGGTCAGGGAGGACTCGGGTTTTAGCCTGAAAATGATTTCGGAGGCGGGTAGCCGAAGAATTGTCAAGTTTGCTTTTGAATATGCCCGTGCCTATAATAGAAAGAAGGTAACTGCCATACACAAAGCCAACATCATGAAATTCTCTGACGGATTGTTCCTGGCTATTGCCCGAGAGGTTGCTCAGGAATATCCTGATATTGAATTTGAGGATAGGCTTGTTGATAACATGACCATGCAACTGGTGAAAAGACCACAACAATTTGATGTAGTGGTAGCGCCTAATCTTTACGGGGATATTATCTCTGACCTGTGCGCCGGACTGGTTGGTGGGTTGGGGGTAGCTCCCGGAGCCAATGTTGGCGTTGAAATAGCCGTTTTTGAGCCAACACATGGCAGCGCACCGAAATATGCCGGGCAGAATAAGGTCAATCCCATGGCGATGATGCTTTCCGGAGTGATGATGCTCCGGCACCTCGGTGAGGTGAAAGCTGCCGACAGGTTGGAAGGCGCCATAGCCGGGGTCATCGCTGAAGGTAAAAACACTACCTACGATATGAAGATTAATAACGCTCAAGTGGTCGGCACTTCGCAGGTAGCCGACGCGGTGATTGAGAAATTAGGGGAAATCTAAAGGAGGTTATTATGCGCAAAAAAATTAGTGTTATCGGCGCTGGAATGGTCGGTGCTACCTGTGTGCAGCGGATTGCGGAAAGGGGCTATGCTGATGTAGTTATGGTTGACATTATTGAGGGTCTGCCACAGGGTAAAGCATTAGATATGATGGAGTCAGCGCCTGTCATCGGCTGTGATACCAAAATTATCGGAACTAATGATTATAAGGAAACGGCTGACTCAGATGTGGTGGTCATTACTT
>JADHWY010000064.1 GCA_016783245.1 Dehalococcoidales bacterium | reverse complement strand
TACATTTTCCATCCGCATCCCTCTCTTAAATATTGCCGATGTCTATTGTTATCTTCACTTAATCGCCAGCATTATACTACAGTAGTCTAGTATGTCAAGAGGTTGTCAATGTCTAATCTGCCTGTCCTAAATAGGCCTTGATAACATCAGGATTGCTTTTAATTTCAGCGGGTGTACCTTCGGCGATTTTACGCCCGAAGTCGAGGACGATAATCCTATCGGCTATGTCCATAACCACTCCCATATCATGCTCCACGAGAATTATACAGGTAATCCCATCCCTCAGCACAGGTGTATCAGGGTATGTAGCCCCCTGACCCTCAAATACATCAATAATGAACCTGGCGATATCTTCCTTCTCCTCCAGGTTCATCCCCGCCATAGGCTCATCAAGGAGCAGAACTTTTGGTTCCAGAGCCAGAGCCCTTCCCAGCTCAACCCTCTTTCGCATTCCATAGGGCAGAACACCAACCACCCTCTTTCTAATTGGCTCTATTTCCAGAAAGTCAATTATATCCTCCACCGTCTTGCGGTGTTCAATTTCCTCCTTGTGAGCCCAGCCAAAGTATAGGGCACCGGAGAGGAAGTTTTGCTTCATAAGGACATGCCTGGCAGCCATAATGTTATCTTGGGTGGTGAGGCCGGTGTATAGCTCGATATTCTGGAAGGTTCTAGCCAGCCCCAGTTCTGCTATCTTATCTGGGCGCATCTTGGTGATTCCTTGTCCATTATAGCGGATTGTGCCCTCTTGAGGTTTATAGAAGCCATTTATGCAGTTGAGGATGCAGGTCTTGCCCGCCCCATTGGGTCCGATAATAGCTAGAATCTCATTATCCCTAACATCTAAGTTGACATCAATAAGAGCTTTTACTCCGCCAAAGGTCAGAGAAAGGTTCTCAATTTGTAATTTTGAGCCATTACCGCTTGCCATTTTTATCTATCAGCCTCCTAAATAGCATCAAGTTTTAAGATTGTAATACTAGCTTAGTATAATGTCAAGACCTATCAACCTTGACAGTAAGTATTTGGCTCTGCTTATAATGAATTACTTCTTGAAGTGCACTAGGGGGAGGTATGCCTTGGAGTATTTCTTAACTGAGCAGCAAAAGGAAATTAAGGCTCTGACACGAACGATTGCCGAGGAAAAGGTATTGCCGGTGCGGGCGGAGCTTGATGAAAAGGAAGAGTTCCCCTGGGAGATAATGAAAATCCTTGCCGATACTGACTTGTTCGGTGTCTATATTCCTGGAGAGTATGGGGGGTTAGGTGGTGGTGTTCTCGACCTGTGTCTGGTGGTGGAAGAGCTAAGCCGGGTATGTAGCGGTGTAGCTGTTAGTTATGCCGCTAGTGCCCTGGGAACCTTTACCTTGCTGGAATACGGGACTGAGGAGCAGAAGCGGAAGTATTTACCAGATATAGCCTTGGGGAAGAGACTGTCTGCCTTTGCTCTAACTGAGGCAACGGCAGGCAGTGATGCCAGCGCTATAAAGACAACCGCTACGCGGACCGGCGGAGGATATATCCTTAACGGGACTAAACAATTTATCACCAACGGTGGTGAAGCGGAGCTCTATACTGTTATCGCCTTAACTGCTAAGGAAAAGGGTCCTCGTGGCGCTAGTGCTTTTCTGGTAGAGAAGGGCACACCAGGCTTCTCCTTCGGCAGGAAAGAGAAAAAACTGGGCATTCGCGCTTCTGCAACAAGGGAACTAGTTTTTGAAGATTGCCTTGTCTCTGAGGAGAATATGATTGGTCGGGATGGAATGGGCTTTATTATGACGATGAGGCTTTTAGACCGCTCTCGCCCAGGGTTAGGTGCCCAAGCACTTGGACTGGCTCAGGGAGCTTTGGAAGCAGCGGTGGACTATGCTAGGAAGCGTATCCAGTTTGGACACCCGATTATTGCCCAGCAAGCGGTCCAACTCATGCTTGCCGATATGGCTATAGAGGTGGAAGCTGCCAGAGCACTGGTTTATGCAATAGCTAGGACGATAGATAGCGGGGCAAAGAACTTTACCCAAGAGTCGGCGATGGCTAAGGTTTTTGCCTCCGATACGGCTATGAAAGTTACTACCGATGCTATGCAGATTTTTGGTGGTGTTGGTTACATGCGTGATTATCCCATTGAGAAGATGTTTCGAGATGCCAAAATCACCCAGATATATGAAGGTACCAATCAGGTGCTGAGAACTGCTATCGCCTTTGAACTGAGGAAGAAAAAGGGAATGCAGGATTGAGTAATACCAAGCTTGACAATAAAGATATAGCTCAGCTTATAATAAGCTGACTTTCCTTGGAGTGGGGGTGGGAGGCGATGCAGATAAATGTATCCCAGCAGCTTAGGTCATCTATAGGGTCAGTACGGGATTATGAGGTGAGTGCGATTGTAGATGTTGCCGGTGATGGCAACGGCAGCCTGGTTCAGGGCAAGGTTAGGTTAATGCGCACTGACCGGGGTATCTTGGTCGAGGGCATGCTAGATACCGATGTTGAGCTTACCTGCAGCCGATGCTTGGGCTTATTCGATTGCCCTCTGACTCTAAATGTTGAAGAGGAATATTTTCCTACTATGGATGTAGTTAGTGGTCTCTCTCTCCCCTTGCCTGAGGAGATTGGCTGTTTCACTATTGATGAGCATCATGTTCTTGATTTGACTGAGGCGATACGTCAGTGTGCCCTACTGGCTATTCCTATGAAACCACTTTGTCGTGAAGATTGTACTGGGTTATGTCC
The DNA here is from genome assembly GCA_016783245.1 of Dehalococcoidales bacterium. GTDB lineage: Bacteria > Chloroflexota > Dehalococcoidia > Dehalococcoidales > BS750m-G39 > BS750m-G39. Next base: position 2,605 of record JADHWY010000064.1, on the reverse strand, counting down.
TAATTGTGGTCACAATCTTAACCAGGGACCTTGTAATTGCCCGCCTCAAGGAGCAGACCCTCGCTGGTCTGAGCTGAGTAGATTGGCTTCGGCCAGCGATGATTTGATGAGGGGGGAGAAAGGAACGGAATAGATTATGGGAGCTTTGCCCAAGCGAAAATATGCTAAGGCACGTCAGGGTAAGAGGCGCAGTCATCTCGGGTTAGCCTTACCCCCTCTGGACTATTGCCCTCAGTGTCATAGTCCTAAGCTATCTCACCATGTTTGTCCTACCTGTGGAAGCTATGCTGGCAGGGAGGTCATCGAAGTCAAAAGCCCGAAAAAGAAGGCTGGTTGATGACCTATGACTGGCAACAGGGTTAGAGCTGCTTTCCGGGCTATCTCATTTTTGCGCTAATTTGAAGGGGGATTGCCTGGTGCTTAGAACGGCTATTTGTGACCTCTTCAGTATTGAGCATCCTATCATTCAGGGGGGGATGATGTGGGTGGGTACGGCTGAGCTGGTCTCGGCTGTTTCCAACGCCGGCGGATTGGGTATTATTGGCGCAGGTAATTCTGAGCCTGATTGGGTAAGGCAGCAGATACGCTCGACCAAGCAGCTAACCAATAAGCCATTTGGAATAAATATCATCATGCTCTCACCCTTTATTGAGGAGGTTACGGAGGTAGTTTTGGAAGAGGAGGTGGCTGTGGTTGCTTTCGGCGCTGGTAATCCCGAGATTTACATTCCCAGGTTTAAGCAGGCAGGGATAAAGGTGATGTCGGTGGTGGCTAGCGTTGGTTCAGCCAGGCGATTGGAGCGGCTGGGTGTGGATGCCGTTGTGGCTGAGGGTATGGAGTCTGGAGGGGAGGTGGGGGAAACAACCACAATGGTTCTGGTTCCCCAGGTGGTAGATAGTGTCCAAATACCTGTGGTGGCTGCTGGCGGTATTGCCGATGGACGTGGTCTGGCTGCTGCCTTGGCTCTTGGGGCTCAGGGTGTCCAGATGGGCACACGCTTTATCTGTAGTGATGAGTGTATTGCTCACCCGAGGTTTAAGGAGAGGATTGTCAAGGCGCACGACCGGTCCACAGTGGTTGCCGGGCGGACCGCAGGCTATGCGGTGCGCTGCTTGGAGAATAGGCTCACACGGCAATTCCTGGCACTGGAGAAGGCTGGGGCAACCGAGGAGGAGCTGGATTGGTTTGGCCGTGGTAGAACCTATCTGGGCTTAATTGAGGGTGACCTTGATGAGGGCTTGCTACTAGCTGGACAGAGTGCTGGACTGATAAAGGGAATTAAACCAGTTAAGGTTATTATAGGGGAAATAATAGCTGAGGCTGAAGCAATAATCAGGACTATTGGGGAAAGGATGAGCTATGGCTGAGCTGATGAAGGTAGCCTATGTCTTTCCTGGGCAGGGTTCTCAGTGGGTGGGCATGGGGCACGACCTTTACCATGATTTCGATTCGGCTAAAGCAGTCTTTGAGCAGGCTGATGGGGCTTTGGGATTCTCACTGTCCCAATTATGCTTTGAGGGTCCGGAGGATGAACTTCGCCAGACTATCAATGCCCAGCCAGCAATAGTGACAGTCAGCTTTGCCTGCTTGGAGGCTACCCGTAATGTGAGCGCTGGCAATGGATTACCGCTGGTCAGCTTTGTTGCTGGTCATAGCCTGGGCGAGTATACGGCGCTGGCAGCGTCTGGAGTGCTTGATTTTGCCACCACCGTTTATCTGGCTCGAGAGAGGGGACGGCTAATGCATGAGGCCGGGCAGATAGTACCCGGCGGCATGGCGGCAATAATTGGGCTTGATGAACCGCCGCTGGCTGAGGTATGTGAGGAGACGGGCACCCGCATCGCTAATATTAACTGCCCCGGTCAGATAGTAATTAGCGGAGCAGAGGACAATTTGGCTCAAGCTATGGATTTGGCTAAAGCCAGAGGGGCATATCGTGCTATTCCGTTACAGGTAAGTGGCGCCTTTCATACCCCACTGATGCAGCCGGCTGTTGACGGCATGGCTGAGGTTATAGCCACTCTCTCCTTTAGCGAACCAGTCATTCCCATTGTAGGTAATACTACCGCTCAGCCGTTGACCACTGCTGAATCGATTAAGGAAGAACTCCTCAGGCAATTGTGTAATTGTATTCAATGGCAGCGCTCTGTTGAGTATATGGTAGGTGATGGGGTGTCAACCTTTATTGAGCTCGGACCAGGGAAGGTGCTGGCTGGTCTTATTAAGCGAATAGATAAAAATGTCAAAATTCTGAATATAGGCGATGCTCAGGCTGTCAAGAATATCATGGATGAGCAAGGGGGTGAGGTTAAAAATGGACCTTTCCGGTAGAGTGGCTATAGTTACTGGCAGCGGTCGGGGCATAGGCCGGGCTATTGCTCTGAAATTGGCTGAGGTTGGCGCCGCTGTTGTGGTCAGCGATATAGATGAGGCGGTTAAAGGCGTGGCTGAGGAAATCGAGGCTATGGGCAGGCAGAGCTTGCCCATCCTGGCCGATGTAAGCTCATCATCAGATGTCGCCAGGCTGGTGGAGGAGACTATAGCTGCTTATGGCAGGGTTGATATTCTGGTGAATAATGCTGGCATTGCCCGGGACAGGCTTTTG
>JADHWY010000063.1 GCA_016783245.1 Dehalococcoidales bacterium | reverse complement strand
GCCAAAGTAAATGGCCCCGAATATTAGGGGTACACCACCCAGCACATAGGCTACGGGAATACCAATAATAATCCCCACCACGATAAAGCCGAGCATTATCATGGCCATCATTTCAGGTGTCATGACGGTATTTCCCCCTTCCTCGCGTAGCCTACATATCTAATAAATTGCACAATCCCCTGGAGAATTAGCATCCAAAAGGCAACTGCTATCATCGCCCTCATCGGAACCATAGACGGCATCCAAGGGGTTAGATGACTCTTCTCCCCCAGTACATACGCACTAATGGCAGACTGAGTGGCGAACCAGGCAACGATAGTTATCCACGGGAAAAAGAACCCAAGATAAAATACCAGCTCCAGAATCGCCCTCCCCCGGGGCGACCACCGCCCTGAAATTATATCCACCCTGACATTGGACCGGTGGAGAAGAACCCAGGCTCCGCCCAGCAGAAAGTGGAAGGAATAAAAAAGTAGGGATAAGTCGGCTTCAAAAAAAAACGGGTCGATAAATATATATCGCCACATCACATTAAGAAACATAAACACGGTAAGAATTATAGCAATGTAGGAAACATACCGACCGCTGTACTCACTCCACCAGTCTATGGCTCTCATAAACTTCGCCATTTCTTACGTCCTTTATAGACTACTTCTTGACCACATGCATAAGCTACCTGAAGCGCTTCATAGAAGACAACCTAGGTAGCTTATGCAATGGCCATTGTTCTATAGTCTAAAAGCTCTCTACTCAGCAGGTGTGGGCCACTCAACGGGCTCATACCACGGGCTTACATCCTCCTCCCACAGGCTAAACCAGTTACTCATATCAATAATATCCAGCCACTTGGCATAGGCTCCGTAGTCGGCTTTGAACTTATCCCAGGAAGCCAGCAGTGCAGCTACCTCGGCATCCTCCGCGGCTTTCGCGCGGAAATAGTCCCTAGCCCCGGTATCCACCGCCTTAATTACTGCCGGAGGCATGTAAAGTAGCTGACAGCCATCGTCCTCCACGGCACTCTTGAGGGCCTCTAGCTCCCAGAGGTAACCCTGAGCCAGCGACCACAGGTGGTTGTCCTTACTGGCATCCATAAAGGCTGCCTTTATGTCATCCGGGAACTCATTATAGACATCCGGGTTCATGAAGCCCAGCCAGAATGACGAGGTAGATTTGTAGGGGTGGAAGTAGGCATACTTGGTGACCTGAGTCATACCGGTATACCGAGTGCAGTATAGCGAGGCAAACTCAGCAGCATCAATTACACCCTTCTCCAGGTTAGGCACTATCTCACCACCAGGCATATACTGGGCGGCACCACCCAGCTCGGTCATAACATCAATCCTGGTACCAGCGGCTCTCAACTTCATCCCGAGCAGGTCATCAATGATATTAATCGGCTTGTTGGTATATAGCCATATTTCGCTGGTATTCTGGGTACTAGCAAAGGGGAAGACACCAACATTTTCCACTAGAATGTCCTCAAGCATTTCCTTACCACCGCCCAGATAATACCACAACATCTGCTCTCTCGGACTTTGCCCGCCGGGGGCATCACAGAACAGAGCAGCCGCATAACTGAAGCCTTTAACATAGCAGGGGCAAGCAAAACCGAAATCCAGAGCGCCATCCTTTACCGTGGCGTATAAATCCCCAGCCGCCACCAGTTCCGGGGCCATGAACAGGTCCATCTTCACCCGACCACCGGTATACAATTCAACCAGATTAACATGGTGTTGATGCGTTTCAACCATCAATGGCAACCCGGCTGACCAAGCCGTCTGTCCGGTCAGCTCCCATACTTCCTCCACTGGTTCCGGTGTCGGAGTCGGGGTTGGCGTCGGTACCTCTTCGGCGCAGGCACCCACGAAGGGCATCACTGCAATTATTAAAGCTAAACAAATAACACCAACCAATATCGAAACTTTCTTCCTTTTCAATTAAAACCTCCTCTTAAAATTTTTGCCTGCTTACTTCCCAATGCTCCTACATCCATCACCTCCTTCCTTCAATCCACACGCGCCCGCCATCTAGACTGTAGATGTTTATACCCCAGTTTATACCCCAATTATGACGACTTGTCAACTCTTTCGGGCTAACTTATACCCCAGTGGTAAAGGCTCTGTCAAGCCCTTTGCGGTAACTTTTGACAAATCTCCAAGAAGTCCGCCAGCTACGACTAATCTTTACTGGCAAATTTATGGTATAATTTATTTAAAGTCGTGGCTATAAAGACGGTAGCTACCAACCGCAAGGCTTATCACCACTATCATATACAGGAGAGTGTAGAAGCCGGCATTACGCTTACCGGCACCGAGATAAAATCAATCCGAGCCGGCAGAGTAAATTTTGGCGATGCCTATATCAGGCCTGAGGGTGGGGAATTATGGTTACTGAATGCTCATATTGCCCGCTATGAAGCCGGTAGTTATTTAAGCCATGAGCCAACGCGACCTCGGAAGCTTTTGCTACATCGTAAGCAGATTAACAGTCTCACCAGTAAAGTGGTGGAAAAGGGCTTTACACTGGTTCCTCTAAAACTATATATTAAGGACAGTATTGCCAAGGTAGAGGTAGCCCTGGCCAAGGGTAAAAAGTTATACGACAAGCGAGAGTCTATAGCTCGCCGCGAGACAGAAAGAGAAATGGGACGAGCCATGAAAAGGCAAAGGAGGTAGTTTATATCCAAGCATCCGTAGTAAGCGGGGACGCGTGGTTTCGACAGGGGAAGTAAGCTACAGGATGGCAAGCCGAGGTGCCGCTAACCTCGTAAAACAGGTGGCAAAAAGTAACTGGCGAACGTGAATTCGCTTTCGCAGCCTAATTAAATAGGTTGCACATCCACCCCGACCTCACCTCAATGGGTTGGGATTGGGTGCCGAAAAGTTGAGGTGCCACCGCCCCGACGCCGATAAGAGCGGTGAAAGAATTATTGGCTGGCTTGGCTAAACTCGGTCAGCAGAGGCTAGCCAGGTAAGAACAAAGAGCTGACTAAGCTTGTAGCATATTCTGGGCAGCTTCTCTTGGACGGGGAGTTCGACTCTCCCCCGTCTCCACCAGGAATTTTAGGGCTCCGGCTTGGTTGAGGAGCCCTTTTTGTTTAGGCTCAAGGGTTGACATTAAGGGAACCTCAATAGTAACATCTATGGAAATTACTATTACACCACACACTAGGGGGATATTATCCAAATGAAGGTCCTCAAGGGCTTGGCTCTCGGTCTTCTAAGCTTCCTCCTCTTCCTGTCTCTAGCCGTTTTTGGTCTGGCGCTGACCATAAATCAAACCGTCCTCAACCCAGACTTTGTTGTCTCTGGAGTGAATAAGCTGGATATGTCCTCACTGGCCGAAGAATTTCTTAGCGAGCAAATCCCCCTAGATGGAGAGCAAGAACTTGTGGCTGGGGTTCTAAATGATACCATCGCCGACCTTGAACCCTGGATAAAAGAACAGGCAAGCGCCGTTATTTATGTCGGCTATGACTACCTTTTGGGAGAGAGCCAGAGCCTGAACCTGGTAATCTCCACCGAGCAGCTAAAAGAAACTTTGAGAGACAACCTGAAGTCAGCTTTCAAGCAGTCATTACCTCCTGAGTTCGCTGGCTTACCTCAGGACATGATAGATGCAGAGTTTGATAAATACTATCAGGAATTTGCCGAGCAGATACCGCCAACTTTTGATCTAGGTGAAAACATAACCCCTGAGGTTATGACCGCTCTGGAGCAGGCAAGGCAAATTATCAATTATATCCAAATCGCTTACCAGACTTTAATTGCCCTCATTCTGGTACTAATCACCGGGATTATCCTGATACATCGCCAGGTAAGGGGCGCTACCCGCCAGCTGGGCATCACCTTCCTGACTTACGGAGTCCCCGGGTTTGCGAGTATATTTATTCTCAAGAATTATGCTATGGCACAACTGACCCAGCTTATGACCCAGCCTGGTTTCCCCGCCTCACTCCAGGCGTGGCTACCACAGCTCGTTGATGACTTTTTAGCTCCGCTGGAAATGTTCAGCCTTGGTATTCTGATTGGCGGAGTAGCTCTACTCGTAGCCTCTTTTGTCTATAAGCCCCGAGAGACTTCACTATGAACGGCGGAAGTAGCCTACGCCCTGAATCTCTACCAGATTATGGTTAACCTCGGTCTTAGCCCCCAGTATAGTCTCCACCAGCCATAGATTGGTCTCCACATGCTCGGTAAGCCTTGGTATCCGGTACTGGCTAACCCCATCAGCTAAAGCCGCATAGAATATAAGCTGGTCAGCTAAATAGCGGTCAACCGTAGCCCCGGTTGCCAAATCCTCTAACAGATTCCCAGCTACATATTTACCAATATCTTCTGAGGTTCGTCTCGGGGCACCCGCCCGGTCAGCGCCAACAATGCCCCTAAAACTAGTTTTGGCATATACGGCAAGAGCCGCCCCTCGTTGAAGAGCCAAGGTGTCATTGACGACTTCTATTTGTGCCTGGTATCCGTATGACCTGAGCACCTGATTACATTTCTCCACCATTCGCTCACTCACCCTCCTCTCCTTAAGATGAGAGGAAATAGCCATCCCTTCAATCTTGACCACATCCCCCTGGCTAAGCAAACTGATTGGCTTTATTTGCCCCGCCACCGGTTCCACCCTAACCTCTATAACTCCATCACCACGGGGGACATAGCCGGGACGAATAATACTAAGCTCGGCAGTTATGCCCATCTGGCTCAACATTGGAAAGAGGACATTTTGTATGTGGTAGGCAGAAGGAGCAAAGTCTTGAAACAGCCCTCCCGATATCCTGAAGCTCATAGCTCCCCTAGAGAAACAGGCAGCGGGTAAAAGGGTCATCGCCAGCAAGGTAGTCGAGCCGGCGGTGCCTATGTTCCACTCATAGTCGCCACCTTTAACCCCTCCCCCGGGCTTGAACCTTATCTCATTAGAACCAACCTCACCACCATCCAGGGTGCCCCGGCATATCTGCTGCAATGCCTCCACCGCCTTAAGGTGCTGGGGTCTCAACCCCGGTTTTTCTCTCTTGGCTCGGATATTGGTAAGGTGAAGCTCCTCATCAAGCAAGGTGGCTAAGCCGACAGCAAAGCGAACTATAGTGCCACTCCCCGATTTCTGAGAGCCATCAATATGTATCATTCCGTCCCCTCTACATCACCGGGGCTACTCTTGCGCACCACCAGCTTAAGTCCCTCCTGTCCCTCCACCGTAACCTCCTCACCGGCATTTATCCTCCTACCGGCTGAGGTCGCCTCCCAGAGCTCACCTTTGATTTTGACAACACCCTTGGGGGCTAATGGGCTTACCACCTCACCCCTGCTGCCAATCATAGCCGGCAGGCCGGTTACTGGCTTCCTCCTCAGGGCACGGCTACCCATTCGGTAAGTAATAACCGAAACCGCCCCCCAGGCTACCATCATAGCGATAAGACCAGCCAGAGGTATATGAATGTCTAACTGGGGCAAACCCCAGAGCACAATCACTACCAGGGCTGCCTCCTCCAGCAAG
>JADHWY010000062.1 GCA_016783245.1 Dehalococcoidales bacterium | reverse complement strand
TCTTCAATAGACCTTTTCAATTCAGTGGCGCGCTTATTTCTCTCATCGGCGGGCATGGTCAGTGCCGTGTACAGGGCTTGAGTTGTCCCCTCCAGATCAGCCGGGGCCACAGCTAGAGCATTCTGCCCTAATTGCTCGTAGGCACCGACAGTTTCCGATAGTATCAGGACTCCGTCACGATTATTAACGGTGGGACCTTCCTTGGCGACAAGGTTCATCCCATCGATAACCGGATTTACTAAAAGAGCATCGTAGAGGCGCATGCCAGCTATAGCTTGTAGGTAGTTGTTCTCGTAAAAGTAATCTATAGGGTGCCATTCTTCAGTTCCATACTTACTATTTATAGCTTCTATAAGCTGAATGACCTCCTGCATATACCTCTGATATGGCTTCAGATGGGCTCTGGTGGGAACCAAAAAAGCGATGAATTTCAACTTTCCCTGGAATTGGGGGTAGCGCTCAAGCAACGTATCAAAGGCTCTAAAGCCGCGAATGATATTTTTGCTGGGCTCAGCCCTATCGACACGAACTATGGTTTGCTCTCCACAAAGGGGACGTAATTTCTCTTCGTACTCCTTTACTGCCGCTAAAGAGGTCAGTTTTTTAAGACCGATAGCATCAATAGACACTGGATAGGCTTTAACCTGGACAATATGCTCATTTATCTGAACGGTTCGGTGTTCATAATCTACCTCGGCCTCGTCAATAAATGCTTCACAGCACTGGAGGAAACTGCGCACATCTCGCTTGGTCTGCAAGCCTACAATATTAGCGGTGCATAAACTGCTGAGGATTGCCTGCCGCATACAACCCGGTAGCAGTTGCCAGTAGCACGGTGATGGCCAAGGAATATGGATAAAGTGCTGAATTATCAGGCTTGGCACCCGGCTCCGGATATAAGCACTGACGAGATAAAGGTGATAGTCGTTTAGGATTACTATGGGTAGTGGTTCACTTCCTGCGGCATCATCAATAACTGCTTGACCAAAGGCTTGGTTCACCGGAACATAACCATTCTCCCAGGCATCATGAACAGCCAGGTCTATGTTAGGTGTACGAGATGAACTCCACATGTAGTGTTGAAGGAACCAGAGAAGAGGATTGCAAATGACGCTATAAAATTTGTGATACATGTTGCTGGGGCTGACCACAAAATGGAGATGTAAGTTATCACTAGCTGAGGGCACTTTGAAACGCCCTCCTTGGGCTCTTCGTGCTACCTGCCTATCTCCTTCCCCCATAGCGCTAGCAATCCAGTCAAGCTCTACATACTTGCTAAGGCTACTGAGAGCAGTAACTACCCCACCACTGCCACGCCGTGAGCGGAGTTGTCCGTCCTCGGTAAGATAGTATTCAACAGGTCCACGGTTGCTAGCTAGAATTAGCCGCCGTTGCGACAATCTTTGGCTGCATAACTCTATCAGTTGTTGGGCACTGTTACTCTCTTGATTTGTTGCCATTTTGCCTCCCTGTTGGCTAGGCGCCAAATATGGGACGAGGCAACAGTAACTAGCCACTCCGTATCTAGAGTGTCACTATACTTTGCCAGGATTGGCGTCTTTCCTGGCTAACAGACCTCTTCTTGCCTATTCGTTATCTGGAAGGAGCATAAGTTTCATCAGTATTGTGAATGTGAACCCACTGACCCGGTTTGATGTCTTTACTGGCGCGACCAATTGTCTCGCCATACTTTATAATATCGCTTCCTTTAGCTATCTTGGCAAGAGTTATTTTGTGCCCGAAGGGGATAGCCTCACTGGTCTTGATATGCCTCGTCTCTGAACCAACTTTGTAAACGGCGTCCTCTCCCTTTTGAAGGTCTGAGACAGCGGTGACTACATTATCTTTATCATTGATTAAAACCGCCTTGCCCATATCATATACCTCTCATATACCTCCTAAATAACCGGTCCGTAGGTCAGAATGTTCATACTCTCATCATAGCGTAGGACCTCTGCCTTGGTTAGCTTACCGGAGGCAACCTTTAATAACTCCTTAAAGAGCCTTCTACCCGCCTCCTCAATCGTTTCCGTGCCATCAATTATGCTGCTCACATTAAAGTCCATATGGGTGTTCAGTCGGTTCCAGGTATTAATGTTACCGGTGAGCTTGATGACCGGCATGACAGGATGCCCTTCGGGGGCGCCTAGTCCGGTAGTGAACAGGTGAACTACAGCTCCGGCAGCTGCCAGTCCAGTTAGGTTCTCAAAACCACGTCCCGGTGTAGGTATAATCCATAGACCCTTGCCAGAAGGAGTTTCACCATAATTGATAAATCCTTGCGGTGCCGTGCTGCCGGCTTTGGTAGTGGCGCCAATCGCTTTCTCAGCTACGGTAGTTATACCTCCCTTCTTGTTCCCTTCAGTAAGCTGGCAGCCAACCACATCAGCACCTGCAGATTCAGCCATATCAATCAACCTATTAACCGCGTCGATGACTTTTTGCCCTGTCTCTTTGCTTACTGACCTCCGGGCTAGAATTTGTTCTGAACCCATGATGTCACAGACTTCTCCGAAGAGGAAGGTGCCACCCTCCTTCACCAGCATGTCGGCCACCTCACCTACAGCTAAGTTGGATGAAAGCCCTGAAGTAGCATCTGAAGAGCCGCACTTGCACCCGACTATTAGCTCTGAAGCATCAAATTCTTGCCGGTGAATCTCCGAGGCGTCTAGAACCATCTGTTCCGCAATTTCACATCCAGTAGTAATAGTCTTGATGCTCCCGCCTAACTGGTGCATGTTAATTAACTCCACCGGCTTCTTTGACCGGGCAATCTCGTCTCGGATTTCATTGGGGAAGACACTCTCACAGCCAAGACTGACCAGTAAAATGGCTGCCAAATTAGGGTTCTTGCCCAGATTAATCAGTGTTTGTTGAACCAGCTCCAAATCGGAGGTGACGGTCAGACACCCCTGCTGGTGGGTGACGGGGACAGTCCCCTTGATTTGGTGGCATATGGGCAAAACGACCTCATTTACACAACCAACTGTAGCCATAACCCCGACGTGATTACGCGCTCCAACCTTGCCATCAGGTCTTGGATAACCCATAAACTTCATTCGCTGATACCCCCTCTTTTCGAATTGCCTCTTTGCTTACTTAAATTAGAAAAGCACCCGTAGATTGAAAACTCTTAAAGCAACACATTGCCTTGGCTTAATAGTCCACAACACCCTTGAGAAGAGCCAGATAAAACTGTAGCACTCTGCCAACGAGACTGTCAAGTTTGAAGTTAGGATTATGTCAACCTATATCTTGGTTTACCGGCATAGTTCAGCAATCAGGATATTGAGGGCAAGCCCACCATCATACTTCCCCGTCTTAATAGAGAGGTCAGCTTCTAAAAGCTTGCGATATACCTCTTTAATCCGCTCCAAAGGATACCTATCAGCTTGCTCTAATGTCTTACGCCAAGCAAATTCTGAAGTCAAACCCAGCCTATTCTGGATATCTATTTTAGATTTTCCCTGGCTTCTTAGCTCCTTGGCTCGAACTATCATCTGAACTTGTCGTGATAACATAACCAGAAGATAGGCTGGGGTAGCTCCCTTTTGCAGTAACTGCTCCAGCCATCGTTCGGCTTCTCCAGCTTTGAACTCAAGGATAGTATCAACCATAGCAAAAACATTAGTCTGCCGGGCATAGCTCACTATCATCTTAACATCCTCTTCCTCAATGCGGCGACCTGAAGCAAATGTGACCAGCTTATTAATTTCACTGGACATAATCCATAAATTCCCACCTACCAGTTTAACCAGTAAGTCCACCGTCCTGGGGGATATACTGCCACCTTCCTGTGTCACCCGCTGCTGGACCCACTGACGCAACTCGGTATCTCTCAGCAGAGGAAAGTACCTTACTTCAGCTTTGTCGGAAAGCTCCTTGAGCAGAGGATTACGGCTGGTTATAACGTTATCTATTAATACCAGTGTTGTGCTATCAGGTATCCTACTAACATAATCAACCAGTGATTTAAACTCGCTTTGTTGGTTGATTAGCTGTGCGTTTCTCTTCTGCCGCCTGGATTTACCTTTGGGTTCAAAACGCTCCAGTAGCCCCTTGACAATGACTAGCCGTCTTCCCGCCATAAAGGGAAATGTCTCGCAAACGGTTTTTAATTGGTCCAGGGTCATCTGTTGACCATCAAGCGTGGTGGTATCAGCCAGTAAAACTGTCTGGTCGCCTATACCCCTTTTTATCTCCTCTAGCGCCTGACTAAGGGAAAAATCGTCCTGACCCCATAGTATGTATAGCAAGCTTACCTCTCTTATTTTGTGAGTCTCCCTATTTTATCACACCACCGGCAAAACCGTTCATCCGAGATTGTTTACCAACCCCTCACCCTTTATCCCTCTCCCCTTATAAAGGGGAGAGGGGGAGAATTTCTTAAAGGGGCGCCGGCCCCTTTAAATCCCCTTGCTAAACAATCTCAAAATGGTCTCTATTGAAGAATGGTGGCACAAGGAGTAGAATAAATACAAGTTACCAAACCTCTCCGGCTAACACCGCTGGAGTTAAGAGGTGAAATAAAGTGGCAGAACATTCTAACGAACTAAAGAAGTTAACCGCCATTGCCAGTGACTTAGAACTTCCTTCTACACTGAGGACTAAAGCTATCGAACTATTGGGAAACGTTGGCACCCAAGACGCACTTCACGCCTTGTTGGAACTAGCGGCTAATGAAAAGTTAATTGCCGAAGAAAGAGAGCTTGCCCTTAAGTACGCCAGGGAAGTAATAATGTCAGGGCATTAATCCCGCTTAACTTAACAGGAAGGCATGCGGTTAGACCGGTGAGTGTTGATATTGGCATCATAGGGCTGGCTAAAAGCGGCAGGACCACCATTTTCAACGCTTTAACCAGAGGCAAGGCTGATACTGGAGACTTAGCTCCTCATATTGGAATAGCTAAGGTTCCAGAGCCACGCCTTAAGGTGTTAGTCGATATGCTCCACCCCAAGAGAGTAGTCCCAGCTGAGGTAAGGTATGTTGATATAGGTGCCTCAGTCAAGGGTTTAGCCAAGGACAAGGCTATAGGCGGTCAATCCCTGACCCAACTTAGCAATGTAGATGCTCTTATTAACGTAGTTCGAGCCTTTACTGATGAAAGCATACCCCATGTTGAAGGCAGCTTGGATGTAGACCGGGATATTGCCACTATGGATCTAGAGATTGCCTTTTCTGACCTAGTCATCATTGAGCGAAGACTGGAGAGAATAGAACTATCCTTAAAAGGAGCTAAACAACTTGAGCGCCAGGGTCTTCTCCGAGAGCAGGAGATGCTAACCAGGGTTAAGACTGAACTAGAAAACGAGGTGCCTATTCGGGAGCTAGAGCTAACAACTGATGAAGCTAGAACTATCGCTAACTATCAGTTTCTCACCGCTAAGCCGCTATTAATAGCCATCAATATTGTAGAAGACCAGCTACCTCAGGCAGCATCTTTAGAAGCTGAATTGAACTCGCATTATTCACGCCCAAAATGTCGTACTATTACCCTTT
>JADHWY010000061.1 GCA_016783245.1 Dehalococcoidales bacterium | reverse complement strand
CCCATACTTCAAGCGTTATGTCCTAACGTCGCTGTTGACTAAGTTCGCCGGTAGGTTTAGACACTATGTACCTTGAGCAGGTTGGTGCTTCCTGGAACAGTCAGAGGAAGGCCGGCAGTAACCACTACAAGGTCGCCTCTCCTGGCTACACTCGCCTCCAGCACCACTTTCTTTGCCATCCCAAAGGCTTCCTCTAGGGTTTGGGGCTCAGGATTCCTAATAGGGAGGATCCCCCAATATAATGAAAGGCGTCTCACAATGCGTTCAGACGGGGTTACAGCTAGAATGGGCTGGCGCGGTCTATACTTCGATACCCGTAAAGCCGTTGTTCCGCCAGCAGTGAAAGCTACGATGGCCTTGGCTTGCACCTGATGGGCTACTTGGCAAGCTGCTCTAGCCGTGGCATCATTTACCTCAGGAAGAACATCCCGCCACCTCGCATGGAATATCTGCTCGAAGGGCAGCGATGCCTCAGCTTCCAAGGCTATTCTTGCCATTGTCTCGGTAGCTTTGACAGGATAACTTCCAACAGATGTTTCCTCGGAGAGCATCAGGGCATCGGTGCCATCAAGAACGGCATTGGCTACATCAGCAGCCTCTGCCCTAGTTGGGGTAGCCGATTGTACCATTGACTCTAGCATCTCAGTGGCTGTTATCACTGGCTTTCCATGGTGATTAGCATCCTTTATAAGACGCTTACTGGCTAATGGCACTTTCTCAATGCTTATCTCAAGTGCTAAGTCTCCCCTAGCTACCATTATCCCTTCGCAGGCCTCAAGTATCATGTCGCTTTCTCGCAGAGCTTGCGTCCGCTCTATCTTAGCGATGACAGGTATGTCAGCATTCATTTCTTTAAGTAGTTTCTTAACCCCTTCTACCTCTCGCGCGGAGGAAATGTAGGAGAGGGCGATGAAATCAGCGCTCTGAGAGAGGGCAAACTCGAGGTGTTCTCCGAAGGCGCTCTTGACATCGCCGATGCGGCGTTTTGACCCAGGGAGGTCAAGGAGGATGCCCGTAGAGGGTTTGAGCTTTTGGCTGACCAAGCGAACTTCCGAAATAAGTTGTCTATGTTCCTCAAGGGTGCTATGGGCTAAATTAAGCCGTGCAATGTCCATGCCGCCTCTCAACATCCTCCCAATGACTTCAGAAGAACTGCTAGCAGGACCCAGGGTGCACACTATCTTGACATGGCGCTCTACTGTTGACTTGTTCACTGTCCGCTTTATTATAGCATTTCGGGCGTTACATTTTTTCAGGTAACAATGGCTTCTTTTGTTACGCGACTATCCAGAACTATTCTAAACGGTTTAATTGTGGCTCGCATAATTGGTGGTATGAGAAGAACGGTATTTGGCTATGTCTTTGGCGAGACAAACCGGCTATGCTCTCCTACGTAGAGCAATTCCTGGGGAGAGTCTTCTCGGATAATTTCTCCCCTTTCCATAACATACCCTCGGTCAGCGACATCAACTACCTGTTGCAGTTTCTGGGCAATCAAGAGAATGGCAATCCCATGGTCCCTCAATTCTGAGAGGGCTTGCACTACCTTCTTTGCCAGCTTAGGAGCCAGCCCCAGTGTAGGGCAATCCAGCAGGAGTAGCTTGGGGCGTGACATAAGAGCTCGGCCAATTGCCAGCATCTGTTGCTCCCCACCGGAGAGAGTCCCTGCATATTGTTTCTTTCTCTCTGCAAGAACGGGGAAGAGCTGACAAACAGTCTCGATATCTTGCTCTATATGATCCCTTCTCTCACGTCGGTGCCGGTGATAGGTACCCAGGATGAGATTATCAATCACACTCATAGCGGGGAAAAGCAACTTCATCTCATCTACATAGGCTATACCCAGCCCCACTATTTTCTCCGGGGGTAGACCTTGGATGGACAAGCCATCGAAAAGCACCTCGCCCTTAACTACAGGCAGGAGACCACAGATGGCTTTCAGTATAGCCGTCTTGCCCGAACCATGGCGCCCAACAAGGACTACCATCTCTCCCTGCTTAATATAAAGAGATACTCCTCGTAATACCGGCACCGACTCGTATCTAGCATGAACATCCACCATATCTAATATGGAGTTGTTTTTCCCTACCATGTGCTAACTCCCTTTATCTTCTGTTACCCACTACCTAGATAAGCATCTATCACCCGCTTATTACGTTGGATCTCATCTGGGGTGCCCTCCGCAATCTTCTCCCCATAATCCAATACAATCACCTGATTGCCAATACCCATTAACACGTCGGTTAGATGCTCTACAATCAAGATAGTCATCCCCTGACGCTGGAGTTGAAGAATCAGCTGATTCAGTTTATCGATTTCATCGGCTAGTAGGCCACTATAAGGCTCATCCAGCAATAGCAGGTCAGAACCTGTAGCCAAGGCACGGGCTAGCCCCACCAGCTTCTGCTGTCCCCAAGAAAGACCAGCGGGATTATCCCAGGCTTTTTGCTCTAAGCCGACTAAGGATAACTTACTCATTGCCCTCTTCAAGATTCTCTGTTCATCAGCTTGAGCCTGAGGCAACTTTAACCCGGCGCTGAGGAAGCCAGCTCTAGTTCGCAAATGACAGCCAACCATTACATTCTCTATAACCGACATGCTTGAGAAGAGCTGTACATCCTGAAAAAGTTGGGTGATGCCCAGGGAACTGATGCGGTGTGGAGGAATCTTGCTCAGCCTATGCTGCTTAAACCAGATCTCCCCTTCTTGAAGAGAAAGAAGCCCGCTGATGAGCTTGAGCAAGGTGGACTTCCCCGCCCCGTTGGGACCAATGATGACCAAGATATTTCCCTTGGGAACGGAGAAGCTTACCCCTTTGAGAACAGCTAAAACACCGAAGCGCATGGATACATCTTCTACCTTTAGCAAGAGTTTATCTGAGGCGACCTTTTTAGAGGTTACTGCATCTTTTACCACGGCAGAGTCGGTCTTCATTAAACCGTCGCCCTCCTTTTAGTGAACGCCCTACCAAAGAGTGAAATCAAGCCTCGGGGCAAGAAAAGCAGGGCTAATATCAAGATTACACCATAAGCTATGAGCTCATAGGCACCGGTAACGCCAGTGACGAACACCGGCATAACTTCCCAGAGGAACTCGCGCACGCCTATCATCAAGCCCGCCCCAAGAAAGGCTCCCCAAGGACTCCTCAACCCGCCAAGGAGTGCCATGATTACCACCATCACTGAGAACGGGATGAAGAAGGTGCCGGGTTCTACAACGCGGGCATGATGAGCATATATACTACCAGCTATACTGGCGTAGACAGCACTTAGGACTAAAATCTGCACCTTGTAGCTATTTACATTTATCCCCAGAACCTGAGCGGCATTCTCGCTGCCACCGGCATGGGTATTCATTGACCTCAGAGTTCTCCCTACCTGAGAATCGGCTAAGTTTAAGGAGAAGCCAAGAATCACGATAGCTATTATCCAGACCATATAATAAGTTAAAAATGAACGGGAGAAGTTAAACCCACCCAGTATAAGAGGGGGGATATTTATCAGTCCCATGGCACCGCCAGTTAGGCCTATCATGCTGCAAACTAGGTGGTAGAATACCAAGTTCAAAGCAAGGGTTATCCCGGCTAACATAAGCCCGTGCAGTCTGAACATAGCCCTGCCTATGGCAGCAGCTATACCTCCACTTAGAGCAGCTCCCAGGAAGAGGGCTAACCAAGGTGAAAATTGATAGTGGGTGGTAAGGATGGCTGAGGTATAGGCACCGATGCCAAAAAAGGCAGCGTGTCCTATAGATATCTGGCCGGCAAAGCCCATCAGCAGGATAATCCCTATGGTTACAATGGAATAAAGTCCCACATCCACCATAGCCGAAATAGGGTAAGGACCTATCCCTAAAGGTATAGTCATCATAACTAAGGCAAACAGGGCTATTACCCGATTTTGCAATTTAACTGCTGAGATTTTGCTGCTTATTTCTCTAAATGCATTCATCAGCGTCTTTATTCTACTCTCCCTGGTATAGCCAATATCCCGTGGGGGCGTAACAGAAGCACCACTATCAGAATCCCTGGGGCGATAACATTATGATATCCGCCGGGCACCATCCCCGCCGCCGCCGCCTCCATCATTCCCAAGGCTACACCACCCAGTATTACCCCCTCAGCTCTATTTATACCACCGACAAAAGCAGCCAAGACTCCTTTTATGGTCAGCGACCAGCCCATACTATAGGAGGTCATGGTCAGTGGGGTTATCATCGCTCCCACCACAGCCCCTAAACCAGCCGCCATGATGAAAGAATACAGCGCCATCCGGTCTATGTTTACCCCCATAGTCCGTGCCCCTAGGGGCTCATTGGCACAGGCGCGAAGGGCTTTACCCTGGATGGTGCGCCCGAAGAAGAAAAATAAGCCGATGACCATAACCAAGGTGGCGCCGATAACCCAAGGGGTCTGGCCGAAAATGGTTGCCCCCCACAGTTGAATACAGGGAGTATTGAAGAAAGCGGGCAGGCTTCTGAAATCCCATCCCCAGATGAGCAGAGCCACCCCTTGAATAGCGAAGACAAAGCCAACGGTGAGCAGGAGCTGGGTGAGACGGGAATATCCCCTTGCTGGATAGATGATGAACCGGTATAGCCCAGCACCAGCTAACCCACTGATAATCACTGCCAGAGTGATGCTGGGGACTAGAGGGATGCCCATCTTATAGAAGCTGACGGTGAGCATCCCCCCTAACATCACGAACTCACCTTGGGCGAGGTTGACCAACCGGGTTACACTGTAGATGACAAAAAAACCTAGCCCCAGCGCAGTGTAAATGGCACCCAGATTTGCACCGCTAATGAAGATCTGCAATGCATTCGGAAAGTCCAAGTTACCTTCCTAAAAGGAACTCCATAATTATCTGCGAATTAATTACCTAGGGAGGTAAACCTTCTGCCCGTCTGCAAAGGTAACCAACACCATCTTCGGGTCTATGCCGCCATAGTGGTCATCAGGCGACATGGTATAGGCACCGATGAGAGTCATCAGGTTATTGGTACTCTCCATAGCATCCCTGAGCTTGCTCCGGGTTTCCTCAACATTGGTCGGGTCTGCGTCTGCTCTCTTTAAGCCATCCTCGATAAGCTGGGCCATGGTGCCGCCAAGAGAAGCCCACATAGCCGGAGGACTATCATATTTCTCCTGGTATGCCTCGGCAAATCCGCGATACATTTCTTTATAGGGATCGGTATCAGGAAGTTGCTCCCATACATCGATTGCCTGGGTAACAGCGACAATAGAGGGCTCCATCTCATAGTAGCTCCCAAACTCAGCAAGAAAAGGTGGCATGACCTGAGCTGGTGTTGTCACAATGGGGAGGTTAATACCCATCTCCCGTGCCTGCTTGACCGCTAAGGCTGAGGTAGGACTGCTACCCCAGATGAATATAGCCTGAGCCCCAGAATTTTTTATATTGGTTAACTGGGGACTGACATCGGTTGCCCCGGGGTCAAAGTACTGTTCCTCAGCAATGGTCAGGCCATAATTGGGGCTGAGCTGGGGTAGAAATATCTTACCCCCCTGACCGTAGCCACTGTTCTCTACCAGCAAGGCATATTCGGTAACGCCCAAATCCCGGCTCAAATAATC
>JADHWY010000060.1 GCA_016783245.1 Dehalococcoidales bacterium | reverse complement strand
GCCTGATGTGCCAACATAGTAGTGCAATACATCAAACCTCTTTCTGATACTCATTCTAACACCGCGATAATAAATTTCCAAGCTTGTATGCTTGTCTGATACTTTGGTGACATCTCTCTTCTTTCAAGGTTGTAGAAGCCGTGCTTCCTAGCGTTTTGGTTGCCCTTTGGGGCGCCACCTTTTTTCTTTGCTCTTGCTCTTGGCATCGGGCTTATCTCCGTTTTTCAGGGTCGTGGCAGCGGCCAGGACGATGGTATGAGCTGCCAGGTCCCATCTCTGAACCTCTACCGCCAGTCTCAGTAGGCGCATAGCTCCGCCCTTTCTGATTACCTTACATAACCAGAAAAACAATTCCTCCTATCTGATTAGCTTTGAGTTGTTTCCCCCAGAAAAAAATAATAGCACACATGTTCCATTATATCTATGAGGTTTTGTCGCATTTTCAACCCCTCCCCCCTACCAAAAGCCCATCCTCCCCACGACGCCTCCATAACCCTAGTCCACAACCAATAGGGTGTCATTGCGAGCGACCGTAGGGAGCGCGGCAATCTCGGTGGTGGAAAAGGGGTATCATTGCCGCTCTCTTTTTTCTATGTCATTGCGAGCCGAAGTCGCAGACTCGCCTTGGAGAGGCGTGGCAATCTCGGAGGGGGGACAACATTCTGGGTAACAAAGTGCCACTCATCTATCTGAACGAGCTCACAAGCTTGAAGGCGCCCCAGAAATAGGCTATAATCCCGACGATAAGTTTATTTATGTTAAGAGGTTTGGCGATGCACTGTATTGGCATAGATATAATTGAAATAGCCCGCATTGAAAATGCCATAGCCCGATGGGGGGAAGGTTTCCTGCACCGGGTTTACACTGACCTGGAACTAAGGCTATACCGCAAAAAGCTCGCATCGCTAGCTGCCCGTTTTGCTGCCAAGGAAGCAGTATTAAAAGCCCTGGGAAAACCAACCAAGGGGGTCGGCTGGAAGGAGATTGAGATATTGTCTGACCCCAGTGGCAAACCTCTGGTTCATCTCCATGGCAAAGCTCAAAATCAAGCCGATGGCTTGGGCTTAAACAAGCTGACCATCAGCCTCTCACACTCCAAGGAATATGCCATCGCCTTCGTCACCGGTGAGACCAAATAAAGCTATAATCGCTTTTGACCATAGGCAGGTGAGGTGCTAGAATTAAATAAGGTTGATTTATAGCTGGGGGAGCAAGAAATGTCAGGACATTCTAAGTGGTCTTCAATTAAGCATCAGAAGGGGGTAACTGATGCCAGGCGAGGTCAGCTTTTTACCAAGCTAACCCGTGAGATTATCGTTGCCGTGCGTGAGGGAGGCAGTAACCCTGAAGCAAATCTTCGGCTGAGGTTAGCCATACAGAGAGCCCGCGATAATAACATGCCGATGGACAATATAGAAAGGTCAATTAAGCGGGGCAGCGGGCAGACAGAAGGAGCCAGCCTGGTAGAGATGGTTCTTGAGGGTTACGGACCCAGCGGGGTGGCTATTCTGGTACAGTCTCTGAGTGATAATCGCAATCGAACCTTGCAGGATGTGAGAAACATATTTTCCCGCCATGGTGGTAACCTGGGGGAGAGTGGCTGTGTAGCCTGGCTTTTTGACCGTCGAGGATTGATTACCGTGGAGACCAAAGAACTAGATGCTGAGGAGTTAGCCCTAGATGCTATTGATGCCGGTGCCGAGGATGTCAGCATAGAGAATAACTATATAGAGATTTATACCAAGCCAGAGGAGCTTGAGAAGGTCAGGGAAGCGCTGGGGCAGAAAAATCTACCCATAGCCTCGGCTGAACTATCCATGGTGCCCAAGACCATGGTTGAGATTGAGGAAAAGGCAGCCTGGCAAACACTGAAGCTACTGGACAGGCTGGAGGAACTGGATGAGGTGCAGCATGTGTCCAGCAATGCTGACTTTCCCAATTCTATCCTGGAGAAATACCAGTCGTGAGCCTAGCCCGATGATAATCTTAGGTATTGACCCAGGCACAATAACTATGGGCTATGGTGTTATAGAGGCTGGAGAGGACGAGATAACCCTGGTTGATTGCAATGCCTTAACCAGTCCAGCGCGCTCCCCTATCGGGGAGCGCTTGAGCTATCTATACCATAGGCTTTTAGAGATTATATCGCGCTATCAGCCCGATGCCGTAGCTATAGAGCAGCCCTTTATGGCCAAAAATGTAAAAGCGGCACTGGCAATAGGTAGAGCTCAGGCAATAGCTATCCTGGCGGCAGCCGATAGGGGAATCCCAACCTATGAATACACTCCAGCCCAGGTAAAACAGAGGGTTACCGACTATGGGGCTAGTTCCAAGGAGCAGGTTCAGGAGATGGTCAGGCTCCAGCTTGGGTTACCTAAGGTTCCTGAGCCAAGCGATGCTGCTGATGCTTTAGCCGTAGCCATCTGTCACCTGCGTGAGACACATTTAGATAGTCTGCTAGCTAAGCAGTGATGAGAGGGAAAAATGATAGCCGGTCTTCATGGCACATTACAGACGGTAGGCAGCGATTGGGCAATCATCAATGTTGGTGGCATAGGCTTTCAGGTATATATGCCCACCTCTATCCTGAGCACACTGGGCACTATCGGTGAGGAGGTCGAGCTACATACCCACCTCCACCTCAGGGAGGACAATGCCACCCTCTATGGCTTTGCCACGGCTGAGGAGCTGGGGCTGTTTCAAACCCTGATTGGCGTATCGGGATTGGGTCCCAAGCTGGCGCTGGCTATGCTCTCAGCCATGAGTGTGGAAAAGCTTACCATGGCTATTGCCACCGGCAGTGCCGACCTGCTAGCCGAGGTTCCAGGAATAGGCAAGAAGATGGCCGACCGGCTCATCCTGGAGCTTAAGGGAAAGCTTGCTGCTGGCTGGCTAGGCGCTCCAGTCGCCGAGCTAGCTGAGGAAAACACCGATGTTCTAGCTGCCCTAACCTCTCTGGGCTATTCAGTTTCTGAAGCCACAAGGGCGGTAGCCAGCCTGCCCCCGTCTTCAGACTTAAGCCTTGAGGAGAAGATTAGGCTGGCACTACAGTTTTTCGCCACTAAATAAAGGGAGGGCAGCGTGGAAATTCTCTTATATATAATAATTTTTGCCTTACTTCTGGTAATTTTGGTGTTAGCTCTTAAACCGAGGAAGATAGAGGTTCCAGCTATAGAAGAGCTAGAGAACAAACTTAGATTTGCCTTAGCTTCAGCCGATTCGGTCAGGGAGATTCAAAAGATACTGGAAGGTTTACCTCATGACGTTCTTAAATCGATAACTAGCAGTGAGGCCGTGAGAACAGGAAAGTTAAATGAGCTTTTAGCTACCCTTGAGTTAACCAAATATGACAGACTTTTCTATCTGGGGGGAAAACCTATCGACTTTGTGGGAATTAAATATGGCGAAGGTATTGATTTTATTGAGGTAAAAACTGGCAAGGCAGGCTTATCCGAGGATGAAAAGAGACTAAAGGAATTGATTGATTCCAAGATGGTCAATTATGTGCCTCTATCTGTGCAGAGGATAGGTATAGCTGAGGAAGTTGACACCGAGGAGACAGGGTAACAATAGTATTTGGGGGGGATAGAGCGAGGAGGCTTCTGATGAAGGCAAGTGAAGGACGCGTGGGACGAGTGTTTGTGATACGGCTTGAGGATGGCGATGTGGTGCCCGACTGCATCGAGCGTTTTGCCGAGCAAAAAGGAATATCTGTCGGACATGTTATCCTGGTGGGTGGAATCGGGGGTGGTGAGGTTGTAGTCGGTCCCAGAGATTCTGAGGAAAGACCACCCCAGCCAATGCTCCTCCCCATAGATGGCGCCCATGAGGTAGTGGGAGTAGGTGTAATTGCCCCTGACGAAGACGGGAAACCAGTCCTGCATATACACGCTGCACTGGGACGGTCAGGGCAGACCATGAGCGGGTGTCTGCGACCAGGCGTCACCACCTGGCTGGTGGGAGAGGTTATCTTATATGAAATCGTCGGCGCCACCGCGGCACGCGTCTTGGACAAAGAGAGCGGCTTCGAGCTTCTGGAGGTGGAGGATAGAGGAAGAGATTAAGCTGGCGCTGCAGTATTTTGGGGGGAAGTAATGGAAGACATTTGGGATATTTGGAATGAGGATAAGGAGCCTCTCTTTTTTGGTAGTGAGCGCGACTTGGAGCTCTTAACGTCGGTGGTGACGAATTGCCTTAAGAGACTGGAAGAATCTGCAAGTCCAAGAGAAATGGTATTGGAGACGTGGCTCACGGTTGATTTTGCTGTTCGACAATTCTTGTTGGCGGGGTTTGAATTGGTCAGGTTTTGCGACGAGGGTTTCGACCTTAGATACAGCTTATTGCCCAGTAGCTTCATGGCATTGCTTAGACTTTTCAAGGATGCAGTCAAACACAATTCCAAATTCAGTCTTGAGCCTGACCCTCCTCATCCAGACAAAATCGGGGGGTTTAGAGCTTCATATCAGTTTTGGTCTTTTATCCGTGACAAGCATAAATCCCTGCTTGACAAAATCAAGGAGGTTAGCAGGGAATATATTCTTGAGATGAATCCAGAGTTGCGCGATCATATTTTGGAGGAAGGAAAAACAGCCTTTTTTCTTACTAATTCCCTTGATGAGTCAAAGAGTACGGCTAAGAAAATGAACCTGGAATGGAGAAAAGTTGCCAGCAAGTTTGACAAATCGTGGTTTGAATTAGCTGAGCAACTTAATAATGCTAGGAACATTGCCGCTCATGCTGTTGATGCTGACAAAATAGGGCGTCAATTCGGACTGACCGGCGGCAATCTGTCTGAACTGATACGAGATAAATGCCGCTCAATTCTGAGCATACTACTTTCAGTCAGGATTAATCAGAAGTAATCCCACTCTAACACCCCAATTTTGCCCCAGTAAAGAGAGTCGAAGAGAGGCGAAGCCTCTCTTATATAATCAATCCCCCTCATGATAAGAGTGCATATCCATATCAAGGAGAGGGGGGGCAGAGGGGGTGGGGTAAATTTAAACTTCCGTTTTATACAAAGGAAAGTGTTATGCCTATATTATTGAAGACGCACGCAAACCTATGAAAGCGCAATTATGCAGCCTTCATAGACATGGACTACCAAGGTGAGCAGATTGTCCTGCTGACCGGTCAGGGAGCTGGTGAGCTGTTCGGTGGCTATTCCTCGTACTTGAAGGAGACATTCACCTTGGCACGGTAGGCGCGAACCTTCCCGTTCTCGAGCTGCATATCCAGCTCGACAATCTCGGCAATGCGAAGGTCTCGCAATGACTTTGCCGCTGTCTCAACAGCGGCCGCGGCTGCCTTCTCCCACGACTCAGTGCTGGTCCCCACCACCTGAATTATCTTGTATACACTCTCTGGCACATCCTTCTCCTTTCGCTGCAGACTTTGTAGCCCACGAGCCACTTTGGCCGCTGCCCTCCCCATATTAGCACCGGAGGTTGGCAACGTCCAGCTATTGATTAATTGCAGTATTTTACAAGACTAGCACTCTATTAGTCAATAGGTTTAGTAGATTATTTATAACCCTATCCCCTTTGTGCAACCGGAGACATAGGTAACACTTTAGACCGGGCACATAGGTAACACTTCTCTCCCCTGTTTAATCAGCAGGGGTGTAATTCTATCGGTTAATTCATTGAAAACCCCCAGGGAATAAGAA
>JADHWY010000059.1 GCA_016783245.1 Dehalococcoidales bacterium | reverse complement strand
CAAGCAGCAATGCAATAACAATCACAATCTCAAAAGAAATTCTTATTTTGAAAAACCACAAGACCAACAGCACTAAAACTAATGCCGCCACCTCATCCAATAGTAACAGCCCAACCATGAGCCAGTCTTTAATACTTCTCAACATAGGCTCTCCTTATGTCAACTCATTCTCTCCTGGCAGTCATCAACTTCTAAGGACGGATAGCCTGTCCAGTGCCGATTTAATCCGTATCAGGCATCGTTCCTTACCCAGCACCGCCATAGTCTGGAATAACGGAGGAGTTGCTACCTCAGCGGTGCTTGCTACCCTCAGCGTACCAAAGAGCTGCCCTGTATTCAGATCTAACTCTCCTGCCAAGGGCCTGAGTGATGCCTCAAGAGATGCCTCATCAAACATCTCCAGAGCCTGTAATCGCTGCCTGCTTGCCTCCAACGCCGTGGCTGATGCCGCCGCATCCATATTCTTGCCTATCGGCGGATGCTTTTTATAGTCAAGCTCATCAACAAAGAAAAACTTAGTCAGTTCAGCCACATCAGCCAGGGTTTTAGCTCTCTCCTGAATCAGGGGCATAATCTGCCGGACATAGTCAATATCAAGTGGCCGCTTTACCTCCAGTGGCAAGCCTTTATCCAAAAAGGGAAGAGACCGCTGTACAAAATCTTCTGGACTCAAGCCACGGATATATACGCCGTTCATCCAGCCGAGCTTATCCCGATTGAATATGGCTCCGGTCTTGCCGATTCTTTCCAGAGAAAAGTTATCCACAAGCTCCTGCCGCGACAGAAGCTCAGTTTTATCATCCAGAGACCAGCCGATTAAGGCAAGAAAATTTAACATCGTTTCCGGCAGGTAGCCCTGCTCCCGGTACTCGATTATGGATACTGCACCATGCCGCTTACTCAGCTTGACACGGTCAGGACCCAGTATCATCGGGTGGTGAATAAACTGCGGCGGCTCAAGATTGAGAGCCTGATATAAAAGCAGGTGACGGGGAGTGCTGGATATCCACTCCTCAGCTCTGATAACGTGGCTGATTTCCATAGCATGGTCATCAACAACATTAGCCAGGTGATAGGTTGGGTAGCCATCCGATTTAAGCAACACAAAGTCATCAATGGTACTATTTTCAAATGTTACCCCGCCCCAGATTAAGTCGTTAAACCTGGTCTGACCCTCAAGCGGCGTCTTGAAACGCACCACCGGGATAATACCTTCGGCTTCCTTCTGCCGTCGCTCCTCTGCACTCAGCTCACGACAATGCCGGTCATAGCCCGGCGGCTGCTTGCGTCTGACCTGCTCCGCCCGCATCTCCTCCAGACGCTGGGGGGAACAGTAGCAATAATAGGCATCCCCCTGCGAAATCAGGCGTTCGGCTGCTCCATGATATAACTTCAGACGCTGTGATTGAAAATAGGGACCGTATTTACCCCCCACCTCAGGCCCCTCATCCCAGTCCAGCTCCAGCCAGCGCAAGCCGTCAAGGATAGCTTCCACCGCACCCTTGACCTTTCGGGTAACATCGGTATCCTCAATGCGGACAATAAAGCTGCCCCCTTCGTGCCGGGCAAAGAGCCAGGCAAACAGTGCCGTCCGCATATTGCCCACATGGGGGAACCCGGTGGGGCTGGGAGCAAAGCGCGTTCTAACTGATTTGTTCATTTTAAATTTTCCAGTAGCCTCAGCTTATTTTCTTACCCATTCTACCACCCCACCCACCAAGATTCTAGGTGGGTATTTATTAACCTCACCCCCTGTATCCCCCTCTCCTTAGAAAGGAGAGGGGGAATTGATTACGTAAGAGAGGCTTCGCCTCTCTTTGACTCTGCTTTAGTATTTACTCTTTCAAAAGGGAGGGTGGACAGGGAGACAGGCTTCTAAACAAACTCTTTGCCTCTCTTTGACTCTCCCCCCTTTTTCTTTTCTCTCTATGCTATAATTGTCAATAAATTTGTGTTGAAGGAGGACTTCGTGACTACTAACGAACTACTATGGTTTTCAGTCGCTATTGCGGGTTTCGTGATTTTCATGGAAGGAGCCATCACGGGGATATTAAGTAAGCTCAAGATAAAGCTCTCAGAGCAATTATCTAGAGCAATAGCAGGAATCTTGCTATTTATAATTGCCGTAATTTATTTATACAATATCCCTTCTGGAAATTAAAAATCTTCCCCTTCCCCTTGCTAAGAGGAAGGGGATAAAGGGGATGGGGTTACTAAAAACCTAGCCAATATCCTCTAGCGCCTGCTCCAAATCCGGTGGTAGCTCAGACTCAAACTCCACATATTCGCCGGTAGAGGGCAGCTTAAAGCCAAGTCGGCAGGCGTGCAGGAACTGCCGTGACAGGTGGGGTGACTTTATCCCATACACCGGGTCTCCTACTACCGGATAGCCGATGGCGGCAAGGTGGACTCGTATCTGGTGGGTGCGCCCTGTTTCCATCAAAACTTCAAGCAGAGTATAGTTACCTGTATATTTAATCACCTGATATTCGGTGCGCGCTTCCCTGCCCAGAGTTACCACCGCCATGCGTTTCCGGTTGCCTGGGTCACGCCCAATCGCTGCCTCAATAATGCCGCGCTCTGGGGTGAGCTTTCCTTTAACCAATGCCAGATAAGCTTTCATAATGGAGCGAGTCCTGAACTGGTTTATCAAATTATCTTGTGCAACTTTGTTTTTAGCCACCAGCATTACCCCTGACGTATCCTTATCCAGCCGATGCACAACTCCCGGCCTCAGCGAATCACTGATATCAGCCAGGTGCGGAAAGTGGGAAAGAATAGCATTGACCAGGGTATGCTCGAGGTGCCCCGGGGCGGGGTGGACGGTAAGTCCCGCCGGCTTGTCTACAACCAGAAGGTCGTCATCTTCATACACAATATTTAGTGGAATTGCCTCAGGCGCTAAGGGGCTGGGTGGAGTGGGGGGTATAACAATATCTACCCTATCACCAGCATTAAGTTTGAGACTTGCCTTAGCCACATGCCCATTAACCGTAATATAGCCGTCGTCAATAAGCTTTTGCGCGTGTGTTCGAGAGAGTTCCGGGCACTTTTCAACAACAAACTTATCAAGGCGGATTCCCGACTTATCAGCCACAAAACGATATGTTTTGTCCATCCTAGCACTTCTCGGCTCGAGCTAAGCGAAGGAGAGAGTAAGCAAATATAATAACGCCAACAGTTACGGCGGAGTCAGCGATGTTAAACGCCGGCCAGAAACCAAAATCAATAAAATCAGTAACACGGCCAAAGCGAAGTCGGTCAATCAGGTTACCCAGTGTGCCGCCAAAAACCATGCCAAGAGCCACCTTCCCCAACATCATACGAGGTAAGGGAAAATAACGATAAATAACGAAGACATAAACTATAATAGCGATAATACTTATTAAAGCAATAATAGCGAGAGCAAATGACTGGTCCGGGAATAAACCAAAGGCAGCCCCGGTATTGTGAACATGGGTTATCCGAAAAAATCCTGTCTCAAATAACGAGCGCCCCTCAGGTAGATTGGTCCTTATCCATGCCTTGCTGAACTGGTCAGCAACCACTATTAGTAACCCGATAAGGGAAAAGACCGCATTCTGCCACCTATCCTGGAGACGATTTACCTTTCGCATTCTTTGCCTGCTGAGCTTTACAATTCATACATAAGCTTGCCTGTGGAAGTGCTTCTAAGCGGGCCGGGTCTATAGGTTGTCCACAACTATCGCATAAGCCATAGGTTTTTTCTTCAAATTTATGTAAAGCATGCTCTACGCCAACCAACTGCTCTCTTATACGTCTCTCCAAAGCCAGCCGCTTCTCTAGCTCCAGGGTCTCCGTCGCCTCCTCCTCCCTTTTACCAAAAGGGCTACCCTCTCGCCTCTCCTCTGTGGTATTAGCGCTAGCTTTTAGTTGCTCCAATTCCTCAATTAAGCGCCCTCGCTCACTCTCCAAACGCGAACGAAGTATTTTGAAATTAGTTGTCATTTTCCCCTCCCCTAATTATCAGTTTAAGATGGGGTACTCCGCTTCCCCCATCTTAAGTTCACACATTATTTTATAATCTTATGTATGTATAATTATAACCATAATTAATTATTTTGCAAGAGGATACCGCAAAAGACAAAAGAAAATATTAGTCCAGCATTATCCGCAACTGGCGAATGGTACCGATTGATTGCCCGCGCCAGTGATTATTGGCGAAGACAAAAGTCTTTTCTACTATTCTATCAAGTTTTCGAATCCTGGGCAACCACTCACTGAGTTCTTGTGGAGTATAGCTATAGTCATACCTCTCGTAAGCCTGCTCATGCTGCCACCACTTGGCACTGTTACGCCCGTGAAAGCGAACATAGCCTATCTTACTTGTTACCTCAGCTACTGGTGGCAGAAGATTGGGCAGCTGTGGTTCATCAACACAACAGAAGCCTAAATCATGCTGCCGAAGCCAGTCAAACACCTCTTTTCTTAGCCACCGGGCATTACGAAACTCAATCACTACCGGCAATTCCCCCAGTCTTTCTCTAACTAGCCTGAGGTAATCCAAGTTATGGCGATTAAACCCGAAACTATATGGAAACTGAGCCAGAACGCAGCCTAGCTTCCCAGCAGCAATGACAGACTCCAATATCTCACAAAAAGCCTTGAAAACCGGGGCATTATCTTCCTGTTTGTGCGTCATCTCTTGATTCGCTTTAACCGAAAATAGAAACCCTTCACCGGTTTTCTCAGCCATGGCTTTCAAGCTAGACGGTTTGGGTAACGCGTAATAGGTCGAGTTTATCTCACAGGTATTAAATTCTCGGGCATAATAGGTAAGCCATTCCCGTCTGGGCATGCCTATCGGGTAGAAGTTCCCTACCCAATCATCATAACTAAATCCCGAGGTGCCAAGGTATAACATGTTTTTTAGTGTAGCCCATTTATTTTACCTGGTCAATGCTTTATGCTGACGTCCCTGATTAGAACTCAGGCTTGACACCCCATCCAACTAGGAATTATACTAAAAACGCAGAGCAGATAAAAGACTGGATATAATAGAATACAGCAACGCGGGGTAGAGCAGTGGAAGCTCGTCGGGCTCATAACCCGGAGGTCGTTGGTTCGAATCCAACCCCCGCTACCAATTTTTGAAGCTAAAATGCCCCTTGGTAAGAGCTCTCATCGGGGGCATTTTCTTTTTAGCTAACGGATAGCTAACCAACTTTTTCAACAGCCTCATTTTCACGCCTGTGGGTTACGAGTTCGTCAAAGCGGTTAGCGGCAGCCTCTTGAATACCACTCCTGATATCTATAATATCTGCTCTAGCTCTTTCCTATCCTGAACATCTTAGTCCCACATGTGGGGCATACGCCTTGAGTCGCCGGCTTACCGTTCTTCATTGTGATAGACTTTGGATCCTTCATTTCCCTTTTAGCACGACACTTAACGCAATATGCTTGCATTGTCTTTACCTCCCCTTTTTGTTATGGAGAATAGACCATTTCATGCCCGGATGGTCACCGCGGGAAACCCATATTGGTTTATACCGGTCTTTAGCGGTTAAAATATAATTAATTTTGCTATGATAATATGGTTTTTTCGGCATGTAAACACCTCCAGCGTATGCATGTAACTACATTATGTTTACAAAGCTACAAAAATGTCAATTTCGGGGGGTTTTCAATGAGTTTTCACAAGGTTTTTTAAGTTTACCTGGACTTTCAAAGAAGTTTCTCCTTAGAATTGGTGAGTTCAGTATAAGTTCTTGGTAGGTTTTCACTAAAAAAAAGGGGGGTTATGCTTGACAAATGCAAAGAATCCTTCCTTTTTTACTTTGTAGGTTCATGCCTAGCTTTCAGGCGTGAAATTTGGCG
>JADHWY010000002.1 GCA_016783245.1 Dehalococcoidales bacterium | reverse complement strand
AAAGGGATAAGCATAATCTCCCAAGTCGAGACCCCAGGGCTGGGCAACAGAATAACCGAGAGCTACTTCACCGACCAATTTGCTGGATTAAGCGCTGATGAGGTGGCACGAAGGCGAGATGGCGGGCAGGTAGATACCATAACCGGGGCAACCATGAGCTCCACCGCAGTTATTAAGGCCGTTAGAGCCACTGCCATGGAAAAGATTAAACTAATAAAGGATAGGGAGCAAGGAAAGTGAAGATGGGTTATTTCGGCAAGGAGTTTGCCAAGGGATTAATTGTCTCTAATCCAGTTTTTGTTCTCGCCCTCGGCTTATGCCCCACCCTAGCCGTCACCACCACACTTGATAATGCTCTAGGCATGACTTTTGTTGTCCTCATAGTCCTTTTGGGAGCAAACATAATAGTAGCCGCCATAAGAAACTTTGTCCCCACCATAACCAGAATCCCCATATTTATCGTCATAATTGCCAGCCTGGTCACCATAGTCGACCTCCAATTTCAGGCTTATGTCCCTGACCTGCATGCATCATTAGGCATATTCCTTCCCCTGGTGGTGGTAAACTGCATAATACTCGCTCGAGCCGAAGCCTTTGCCTCCAAGAACCCGATACTCCACTCTACGGCCGACGCCCTGGGGATGACTGTCGGATTCATGATAGCCCTGCTCATAATATCGGCCGTCAGACAGACACTCGGAACCGGCAGTCTATCGGTATTCGGCTTCCACTTTTTCACCCTGCCCGTTCTCGGCGAGCAACCCATAGCACTGCTCATCCTTCCGCCAGGAGCATTCCTGGTCATCGGACTGGTAATGGCAATATTTAGACGCACGGGGGTGATGAAGAGTGAATGAACTCATTGTCATATTCATCGGCATGGCTTTAATCAATAACTTCATCATAGTGAGATTCCTGGGGCTCTGCCCCTTCTTCGGCGTCTCCAAGCACATAGGTAGTGCCCTCAGCATGGGAGTAGCAGTTACCATTGTAATGACCATCTCCGCCCTTGCCGCCTGGCTCATCGAAGCCTATATCCTTATTCCTTTTGACATTGAGTATATGTACATCGTTATGTTCATACTGGTGATAGCGACGCTAGTCCAGATTATAGAGCTATTCATCAAGAAGACAAACGCCCAACTTTATTTTGCCTTCGGGATATACCTGCCACTTATCACCACCAACTGTGCGGTTCTTGGTATCACCCTGATAAACAGAGTAGAGGGCTTTTCACTCTCTGGAAGCGTAGTTGCTGCGCTAGGCGCTGGTGCGGGCTTTACCCTGATTCTGGCAATGATGTCAGGCATACGGGAGAAACTGGAAACAGCCAACACCCCCAAGTCGATGAGGGGACTGCCCGTAGCCTTTCTCATAGCAACGCTCCTCGGACTCGCTTTCTCTGGATTTGGGGGAATGCTATAATATAGATGAGGGATTTATAGAAAAATGATTCCAATAGGGGCACTCATCGGCATAGGATTTGTCGCCGGGTTAATAATATATCTGGTATATATTAAGGTTCCACAAAAAGTAAAAGGGCTGGAAAAAACAGAGGCGATAAACGCCATCCTGCCCGGGGCGGACTGTGGTGCCTGTGGCAAGCCCGGTTGTTTTGGTTATGCTCAGGCGCTGGCACAAGACCCAGGCTTAATCACTAAGACGCCGTGCACTCTGCTGCAGGACCCCGAGAGTCTGGGAAACCTGGAAAAGGCCCTCGGTATAACCTTAGATCCTTCAGCGATGAGCAAGATTGCTCTCGTCCATTGTAATGGAAACTCAGAGACTATATACCATTACTCCGGAGTGGCGACTTGTAAAGCGGCAGCACAACTCCTCAGTGGGTATAGGAGATGCCCCTACGCCTGCCTAGGGTTGGAGGACTGCCTCAAAGTATGCCCCGTGGATGCGATATTTATAGACCCAGAGAAAAATTTAGCCGTCATAGACCCAGAGAAGTGTACTGGATGCGGACTCTGTGTAGCTGAGTGCCCCTTGAACCTCATCGAGCTGGTTTCCGCAGATACCAAGATTGCCTTCCTCTGTAATTACAAACCGTTAAAGAGTATTCCGGAAAGAGAGAGGTGTGAATACGCCTGTACCCACTGCCGAAAGTGCTTTAAGGCTTGTGAAGATGAGGCGATAGTGTGGAACAAGGAGAAAGCTGTACCCGAATTTATTCACGAGAAATGCACCCGCTGCGGTAAGTGTATAGAGGTGTGTGAATCGAATACGCTAGCAGAGATAAAAATAGAGGAAAAAGTTCTAAGCCACATCACTAAAGCACCTGGTGAACATTGTGCCGTCCCGAAGCGTTGACAAAGAGCAGACTCTAATCATAATATAAATGGGCAGCAACCAGAAGAGCGAAAGCAAACTAAAAAGATACCTTAACATTAAGAATGCGAATCATCGCAGGTAAAGCAAAAGGACATAGACTTAAAGCACCAAAAAGGACCGCTACTCGCCCGGCAACAGACCTAGTACGAGGAGCGATTTTTTCTATTCTGGAAACTATCGCCGACGACTGGAGCCAGGTACTCGATTTATTCTCCGGTAGCGGAGCACTGGGCATTGAGGCCTTAAGCCGCGGGGCAGAGCGGGTTGACTTTGTTGAGCACAACCGGCGATGTTGTGATATAATTAAGCAAAATTTAGAAAAGACACGGCTAACAGAGCAGGCTCATGTTTATTGTTGCTCCGTAGCCAAAGCACTTTCCTTCCTCGATAAGGAGTACAATATTATACTGATGGACCCGCCCTATTCCGACTCGTCTATAGGCGACCTAATAACCCAACTGGCAACCTCAAAGCTGGTTGGGACAAACTCCGTTGTAGTGGTAACCCACTCCCCTCACCTTCACCTGGATTCCACTTATGCCGCCCTAAACCTCATTAAAGAGCATCGCCATGGGGATAGCTACATCGCTATATATCGAAAGGAGAGAGAGCCTTGAGCATTGCCATCTACCCGGGCAGCTTCGACCCCATAACTAACGGGCATCTGGATATTATCACCAGAGCAGCCAAGCTGTTCCAAAAGCTGATTATCGGGGTCTATGATAAACCAGACAAACAACTCCTCTTCAGCACCGAAGAGAGAGCGGAGATGGTGAGC
Organism: Dehalococcoidales bacterium; assembly: GCA_016783245.1. Lineage (GTDB taxonomy): Bacteria > Chloroflexota > Dehalococcoidia > Dehalococcoidales > BS750m-G39 > BS750m-G39. Next base: position 59,303 of record JADHWY010000002.1, on the reverse strand, counting down.
AAAACCATAGCCCCCCTGCCCAATGTCGAAGCCAGAGTCTTCACCGGGTTAGCTGTTGACTTCGCTAAAGAAGTAAAGGCACAAGCTATAGTGCGCGGGCTGAGAATGAGCGGCGACTTTGAGAACGAATTTGACCTGGCCATGATGAATAAGAGGTTAGCCCCGGAGATAGAAATAGTTTGTCTCATGTCAGACATGAAATATCAGTTCCTCAGCTCCAGCCTGCTCAAGGAGGCAGCCCGACTGGGCGGTGCCATCGAGGACCTTGTCCCTGAGCATGTGGCTGAAGCCCTAATCAAGAAGGTTCATACCCAAATGTAGATACCGTTTTCAAACAGAAAGCATTATGCCATAAGAGGATAACGGAAGGAGGATTACATGGCATATAAGATTACCGACGAGTGTATTAGTTGCGGAGCCTGTGAGCCCGAATGCCCCAATGAGGCAATCACTGAGGGGGAGACTATCTACGACATTGACCCAGATAAGTGCACCGAGTGCGTTGGCTCCCATGAAACACCCAAGTGCGCCGAAGTCTGCCCCATAGACGACTGCTGCATACCCGATGAAGAACATAAGGAGAGCAAAGAGCAGCTGCTTGAGAAGTGGCATAAGTCGCACCCGGGCGAAGAGCCTGCCGCAGGTACCTTCTAAGGCCGAAACCAGCAACGAAAATAAGCCATCGTTAGCCAATAATAACTGAAGTAACAGCCGATTGTTGCCTGGCTGGTGCTATTAACTTAGCCGACAGCACCGTGTGGTTAGTTATTGAAAGAAAGAGCGGATGGCATCAAATTCCCCGGGGAGCAGAGCCAGCACCCTGGGGAATTGACTTAATAGAATAGGAGCTATCCTCGATTCAGCGATAACCTGTGTCATGCCCAGGAATTTAACCCACATAGCCAGGAAAGCGCCACAGAATATAGCCCCCAGGATACCCCCCAAGACTCCCCCACCAATACGATTAGCCCAACCCATCATTATCGCCGAGGCTGCCTTCCCCAGTAAACGAGCCAGCACAGCAGCAACCACCATCACCCCAATAAATATGATGGAGAAGGCGGCAACCTTAGCCAAGCCAGCGTGGGGAATGAAGGATAGATACTGAGAAAACAGGATGTAATAACGTCCCGCTAAGAATACACCAAGTACTAACCCGGCAAGGGTTAACGCTATTCCTATGACCCCCTTCTTCACCCCAATGAGGACAGAAATAGCTATGGCTATTACCAGAACGATATCAAGCCAGTTCATAACGATTTTTTGCCTGCCCCTTCAATCTACCCCTTGAGTCACCCATAATGGAGAGCATCGATGGGATTAAGTCTAGCTGCCCTCAGCGCCGGGTATATCCCGGAAAGAATCCCAATAAGAGTGGCGACTGATATTGCCAAAATTACAATATCCGCTGATACCACGGCAGTAATAGCCCCACCACCGAGATTCATGCCGGAAAAAATGCGCGCCATAGCCCAGCCACCAATTATACCAATACCACTACCAACAAGGCTAATCATCGCCGCCTCAAATAGAAATTGGCGCAGGATATCCCGCCGCTTGGCTCCCATCGCCTTGCGAACACCTATCTCCCTGGTTCGCTCAGTTACCGAAACCAGCATAATATTCATAATACCGATGCCGCCAACGAGCAGGGAAATGCCGGCAATCGCTCCCAAAAACAGGGTGAGCGTCCCGGTTATTTGCTGTAATGTCTCCAGTATCTGCTCCTGACTGAGAACAACAAAATCATCCTCATCATCGAAGGCTAACCGATGGCGGTCCCTCAAAATATCCTCAATATCGTAAACCGTATCGTCTATCATCTCGGCACTGGCTACCTGAACAATGATTGAGCTAACGGCTTCTTCGCCGGTAGCCACGCGCTGGGTGAAAAGCCGGCTGTGATAAGTGGTAATCGGCACCAACGCCATCTCATCCTGGCTAATCCCCATCATCGCCCCACCCTTAGCCTCGAGAACACCGATAACGGTAAACCGGCGCCCCTTAATCTTAACCCTTTGCCCGAGGGGGTCGTCCGAGTCAAACAAGTCGGTGGCTACCTTATCCCCTAACACAACCACATTGTCTCTATGAGACACATTCCTCTCGGAGAGAAACTGGCCTGAGGCAAGAGAATAGTTCATCGCCTCCATATATTCGTGGGTAGTGCCATTTATGGCAGTAACAACATTTTCATTGCCGCTGGTTACTTCACCATAGTTAGTGCTTACCGGAGCAACACCTACTATCGAGCGAAGATAAGTGGAGTCTTTCAAAGCATCAGCATCACTCACACTGAGAGTAGGTGTAACCCCTGCCCCGGCGAACCCTGAGGCACCCGGCGTATGAGGTATGACATAGATAGCATTTGTGCCTAACTCTTCAAAGGTTGAAGTAATACTGGCTTCAACCCCCCTGCCTATTGACATGAGACCAATCACTGCAGCGATACCAATTACAATGCCCAGCATAGTCAGCGAGGAACGCAGTTTGTTAGCCACCAAAGACTTTATAGCCGTAATTATGGAGTCTCTAAACCTCACCGGTCTATAATCCTCCCATCCTGAAGATGTATGGTGCGCTGGGCTTGAGCAGCTATATCTACCTCATGGGTAATCAGGATTATGGTTATGCCTTCCTGGTGAAGCTTGCGAAAAATAGACATAATCTCGGACGAAGAATGGGTGTCAAGTTCACCCGTTGGCTCATCAGCCAGAATGACGGACGGATTGTTAACCAGTGCCCGGGCAATGGCTACCCGCTGCTGTTCTCCGCCCGACAGCTCGGTGGGCTTATGCTTGGCCCTTTGCTCTAACCCCACCCATCGCAGTGCCTCGGCGGCGCGTTCTCTCCGATTGCCAGCATTCCGACTATATATCAGGGGGAGCTCTACGTTGGCCAAAGCAGTGGCTCGGGGCAAAAGGTTAAAGTCCTGAAAGACAAAGCCGAGCTCTTTATTTCTCATCTCGGCGAGCTGATTATCGTTAAGCTGGCTGACATCAATTTCATTGAACAGATACCTGCCGGAGGTAGGTCTATCCAGCAAGCCTATTACGTTAAGCAGAGTTGATTTGCCCGAACCTGAGGCACCAACAATGGCAATCATCTCCCCGGTGGCAACAGACAATGTTAACCCCCTCAGGGCATTGACCTCTACCTTGCCCATTCGGTAAACCTTGGTAACATTCTCCAGCTCAATCACGCCTTTAACCTCAACAGTCAACAATCTTGGGGTTTATTAATGAAAAGGAAGCCCCGGCCTGGTTGAATTTGACCTCTCCTGCCTTTCCGTCACCACCATTTCACCCTCTTCGAGCCCGGATATAATCTCGATGTAGAAACCATCACTGATACCGGTAACCACAACCCTCTCCTCAATGTGTTCATCAACCATAACATAAACTATAGAACTGCCCTGCCTGTCCTGTTGAATCACCCGGTCGGGCACCAGCAGAACACCACTTCTCTCGGCAATGACGATATCGGCCTCAGCGCTCATGCCGACCCTAAGCCCAGAATCCTGCGGGACGACAAAGTCAATCTCGACCTCATAGAGAACCACCCCGCCTTCTAATGTGGGCACCGGGCGAATGGCACCGACCTCGCCCTCAAGGCTCAGGTCGGGCAATGCATCTACCTCAATAATAGCCCTCTGCCCCTTCTCCACATCCGGAATGTCTATCTCATCCAGTTCCACGCTCAGCTCCATAGCGGCGAGGTCAATCAAATACACTATGGTAGTGGTAGTAGAAATAGTGTCCCCCTCATCAACATATACATCGGCCACTACTCCGGCAAAGGGAGCGGTGATAATTGCCTCGTCCAGCTGCTTCTGCGCTTCAGCCACTGCCTGCTCGGCAGCAACCAACTGCGATTCAGCCGCCACAATGCTCAACTCAGCCGCCCCAAGCCCCAATTCGGCCGCCTCAAGCCCCAATTCGGCAACCGTTCTCCGAGAGCCATGGATATTCTGTCTCTTCAACAGTTTTAGGTCATATTCAGCCTGCTCCAGATTAGCCTCTGCCTGGGTCTGAGTAGCCTGTGCCTGTTCTATCGCAGCCTCCGCCTGTACTACGGCAGCCTCTGCCTGAGTCAAAGCCAGCTCCAGAGCGCTGGTATCAAGCCTGGCCAGCACTCTCCCCTCCCAAACCTCATCACCCTCCTTAATGTATATCTCATCTATCTTACCTCCACTGCCAAAGGCCAGGTTCGCATCACTGGACACAGCTATATTACCGCCGCCGTTGATGCTGACGACCAGGTCATCCCGAATCACCTCAACCATCTGGCTGGTGTCTTCCTCCTCCCCACCACCACCCCTGAAGGGAGTACAAGCCACAGAGCCAGCTATAACCAGACTCAATAATACAATGACCGCAATCTTCCAGTTTTTCATCCCATCAACCCTCTTCTTTTTCCTGGCCGCTTCCAGCGACCTTATGGTCCTTTACCAGCTTCTCAAAGTGGGCTAGCCGTTCACCCATCATGGTTAACACCTGCTTCATAGCGTCAGCCTTGATTAATACTAATCCCTGCCGGTGCGGAGCTTTGAAAGCCAGGAGTGTATCTCCGTTGTTTATATCCAGCTCCTTACGCGCATTAGCCGGTATAACCACCTGCCCTTTAAGACCAACCGTCATTGAACCGAAGCATTTAAATTCGCGCTCGATATCTTTGCTATCCATGACTCCTTTACTCCTTTAGTAAAAAATGTCTGATTTGTATGAATTGTAATACTTGTATGATTAATTGTCAAGTACATACAGCAAACTCAGCAGGCAGAAAACGGAGGCATCTCTTGCTTTAAGAGGCAGGCAAACTTGGCAGTGTTGCTTAGCTGCCCAATTCTCTAGCTCTTTTATAGGCAGCCTCAACCGCCCGCTTCACCAGCTCGGTGAACTGCCCTTTCTCAAACTGAGCCAGAGCCTCGGCGGTGGTGCCGCCGGGAGAGGTAACCATCCTTCGCAGCTCTGAAGGTTGCTTGTCTGACTTCTGGAGGAAATGACCCGAGCCGATTAATGTCTGCAATACCAGCTTCCGTGCCATGTCCTGCGGCAAGCCGATGCTCTCTGCCGCCTCAACCAGCGCTTCCACAAACAGGAAAACATAGGCGGGACCACTACCGCTCACCGCCGTAGCCATATCTATATACTTCTCATCATCAACATAAAGCTCTTTGCCCATGGCGCTGAGAATAGCACCGACCTGCCCCCTTTGCTGCTCGGTTACCTCGTCAGTAGCCGTCCACACCGCCATGCCCTCACCAATGCGGGCAGGCGTGTTGGGCATAACACGAACTATGCGCCTGTGGTTTAGTCCATTAGACAGGGTAGCGATTCTGGCACCAGCAATGATGGATATCACCAGCTGAGCCGACTTAATCTGACCATCGAGCTCAGCCATCACCTCAACCAGATTCTGCGGCTTAATCGCCATAACCACGATATCGCCCCTCCCCACCACCTGACGATTGTCACCGAGGGCAGCGACGGCGTATTTCTGTTCCAGATAGTGCCTCCGAGCTTCACTGACATCGCTGACCGAGACATCCTGCGGCGAAGCCAGTCCCTTATCCAGAACGGCTGACAGTATCACCTCCCCCATAACCCCACCACCAACGAATGCAACCTTCATCTCGCCTCTCCTTCAGCGAACTACCAGATTTACCAGCTTCTTCGGAATATATATCGTTTTCACTATCTGCTTATTCTCCAGATAAGGCTTTACCTTCTGGCTTGCCAGCGCCAGCTCTTTGGCCTCATCCTCGGTGATAGACGCCGGAACAGCGAGCCGGTCGCGCAACTTACCATTGACCTGAACCACCAGGACAATCTCCTCATCCTCAGCCAGCTCCTCATCCCAAGATGGCCAGCTCTGATTATGAATACTATACTCATACCCCACCCTCTGCCAAATCTCCTCGGCCAGATGAGGGACAGTCGGTGCCAGAAGCAGGAGCAGAGTATCTATAGACTCTTTCCAGGTTGATTGGTCAACCGCCCCACTCCCCTTAACCTTAGTCAGGTAGTTAGTATACTCCATAAGCGCCGCTATCATGGTGTTAAATCGCAGCTTTTCCAGGTCACTGGTCGCCTTCTTTATCGTCTGGTGGGTGAGGCGCAGCAAATCCTTCCCAGCCTTAGGCACAACCTCGCCTTTCATCTCGTACGGCTCCAGCACCAGACTCCACACCCGATTAAGCCAGCGGCTTATGCCGCTGATACCGCTGTCATCCCACTCCCCACCCCTCTCCCAGGGGGCGATGAACATAAGGTAGGCACGCACGGCATCAGCCCCCAGCTCGGAAACATAGGCGTCGGGGTTGACCACGTTGCCCCGCGACTTGCTCATCTTCTGACGTTCAACAATAATAACCCCCTGATTGAACAGGCGGGTAAAGGGCTCGCCGAAGTCAATCAGCCCCATATCGCGCAGCGCTTTGATAAAGAAGCGGGCATAGAACAAGTGCATGACAGCGTGCTCGGCGCCCCCGGTATACATGTCCACCGGCAGCCAATACTTCATATCGTCATCACTAAAAGGAGCAGCATCATAGTGAGGGCTGGCATAACGCAAGAAATACCACGAGGAGCACATAAAGGTATCCATGGTATCAGTTTCCCGCTTAGCCGGGGATGAGCACCGGGGACAGGTGGTGTTCACAAACTCATCACAATACTTCAGCGGGGATTCACCGGCGGGCTTAAACTCGGCATTCTCAGGAAGTAACACCGGCAGGTCCTGCTCAGGGACAGGGACAATGCCGCACCTGGGGCAATAAATCATAGGTATCGGTGTCCCCCAGTAACGCTGACGGGAGATAAGCCAATCACGAAGTTTATAGGTTATAGCTCGTTTTCCCCAGTCCTTCTCCTCGAGAAAGTCGGAAATAGCTTCCCCGCCATGCTCGCTGGGAAGTCCATCAAACTGCCCTGAGTTCACCATTGTACCCGGCTCAATGTATGCCTCCTCCAGCTCCTCGCCCCCCCATCCTTCGGGGGCTATCACCATCCTTATGGGCAGGTCATACTTCTTGGCAAAGACAAAGTCTCGCTCATCATGAGCCGGCACTGCCATAACCGCCCCCGTGCCATAGCTCACCAGTACATAGTCAGCAATCCAGACGGGTATCTTCTCACCGTTAAGCCGATTGACCACATAAGTCCCGGTAAATACGCCGTCTTTTTCTTTCTCAGTTGACAGCCGCTCTATCTCGGTCTGCTGCCGTGAGCGGGCAATATAATCTTCAACCTCATCCCTTCTCTCCGGCGTGGTTAGCTCAGCCACCAGGGGATGCTCCGGAGCCAGAACCATAAATGTAACCCCAAAAGCGGTATCAGGGCGGGTGGTAAATACCCTGATTTCCTTATCTTCTACACCGGTGTGGTCAAGAGCGAAAGAAATCTCGGTGCCCACACTCTTGCCCACCCAGTTCCTCTGCATAGTCTTTATCCGCTCTGGCCAGTCAATGCCATCGTGCTCCATAAGCTCATCGGCGTATTTGGTGATACGGAAGAACCACTGCTCCAGGTCACGAAGGATTACATTACAGCTACAGCGCTCACAGGAGCATCCATTCACAACCTGTTCATTAGCCAGCACTGTCTGACACCGAGGACACCAGTTAACCGGAGCCTTGCCCCGATAGGCCAGTCCGTTCTCATATAGCTTCAAAAAGAACCACTGCGTCCACCGGTAATACTCGGGCAGGCAGGTGATTACCTCGCGAGACCAGTCATATATAGCGCCGATGCTCTTTAATTGACGGCGCATATTCTCTACATTCCGCATTGTCCAAACGAAGGGATGAATACCATGCTTGATAGCGGCATTCTCAGCAGGAAGCCCAAAGGCATCAAAACCCATAGGGTGAAGCACATTATAGCCCTGCATCCGCTTGAACCGGGCATGAACATCAGAGGGAGCCATGGCATACCAATGACCGATATGAAAGTCACCAGAGGTATAAGGGAACATGGTCAGGGCATACCACTTGGGCCTGGTATCATCCTTATCAACCTGATACAGATTATCCTCAGCCCACTTCTGCTGCCACTTTTTCTCTATTTCCTGTGGGTTATACTCGGCTACCATACTACCTCTCCGCTAAACAAAAGCCCTCCGCCATAAAATGACGACAGCGAAGAGCCGCCTTAATCAAGCTAATTCTAGCAATAAAGCATATCAGCTTGCAACTGTGAGATATTTCCCCAGATGAGCCAATCTACCAGAACCCAACACGCCTGTTCCACCACACAAGTTGCACAGAGGAGTCAACATTTGCTAAACTAGCTTAGGTATAGGGGGCCGTTAGCTCAGTTGGTAGAGCACCTGACTTTTAATCAGGGTGTCACAGGTTCGAGACCTGTACGGCCTACTTTGAAGCTAAATAGCCGTTGGGTGGCTGAAATGAATAGTGCTAGACAACCTAACATACGAAAGTCTTCAGGCACAACCCACGCCTGCTCTTGACACCCTAACTACTTCTGATAACCTAGCAAATCTACTCAGGGGATACCTTTTATCTTGCAAGGTAGAGGGGAAATCCCCAAAGACGCTGGAGAGCTACCGCCAGGTAGCAGTAAACTACATCGCGTTCGCCAAAGCCCACGATTTGCCCCTCAATGCACCTGATATAACCCCCGATTACATCCGCTCATATCTACTGTCCCTTCAAGAAAAGGGGTTAAGCCCCTTTAGCAGCAGCAGTTACTACCGCACACTACATGCGTTCTTCAGCTGGCTTAAATCTCAGGGACTCATGAAGGAAAGTCCCATGGAGAGGATGAAAGCCCCCAAAACCCCGAGGAAGATAATAAAGCCCTTCTCCCAGCAAGATATAGAGAATCTACTGCTCCTATGCTCCGGCGACAGATTTCTGGATATTCGGAACAAGGCGATAGTCCTATTGTTCCTGGATACCGGCATAAGGCTCAAGGAACTGTCCGATATACAGTTAAAGGATGTAGACTTTGACAGGGAAACAATCAAGGTAATGGGGAAAGGCGCGAAGGAGAGGATAGTCAGGTTTGGAAAAACGACCCAGAAAGCCGTACTGAGATACCTACTGAGGAGAAACGACAGCCATCCCTGCTTATGGGTCACCGAAGAGAGAACACCCATAACCAAAGAAGGCATCCAAACGATAGTCAGGCGGTTATGCGAGAGAGCAGGGATAAAGGACACTAAGCTCGGGCCGCATACATTCAGACACACGGCAGCTATTAACTATCTGCGAAACGGAGGGGACCTGTTCACCCTCCAGTGTATGCTCGGCCACTCTACTTTGGAGATGACTAGGCGCTATACTTCAAGCTTGGGTGCTGAGGATATGATACGGGTTCACAAGAAGGCTAGCCCGGTGGATAGAATGGGACTGTGATTAACCACGTGCGCACAAACCGCTAGATTGTTAACTGAGGTAACGATCCAAGCAATTGTGTAACCAGAAACCGGTGTACGAATTCGACAATCTGGCGGATAATGCCATATCCGTAGCCACTACAGTATTTACCAGCCCTTGAATACTAGCTACCTTGCTACTGAGGACATAGACAAGTTCCTGTGGTAAAATAGCTTCAAAAGCTGCTTGTGTAGCTTAAGGAGAGGGAATTGAGGAGGTGACCTTAATGGGCTATCTCAGCCTAGATGACCGCCAGCTATTTAAGCGATATGACAGAGAAGGTATGCTTATCTGCCTACACGAGATGCCGCGGCTCTGCCAGCAAGCCTGGCAAATGGCGACGGATTTCGACTTGCCTCGTGATTACGCCAGGGTTAATAAAGTGGTTATCTTGGGCATGGGCGGTTCAGCTATCGGTGGCGAGTTAGTGAGCAGCCTGGCACTATCTGAGGCTAAGCTGCCCATCCTTATCTGCCGCCACTACCATCTGCCCGCCTTCGTTGATGCCGAAACTCTGGTCATTGCCTCCAGTTATTCGGGGACGACCGAGGAAACCCTGTCTTCATTTGAGCAAGCGCTAGAGACAGGGGCAAAGAAGCTGGCAATTACCACTGGCGGCAAACTGAAAACCATGGCTGAGAAAAGAAACGTCCCCGTTTTCACCTTCCACTATAAGGCTCAGCCCCGCGCTGCCTTACCTTTTATGTTCATCCCCCTCCTCTGCTTTCTACAAAAGCTGGGCTTCATTGGTGATAAATCGTCGGACGTAGCCGAAACAGTGCAAGTTTTACAAGCACTGTCCGAAAAAATAGGTGAAAGCGTGCCTCTGCCACAAAATCCGGCCAAGCAACTGGCAAGTAAGCTTTATGGTCGCCTGCCGGTAATATATGGTGCTGGTATAGTATCTGAGGTAGCCCACCGCTGGAAAAGCCAGCTCAACGAGAACAGCAAGGCCTGGGCTTTCTATGAGGTCTTCCCCGAGCTCAATCACAACAGCGTGGTCGGTTACCAGTTCCCCGCGGAGTTAGCCCCTAAAATAGCAGTCGTTTTGCTTCGGTCGGCGTTGCTTTCCCAGCGAATCCAGCTTCGCTATCAGGTAACCTGTCAGCTCCTAGAACGGGCTAAGGTTGACTATCAAATTGTGGATAGCATTGGCACCAGCCCCTTGAGTCAGGTAATGAGCCTGGTGCTGTTTGGCGACTATACCAGCTACTATCTGGCAATGTTAAACGAGGTTGACCCCTCTCCGGTAAAAGCTATAGATTTTCTCAAGGAAAAGCTTGTATAATATAAGTGAACAAGGTTTATACTATAAAGGTCTGTAGCTTGAGGAGATCGATATGAAGGCTTTAGTGCTAGCTGGAGGGAAGGGAACTCGGCTTAGGCCTCTTAGCAGTACCATGGCTAAGCACCTCATTCCCATTGCCAATAAGCCAATACTGTTCTATGCGCTAGACCAGATTGCAGAAACAGGGATTGCCGATATTGGCATAGTTATTTCACCGGAGACGGGTGAGTCGATAAAAGAAGCTGTCGGAGGGGGCTCAAATTGGGGGGTTCAAATCACCTATATTTTGCAGCCTGAGCCCTTAGGGCTGGCACATGCGGTAAAGACAGCACAAGAATTTCTCGGTGATTCCCTATTCCTTATGTTCCTCGGGGACAATCTCATTAAAGGCAGCATCACTCAGTTTGTGGAGGAATTTAATAGACATCGCCCCGATGCCCTGATACTGCTTAAGGAGGTTGGTGACCCCCGCTGTTTTGGGGTAGCAGAGCTCGATAACCTGGGGCAGATAACCCACCTCGAAGAAAAACCGAAACAGCCACGGAGTAATCTCGCCGTCATTGGTATATATCTCTTCTCCAGCGCAGTGCATCAGTCAATAGCCCAACTCAAGCCATCATGGCGGGGTGAACTGGAGATTACAGATGCCATACAGGGTCTCATCACTAGCGGGCAAAGGGTTCAAGGTCACATTCTTGAAGATTGGTGGATTGACACCGGAAATAAGGATGACCTTCTGGAAGCCAACCAGGTCCTCCTTGACGCTCTTCTAAAAAGAGATATAAAAGGCAAGGTTGATTCACAAAGCCAGGTAATAGGTATGGTTGAGGTTAGACAAGGGGCAGAGGTAGAAAATAGCACTCTTCGCGGTCCGCTATCTATTGCTGAAGGTTGCCAGATTAAAAACTCTGTTATAGGTCCTTACACCAGTATCGGCAAAGAGACAATTGTGGAAGCTTCCTCTGTAGAGCGCTCGGTGGTCTTAGAGAACTGTCGTATCCACGACATTGGCCAGCTTGAGGATAGCGTCATAGGTAGGGGTGCTCAAATTACAATGTCTGGCGACAAATACAAGGCGGTAGGGCTCTTTCTAGGCGACGACGCTAAAGCTGAATTGTGAGAAACGAGGCGACTAACGCGACCCAAAGACTGCTCCTCAGCATGCTCTATCTGATGCTACTAGACCCTCCTTCGGTGCCATCTAAGTGCCAGTAGCATAAATATAGTGGTGGTTGCGGCAGCTATAACACCGATGATTACCCACGGTCTAGTCGCAGCAGGGAGCACTCCCACCACTTCAAATGTCCCCTTTATACCATAGACATCTATGGTATAGGTTCCAGGAACATCCTTAGTAGTGGTAAAGGTTACTATCTCGCTGCCACCGCCAGCCAGAAGAATATCCTCAGTGGCTTCCACTTTATCATTTATCTTTAACGTTACTGGGTATACATCCTCAGCTTCACTGGTATTGGTGATAAGGACACTGATATTTACTTCTTCGCTGATATTAACTTCTTCAGGGGTTACGGTTAGGTTGCTAATGGTAAAGGGAGCAGGATTATAGGCTAAAATAGTAAAGGCAGCCAAGTGGTTTACTGATGCAGTAATGGTATTGGTCGCAGGGTCAACTATACAATTTTCAAGCACAGACCACTCATCGGTTTTCTTATCCCACATAGCAATTGTCAGGTCGTCTTCATTCACGCGATATTGCATCAGAGCCTCCATATGCGGCTTATACGGTATTAGAGTCTCCTTGTAGGTAAAGACGAGGTTTATTGGTGGGTCAAAGATAGCCCCGACAGGATCAAGATCGTAGAAAAGGCCGACAACACTGTAATCTTTTGGTGGGTTTCGCAGGTGTTCCCATTGCCTATTAATCATGTTTAACTCGCTGAGTGCCCCCCCATCTTTGGTGACGCCTGTTGTGTCTTGGCCAATATTCAGTTGAAACATACCATCACTGGATTGAAGAGTAAAATCTTCGCTAAACACACCGTTAAAGTATTTGTTGTAAGAAAGATGTTTTACCATGGTCACATCTACCCACAGGTGAAGCTTTAGATAAGGCTCACTATCCGTACCCTTATACAATAAGAACTCTACCTTTTGGTACGCTCCTTCTCTATTAGGAACAAAACTGGCTGGTCCTTCCCATTTCTCATTATGCTCCAGAGTCACCGATTCCATCTCACCATTCTTAACGCCGTCTATTGCTTCCTCTAGTCTATAAGTTATCTCCTCATGCTCACGATTGATGATACCCAAAATTACCCTCGCCTGCTCTCCTACCATGAGTTCCTTAGGATAATCCGCAGCCTCGCCACTCAAGCCCAACATGTAGAACTCGGTGAACTTCTCTCGCCCAGCTGGTGCAGCCATAACGCAGCCGAGTACACCAATCATTGCTACCATGCTGATAGCTAACAGTAGCAATGATACCCTACGCCGTACACTCCCATCCCAATCCAGCAGTTTCAACCAAAACTCCATGTAAAATCCCTTCCAGTAGCCCTATGGCAATACTCATGTCGAAGCTACGTGCTGTCCTCCAGGTTGTGGGTGTAAGCTCAGCGCATGTTTTTATGTTCTATGCTCAGCTTCTGGATACTGCTTCACTCACTGGCATATACGATGATAGAATACTACAAGTATTGTGGTGCCTGCAATAATATTCAGCGATGAACTGATCCCACTAGATACACCCAGTGATCCCCGGAGTCCACCCCAAACGCACATAACTATAGGTGTAACTAGGAGCATTAGTGATCGATAGGGGGAATTGACCGAGGGCAGCCTTTATCAGGCGAAGAGGGGCAAATAAGCTGATTTTATTGACAAACACTAAGGCTAGCGCCTAATATTCGGTAAGGGTGATTTGAACTACAACAACTGAACTATCAGGCTAGTTATGAGACACATACTCGCTGCGCTATATAGTATGTTTATTCTTCGACCTTCCGCTATTTTGCTTCTGCCAAGAAAGGGGAAGATAGACTTCGGGAAGGTTAAGAAAATCTTGGTTTACGGGCAAATGGGTATAGGCAATATGATACTTTATACGCCTGTTATCAAGGCGTTGAGAAATAGTTTTAGAGATGCGCATATAACTCTTTTAGTTGGCAAAGGTGGATGTGAACAGGTAGTGGATGGAGGCGGACTGGTTGATGAGATTATAAAGTGTGAGCTCCCAGACCTGCCTTTCTCCCAGCGTTGGAGATTTATCTTTCAAATGAGGAAACGCAAATTTGATTTAATCGTCAGTAATTTTCATGGCTCACGGAGGTATTTGGTTTGGCTTACTATATTAAGCGGAGCCCCTTATCGACTAGGACACACGTATAGTATTGGCATTGTTAATATGTTTAGTTGCCTTTATAACTATTGGGTAAAAATGGACAAGAACAAACATGAGCTAGATATGAATATATGTCTGATGAACAAGTTGGGTATTAGGGTTGTAGACAGAACCCCTTCCTTTTATGTTGGTACTGAGGATGAACAATTTGCCACAGAGTATTTTAAGAAACATGGTATTACAAAGAGTAATAAAGTCATCGGTGTGTCACCGGGCTCAAATCCCAAGCAAGAGTGGAAACGTTGGGATAGTAAGAAGTATGCCAAACTTGCCGACAAGTTGCTTCGGGATTCCAATATAAAGATGATTGCTCTAGGTTCACCTGGCGAGAGGCAATTAATTGAAGCGACATTCAGCGACCTGAGTATTAAACCAATTATTGCATCTGGTGAGGTAACCTTAGGACAGACTGCCGCGATTATCAACAGAAGCGATTGCTTAGTTAGTAACGACGGCGGACTGATGCACGTGGCTGTTGCTATGAACACGCCGGTAGTAGCCATCTGCGGACCAACGGATTATGTTAGAACCGGTCCGCTAGGTAAGCAAAACATAATTATCCGAAAGGATTTACCTTGCAGCCCATGTTATACTGTGGGGAAGCTGGCAAGGGTGGAAAGTTGCCAGAACCGGATTTGCCTTGAATCTATCACAGTTGAAGAAGTGCTTGAAGCCGTTAGGCGACAACTAAAAAGACAGTGAAATATTTATGGGTTGCGAGAGTGGGATATATTTATCGAGGGCGTTCTGATTATCAGCCTCGCTTTAACTACAGCTCCAAGGTGCCTTCACCAATCAGCGAAGGCAAGACTATTGAAGGTTTCGGTGTAGACCGATTAGCGCAGAACAGTTATTTAGACATGTATCATTGGCAACAATGAGAATTATGGAAGATATTGGGCTTGAAAAATAGACTGTAATAGCGTAAAATGCGGACAGCTGGCAATATCGGTGCCAATAGTATTACCGAGCTTGGGGGCGTTAACCATGAGTCATGAAATCTATGATATGCTACGAGAAAGCATTCGGGTAAAAAAAAGAATTGCCGAGACCAAAATAGGTGAAATCGAGCATATTGTTAAGTCTATTGTTACCACATACGAGTCAGGGGGTAAGGTAGTTTTGTGTGGTAACGGAGGGAGTGCTGCCGATGCCCAGCATATTGCCTCTGAACTGGTAGGGCAATTCGAGGTGAAAAATAGAAGAGCCCTGCCAGCAATAGCGCTCACTACTAATACCTCCATCCTGACGGCGATAGGCAATGATTATGGCTATGACGCAGTCTTCACTCGCCAGGTAGAAGCCTTAGTGGGTGAGAAAGATACAGTAATTGCTATTAGCACTAGTGGAAATTCACCAAACGTAGTGGAAGCGATAAAGGCAGCCAAAAAGAAGGGAGCGAAGACTATCAGTCTAACAGGGAGGAGTGGAGGTAAGCTTGCTCAAGTGTCTGATATAAACATATCCGTCCCTTCTGATAGCACCCCTAGAATTCAAGAGGCTCACATTACTATCGGGCATATCATCTGTGCGTTGGTCGAGAAGGAAATAGAAAATATTGATTAACTTGGTTAACAGGGTAGTTAGCTATGGAAAGAGCTGTTTTCTTGGACCGAGACGGGACTATCATTAAGGACGTTGGTTACCTTGATGATGGCAGTAACATTCGAGTCCTACCAAGAGTAATTGAGGCTATTAAACTACTAAATCAAAATGGATTTAAGGTCATTGTGGTAACTAACCAATCAGGTATTGCTAGGGGATATTTCACCGAAGAGGACGTCCGAGAGATAAATTATAAACTTAAGGAGTTGTTGGCATGTGAAGGAGCCATACTAGATGGGATCTATTATTGCCCACACCATGTCAACGGCATTGTTGAAGAATATAGAACGACTTGTTACTGTCGCAAGCCTAATCCGGGGATGCTAGAGGCAGCAGCAGGGGAGTTCAACCTTGATTTAAAAAGCTCTTTTGTTATTGGTGATAATCTAGCTGACATTGAAGCTGGCCACAACGCCAGGTGCACCGCTATTCTTCTGAGAGATAAGTACTCTTGGCATGGCAAGAATGGGACTAAGATAAAACCCGATTATATTGCCAGAGATTTATATGGGGCGGTTAAACAAGTAGTATTAGGTAATCTCGCGAGTAAGGATGACAAAGGGAGGGAATAGTCTTGAAATTCCTAATAACGGGAATCACAGGGTTTGTTGGTCCACATCTGGCTAATTTCCTGATCAGTCAGGACCATAAGGTTGTAGGACTGGTAAGGAGTTCAAATGGTAGAGAAAATGATGTTCGGGATGTAGTTCCG
The DNA here is from genome assembly GCA_016783245.1 of Dehalococcoidales bacterium. Classification (GTDB taxonomy): domain Bacteria; phylum Chloroflexota; class Dehalococcoidia; order Dehalococcoidales; family BS750m-G39; genus BS750m-G39. The sequence goes on along the minus strand of JADHWY010000002.1, from coordinate 42,934 downwards.
GATAGCAACTTTGGTAAACTCGAATTTTTGTATGGGGACATAACCGATTATGAATCCATGGCCCGGGTATTTGAGGAAGGTCAATTTGAAGGAGTCTTTCACCTGGCGGCGCAGAGCCACCCGCCGACAAGTTTTGTGGAGCCTCGGCAGACCCATGTGGCAAACAGCGTTGGTACCGTTAATATCGCTGAAGCCATCCGCAAGTTCAGCCCCCTGTGCCGCCTGATGTTTTGCTCCACCTCAGAAGTATATGGCGCAGTGCCTGAGGAAAAGGGACCTATTACCGAAGAGTTCCCACTAGCTCCAATTAACCCTTACGCGGTAAGCAAAGCAGCTGCTGATTTATTTGTTCGCGAGAGGGCAAAATCCTGCTCATTGCCGTTTTTTGTAACTCGGGCATTCTCACACACCGGTCCGCGTCGTGGAAGGAAGTTTTCTATATCATCTGACGCTTATCAAATTGTGCGAATCATGAAGAGATATCAGGAGCCAGTAATAAATGTAGGCACTCTTTCCAGTAAGCGGGTAGTCATGGATGTAAGGGATTGTGTTGAAGCTTATTATCTTCTTTTGCTCAAACATGAGTCTGGTGAGGCTTATAACGTTGGTGGTGATAACCTATACACAATGGGACAGCTTTTGGATATGATGCTGGAAATGACTGGTCTAAAAGGTAAGGTTGAGTTGCGTGTTGACCCAAAACTAGTTCGCCCCATTGATATACCGGTTCAAGTCTGTGACTCTACTAAGTGCCGAAATCTTACCGGATGGGAACCCACTATTGGCATGGACCAAACGTTGCGAGATCTGCTGGATTACTGGACGCGCAAAATCGGATAGCTGGTAGAATTAAGGGGGCATTGTTTTAGACCGATTCATTAAACATGGGGGCAAAGGAATGTCAGGTGATCTTACCAAGATTTTAGCAGGACTTAAGAACTTGAGGATACTAGTTATTGGTGATGCCATGCTGGATGAATATGTGTCGACTGTGGTTGAAAGGATATCTCCTGAAGCTCCCATCCCAGTGGCAAGGATAACCGAGAGGAGTTGTGTTCTGGGTGGAGCCGCTAACGTGGCAAACAACTTAATTGAATTGGGCTCTAATGTAGACCTACTTTGTGTTATAGGGGATGATGATAATGGTAGGAAGTTAACAGAACAAGCGACAAGAAGAGGGATTAATCCGGATGGCATTTTTGTTGACTCTGCCAAGCTAACTACTACCAAGACAAGGATAATTTCTCAGGGACAGCAGATGATAAGGATTGATAACGAATCAACACAACCGATTCTGGCTGACCTTGAACAACGCATTATTCAGTTTGTAATGGGCAACTTGGAGACCTATGACGGGATAATAATCAGTGACTATTTGAAGGGGTTGTTAACCGAAAGCCTGGTGAGAAGGCTTATAGATTTATCTCGGAAAAGTAATAAGCCTATACTTGTTGACCCGAAAGGGAACTGGCTCAAGAAGTACGTTGGAGCTACCGTGGTCACTCCAAATAAGAAAGAGACAGAAACAGTTTATGGGAGGGAAATACACAGCGAGCAAGATTTTAGAGATGCTGCTAGCCACTTACTTAAGGAGGCACAGTGTGAAGCCATACTTATCACTAGAGGCAAGGACGGAATGTCATTGTATCAATCTGATGGTAAATACGAGCATATTTATAGCAGAGTTAAGGAAGTCTACGATGTAACCGGGGCTGGCGATACGGTTAGTAGTGTCTTCGGGCTGGCGCTATTCTCATGTTACTCTTATAGTGAGGCTGCTCATATAGCAAATATTGCTGGGGGAATCGTAGTCGGTAAGGTAGGCACAGCAACAGTAAGTGTCAGCGAGATAGCTAATTATATTGGTGAGAATATAAATCCTTCTAGTAGCAAAATTAAGAGTCTGGAGCAATTAATCGTCATCCTAGACGAGAAGAGAAAAAAGAAGGGAAAGAAGATCGTTTTTACCAACGGCTGTTTTGACCTTTTGCATATAGGGCATATCAAACTCTTGGAACAAGCCAAGAACTTGGGTGATGAGTTAGTAGTGGCAGTAAATAGTGATAGTTCGGTAAGAGCATTAAAGGGTGAAGATAGAGCTTTCGTCCCCGAGCTGGATAGGGCATATATCATCTCGGCATTGAGTTGTGTCGATTACGTAGTCATATTTTCCGAGCCTACTCCAGAAAGATTAATCAGTGAGTTAAGGCCAGACATTCTGGTTAAGGGGGCCGACTATGAACGTGAGGAAATAGTGGGCAGAGAGTTTGTGGAGAGTTATGGGGGTAGAGTGGAACAGATTCCTTTGGTGGAGGGTATATCGACCTCCAGTTTAATTAGAAGAGTCAAATCTACAAAATAACCTTCTATCGAGAGTAGGCCATAAACTGCAAGAACAGCCATATGAAAAGTTCACCAAGGATATTATCACTGTAGGGTTTGCCCGTGGGATACTGCTGGCTAGAGGCTTAGTGCTGCTACCAGTGGTTTCCAAGCTTTTAGGCTCGGTTGCCTATGGAACCCTGGCGCAGGTGCAGATTACCTTAGCCTTACTGGCCACCTTTTGCACCCTGGGTGTTGACTTTGCCTTTGTCAGGTTCTTTGCTGGAGAGAGTGATAATAAAAAGATCAGAGAAGGCTTCTTTTCCATACTCATTGCCGGGTTCAGTTGGAGCTGGCTTATTACCCTTATTTTGTTTCTCTTCTCGGCTCGAATGGCCGAGCTGCTATTTGGCGGTATAGAAGCGACAAACATTGTCAAGCTCATCGCCATTACCCTTCCCTTTTTCTCTTTTAATTTCCTTTTTCTATTCTTTTTCCGTACCTTCAGACAGATGAAGGCTTTTTCCATTCTAATGGTGGCGCAGGCTTTCAGCGAGATTGGGATGATAGTCTTTTTTATCCTTTCCGGATGGGGCATATTCGGTGTCGTTTTGGGGATATTACTCGTTAATATTGCTTTCTTTGCCATCATGCTTGGTATGATTATCCGGCAAATTGGGATAGGGCTTCCTCCCAAAGCCAGCTTTGCCAGAATAAAAGACTATCTGCGCTTCTCCCTTCCCCTTATCCCCTCAGCGCTTTCCCTATGGGTAACCAATCTCAGTGATAGGTACGTAATTTCAGCCTTCCTAGGTATGAGTGCTACCGGTATCTACTCTGCTGCCTATAATCTAGGTACGCCCATCCGAATGTTTATGGGCCCCCTCAATACTGTCCTGGTACCCACTGTGGCTAATCTGTATGACCATGGCCGGGTTGAGGAGGTTAAAACCCACCTAGCCTACTCACTGAAATACTTCCTCATGGTAGCTATACCGGCAGCCGTTGGTCTATCTATCCTGGCTGGTCCGCTGCTGCGACATCTAGCTACCCCTGAGTTTGTCGGCGCTGGCCTCCTGGTGGTGCCCTTTGTCGCCCCGAGTATGATACTGTGGGGATACTACGGAGTGATGCGTCAACCTATAAACCTGGTAAAGAAAACCGGCAGCATGGGGCTAATCTGGGGCATCGCCGGGGCAGCCAATCTTGGGTTGAACTTGGTGCTGGTTCCTCGCATTGGTATACTCGGTGCGGCTTTGACTACCTTGCTTGCCTTTGGCATAGCCACCGGTTTGACCTATCGCATTTCCTCCCGTTACCTCAAGTTTAACATCAACTGGTCTTTCATAGCCAAGAGTTTGGCCGCCAGCGGGGTAATGGCTGGGGTTATCTGGTTAATCAACCCCACTGACATCCTACCCCTGGTACTTGCTTGCGTCGCTGGGGCTGGGGTATACTTTTCTGTGTTGTTCGGATTGAAAGGTTTTACTAAAAAAGAAGTTTTCTTCTTTAGAGGTTTGCTACTAAGCTTGAACCCTTTCAAGAAAGCACGGTAGCACCGGGCTCGACACTCAACTCTGGTGAGGATGGCCGGAACACTAACTCAGATCTCGGAAGGAATTGAAATGCAGGAAAAGAAGATACAGGCCTCAGAGCTTTATGCTAGGATTGGGAGCCCCGGTTCCGGTGATGAGGCAAGAATAAGGCGTTTGATTGACCCGGTTAGCAAATTCGTAACCGGGAAGGTTCTGGTCATTGGCTGCGGCAGAGGTGCCGAGTTAAAGGTTATTGAGGAACTTACCGGAATATCACCAGTTAGTGTTGATATAAACCCGCACTTTATTGAGGGGGTTCGCCAGCAGGGGTATGAAGCATTAGTTTGTGACCTGGACAAAGGGGTGCCTTTGGGCAACGGAACGTTTGATACTGTGTATGCGGCTGATATCCTGGAACATGTTGAATCACCCACCAGAGTTTTGAGAGAATCATATAGAGTGCTAACCCCAGGAGGAACGTTGATAGTGCTTGCGCCCAATGTTGATTTTCGTCATGAGAGGAGCCATCCTTTTCATTTGAATTATTTCTCTAAGAAGGCAATGCGTTTCACCCTGGAGTCTAGTGGCTTTCGTCCCAAGGAGGTTTTCTTAGGTCCTTTCATACCACGCTCCGTTTATAAGAAGCTAAACAAGGTCTCAAGTCTTAAGGGCATTCGCACCTTGATTATCAAAACCATATTCAATATAGGCATGGGTAAGTCATTGGCGGAGAAAACATGGAAATTTATGCCCAACCGCAGATGGCGAACGCTTATTTACGCAGTAGGGGTAAAAGACGAAGAAGCATTCGAGCAAAGATACGCAAAATGGGAGGAGGCATTGCTTGAAGGAGACGAGTAAAAGAGTCTTTATAACTGGCGGCGCCGGTTTTCTCGGGCAACACCTGGTAAGGAAATTCAGCGACTGCGGGCACGAAGTGTGCGTTTATGACCTGCAATCCTCGACAGCTCCATGCCGAAGTATAGCGGGGGATATACTTGATACAGATAAATTACAAACGGCTATAGCCGAGCACGATATCATAATCCACCTGGTAGGGCTAATCGATGCTGCGGTGGCTCAAAAAGACCCCTCCAGAAGCTTTGAATTAAACGTGCTGTCCTTACAAAATGTTCTTGAGGCATGTAGAATTTGCGACGATAAGAAGTTAATCTTTCCATCTTCAGCCGCCGTCTATGGCGTAACTGAAGACTTGCCCATAAAGGAAAATTTTCCAGTGAAGCCAACTAATATCTATTCCTGGCATAAATACGTTTGTGAGCAGATGATTCGAGGCTATCACCATAACTTTGGTATCAACTTTTTCATCATAAGAATATCCAATGCTTATGGGAAGGGGAATAAGGGCGTTATTAATACTTTCATAGAGAAGGCTAAGAAGGGCGAAGTAATAGAGAGCTTTGCCCCCCACCAGTACCGAGATTTTATTTACGTTGGTGATGTTGCTGAAGCTCTTTATAAGGCGGCAATATATGAGAAGGCGACCAATAGGATTGTGAATGTAGGCTCCGGTCAGGGCTGGCAGATTACCGAAATCCTGGATTTAATATGTGAGATATTTCCCGAAGCAAAATGGGTCAGGACAAAGCGAGAGCTGGTTACCTATGATTCAATATTGGATATAACATTAGCCAAGATATTACTGGACTTTGAGCCCCACACCAGCAGGGATTTCATGAAAAAGGTTATCATGGAGGAGATGGTTTGATAGAGAAACCAGCGATTGAGGGAGGCAACCCGGTAAGGGACAGTTTCTTACCTTTTGCCCAACCTTGGATAACCGATGAGGAAATAAATGAGGTGGCCAAGGTTCTAAAGTCTGGATGGTTGACCACCGGGCCGAAGGTCTTGGAATTTGAGGGCAAAATCAAGGAGTATGTTGGCGCCAGGGAAGCGGTGGCGGTGAATTCCTGCACCGCGGCGCTGCATACCTCCTTGGCTGCTTTGGGTATCGGCTCAGGGGATGAAGTTATAACCAGCCCCTTCACCTTTGCCGCTACGGCTAATGTTATAGTCCTCCAGGGAGCCAGACCTATCTTCGTTGATATCGATAGCGCTACCTACAACATCGACCCCGAAAGATTGAAACGGGCGATTAGTGGTAAAACCAGAGCCACAATCCCGGTTCACTATGCCGGACAGCCCTGCGATATGGATGAAATCATGGAGATTGCCCAAAGGCACAACCTTTCGGTTATTGAGGATGCTGCCCACGCCATAGGTGCCGAATATAATGGCAGGAAAATCGGTACTATTGGCGATACTACCTGTTTTAGCTTTTATCCCATTAAGAATATGACTACCGGTGAAGGGGGAATTATTACCACCGAAGATGAACGGCTCGCTGATGAGATGAGGAAATGGCGCCTGCATGGAATAAGCAAGGATGCCTGGAAAAGATATGAGAAGACGGGAAGCTGGTACTATGAGATTGAGCATGCTGGGTTTAAATATAATATGATGGATATGCAAGCAGCCATAGGTTTGGTTCAGCTGAGCAAGCTTGATAAATTCATTGAGACCAGACAAAAGTACGCCCTCTATCTAACCGAGAAGTTGAGCCAATTTCCTGAGCTAAAGTTGCCCGTTGAAAAAGAAGGGGTGAGGCATGTCTGGCATCTCTATCCCATTCGGGTGAAGGCTGACATGTTAAAGATTAACCGGGATAGATTCATTGAAGCTCTAGCTGCAGAAAATATAGGAACAAGCGTACATTTCATACCCCTGCACCTCCACCCCTTTTACCAGAAAACATTCGGCTATAAGAGGGGTGATTTCCCCAATGCTGAACATGTCTATGAAGGGCTAATCTCCCTTCCTTTATACCCTAAGATGAGCCAGAGGGATTTGGATGGTGTTGTTGAAGCAGTTACAAAAATAATCAGGTATTATAGGAAATAATGAAGGTAGTAGCCATAGTCCAGGCAAGGATGAGTTCTACCAGGCTACCGGGGAAGGTACTGAGGGATATAGTAGGCAGGCCTATGCTCTGGCACATAATAAACAGATTAAAGTATACCAGGCTGATTGACAAAATGGTAATCGCTACCTCAGATGACGAAGGCGATAAGCCGATAATGAAGTTTGCCTGGGAAAATGGCATAGATTGTTATGCCGGGAGTGAGTTAGACCTCATTGATAGGCTATACCAGGCGGCGAGGAGGTTTGAGGCTGATATTGCGGTGAAGGTCACCGGGGATTCCCCCTTAATTGACCCGGTTGTTGTTGATAAGGTAGTAAAGTATTATCTTGATAATAAAGATAAATTTGATTGTGTGGGCAACTTTAAGCCTTCTACCTACCCGCAGGGTTTGGGGGCGGCAGTTTTTTCCTTTGAAGTGATTGAGAAAGCCTGGCAGGAGGTGAAAGACCCCTTCTGGCGGGAATGGGCTACCATGAACTTCTTTGACCATCCCGAGAAATACCGCCTTGGCAATGTGGAGAATGACCAGGATTTGTCTCATATGCGCTGGACGGTAGATTACCAGGAAGACCTTGATTTTATTACTGAGATTTACAAGAGTCTCTATGAAGAGGGTGGTGTTTTTCTAATGGAGGATGTCCTGGAACTTTTAGCCAGAAATCCTGGCATTGCTAGCACTCCCCGCTTGAGAAACGAAGCTTATTATCAAGCCTTAAGTCGTTACAAGGAGAGGTAAAAATGTATCAACCCCTTACTATCGGTGAAAAAATTTACTTTAGCCCGTTGAACAAAGAAGACTTTGTCACCAATATGCTGCGGTGGGTCAATGACCCTGAAGTCACTCATTATATGTTTACCGGGACTTTACCAGCTACTTTAGAACAACTAGAGGAAGAGTACAAACAGATAACAAAAAGTAAGAATGAAGTTGTCTTCGCTATCATAGATAAAGAAGCAAATAAATACATAGGCAATATTGGACTTTATCAAATTAATTGGACCAGTAGAACAGCCGAAATGAGGAGATTCATCGGAGAAAAGAAAGTATGGAAGAAGGGTTATGGAACTGAGGCGGCGAAATTGATAGTTGCTTATGGCTTTGAAAGATTAAATTTGAACCGGATTTGGGCTGGGAACAATGTAGAGAATATCGGTTCCTGGAAATCAAACGAAAAGGCTGGTTTCAAGCGGGAAGGTATTCTAAGGCAGGAAATATACCGTAATGGTAAGTACTATGATGCTGTCAGGCATGGTATCTTGCGGGAAGAATATTTCGCCAACAAGGGGAAATGATGGTCTTTAGAGCGGGTATAGTCGGCTGTGGCAGGGTCGGTGCCGAGTTTGATGACGACCCGAAACGAGAGCAGATATCTACCCACGCTGGAGCTTACTCTGCTGTTGACAGCGTAGAGCTGGTAGCCGTTTGCGACCTGAATGAAGAGAAATTAAGGAAGTGCGGGGAGAAATGGGGCATTCCTTCATTATATAAAGATGTCGAGGAAATGTTAGACAATGAAGCCTTAGACATCTTGAGCATATGCACCTGGAACTCGTCTCATCTGGAGATTGCCCGACAAGCGGCTAGTAGTGGAGCAAGGGCTATCTTCTGCGAAAAACCAATCGCTGATTCCCTGAAAAATGCCGATGAAATGATAAAGCTGTGCCACGAAAAAGACATTATCCTCCAAGTAGACCACCAGAGGAGGTTTGATAAGTTCCACCAGGAGGTGAGAAGCTTCCTTCAGGGCGGAAATCTGGGCAGGATTCAGCAGGTTACCTTTTATTATACTCGCGGCATTGCCAATACCGGCAGCCATATGTTTGACCTGTTGCGTTTCTTCTTTGGGGACGCTGAGTGGATTCGAGCCATCTATAGTCAAAATAGGTCTCCCAATCCAAACGACCCAAATATTGACGGCGTTATGAAGTTTAAGGATGGTCTTTTTTGCGCCATCCAGGCTTGTGATGATAAGAACTTCTTGATATTTGAGATGGATTGCCTGGGAACAGAAGGGAGGCTGAATCTAACCCACAGTGGTTACGATTTAGAGTTTTACCATGTTGGGGAAAGCAAGCTTTTCTCAGGCTATAAAGAACTCTTCCCGGCTGCTTCTCCCATTGACAAGGATGTGCCCAGGGATTTTATGGTGGATGGCGTTAGGCATTTAATAGAATGCTTGAACAAAGGGCAGAAATCGATTTCCAGTGGTGAGGATGGCAGAGCCGCCCTGGAGCTGATTTGTGCCTTCCACGAGTCGGCTAAAGAAGATGGCAAAAGGATTCGGCTCCCACTAAGAGACAGCAAAATAGAAATACAATCCAGGTAGGAGGGAAAAGTGGCCCAGTTAGCTTTATTCGGGGGGCAAAAGGTAAGGGAGAAGCCCTTTCCACCTCATCCTGTTATAGGTGAAGAGGAAAAGAGGGCGGTCATGGAAGTCCTCGAAAGCGGTAAGCTGTCTACCTTTATCGCCCAGCCTGGAGAGCACTTCCTCGGGGGGGAAAAGATAAGGCAATTTGAGCAGGAGTTTGCCAGCTATCACGATGTAAAATACGCCGTAGCCTTTAATTCAGCCACGGCGGCATTACACGCTGCCGTGACCGCCTGTGGAGTGAAGGCAGGAGAAGAGGTAATAGTACCTCCCTATACTTTCACCTCAACAGCTACCTGCGCCTTGATGCACAATGCTATCCCCGTATTTGTGGATATAAAGCCGGATATTTTCTGCCTTGACCCGGCAAAAATTGAGCCGGCGGTTACACCTAGGACAAGGGCAATTATCCCCGTTCATTTATTTGGTCACCCGGCCGATATGGATGAAATCATGGCAATCGCCCAAAAACACAACCTCAAGGTTATCGAGGACAGCGCCCAGGCACCCGGGGCTCTTTATAAAGGGAAACCTACCGGTACAATCGGGGATTGCGGCGTCTTTTCCTTCCAAGAAACAAAGAATATTATGACCGGCGAGGGGGGGATGCTCATCACTAATGATGACGAAATTGCCGAGATAGCCAGTATGATTAGAAATCACGGTGAAGTGGTACTGGCCAGCCAGAGCCAGCGGACATATAGGTCAGACATCCTGGGCTGGGGTTATAGAATGACCGAGATGGAAGCCGCCCTGGGAATAGCCCAGTTCCGAAAGCTTGACAGGCTTAATAACCAGAGGATTGAACTGGCAAATTACCTGGCCGAGAAGCTAGCCACAATAGACGGGCTGATACCGCCGGTGGTTTATCCTTTTGCCAGGCATGTATACTATGTCTTCCCCATAAAATACAGCCAAGACAGGGTTGGAATTTCCAGGAACACATTTGTCAAAGCCCTGGTTGCCGAGGGTATCCCCTTCGGTGCTGGCTATGTTAGGCCTCTATATTTAAACCCTATCTATCATGAGAAGAAGCCTTTTGTCTACAATTACTTTGGGCAAGATATAAGCTATGATAAAGGTCTCTGTCCGGTGACGGAGAGACTTTATGAGAAGGAATTGATGTTAACTATGGTATGCCGGCCACCGGCAACCGTGGCAGATATGGATGATGTTGTCACGGCGATAAAGAAGATTATAGAAAATAAAGATGAATTGGCTGAGGCAGGTCAATGAGACAGGTGGAAATTAAGGGTCGCCGAATCGGTGAAAACGAGCCCACGTTTATCATCGCTGAGGCAGGCATAAATCACGACGGCAAGGTTGAACAGGCGAAAGAACTCATAAGGAAGGCGGCACAGATTGGGGCCGATGCCATCAAGTTCCAGATATTTACCGCCGAGGAGCTAGCCAGTAAGCAGAGTAGCTATCATAAACTGTTCAAATCCCTGGAGTTGGGAAAGGATAAATGGGTGGAGTTGGCCGGGCTTTCGGAAAGATTAGGGTTAATATTCTTTGCTTCTTCCTTCGGCAAGGAAAGTGCCGATTTATCACAAGAATTGGGTATGCCGGTTTTCAAAGTGGCATCTGGGGAGTTGACCTATCTAGCTTTCTTAGAATACCTGGCCAGAAAGAACAAGCCTATTATACTATCTACGGGCATGGGGACAATAGCCGAGGTAGACGAGGCACTAAATGTAATTTATGGTGCCGGGAATAGAGAAGTGATATTGCTCCACTGCGTTTCTAATTATCCGGCAGATGAAAAAGACACGAACCTGAGAGCAATTGAAACTTTAAAGCAAGTATTTCAGGTTCCGGTGGGTCTTTCTGACCATACTGAGGGGGTTTCAATCCCGGTGGCTGCGGTAGCGTTAGGCGCTAACGTGATTGAAAAGCACTTTACTTTAGATAAGAACCTTCCTGGACCTGACCATAAATGCTCTCTCACCCCGGATGAATTTAAGCAGATGATTAAGAATATCAGGGCTGTTGAATTGGCATTAGGCAATGGCGTGAAAGTTCCCTCTGAGTCCGAAAAGGAGGCAAGAGACGCTGCCCGGCGCAGCATCATAGCCAAGGTGGATATAGCTGAGGGAAGCATCATAAATGAGGACATGCTCAAGGTAGTCAGACCGGGAACCGGTATCCCGCCCAAGTATATAGACCTAATTATCGGAAGAAAGGCTAAGAAAGACATCAGTGCTGAAGAGGTCTTAACCTGGGATAAGATAGGCTGATGCTCCTTGTCAGGAAAATGGAAAAGAAGGTAACCGTAATAATCCGAAATTATAATCAGGGGGCATTCATAGGGAAAGCCATAGATAGTGCCTTAAACCAGGTTTTGCCTTCACATTTGTATGAAATACTGGTAATTGACGATGGCTCGACAGATGGTAGCCCCGACATACTAGAAACTTATAGAAACAAAATAGGGGTAATAACACAACAACATAAAGGAGCGATTCCAGCCCTTAATAGTGGTATAGCCAATGCCAGAGGGGAATATATTATCCTCCTTGATGCCGACGATACTTTCGAACCTGAAATCCTTTCCCAGATGTTTAACATCCTGGAGAGAGAGAGGGGTGTGAGTTTCGTCTACTGTGACTATTATGAGAAGGATATAGAAACCGATGAGGCAAAGGTTTTTTCTCTAAAAGATAATATATTTAATAGCGTTGCTGTCGGTATTATGTTCAGAAAAGGAATCCTTGAAGAAGCCGGCGGGTATGACGAGAGCCTCATATTCCCAGAGTATGACTTGCTGATTAAGGTGATGAAAAAGTATAAAGGTAAATATATACCGCGTCCTCTCTTTACCCGCTACAGGCATAAGGACAGCATAACTGCGGACACAGATAAGGTCAGGGCAGGCATGCAACAGTTATATGACAGATATGGAAAGATAAAAGGTTTAAGGGATTACCGATGAAGCGAGAGTGGTGACATAATGAGAATTGTCTTCATAGATTGAGGATGGCTCGAGATAGACAAGGGAGGTGGCCAAATAATAATGAGAGTACTTGTTACCGGAGCTGGTGGATTTCTGCCTTCACATCTATGTGATGGTCTAGTTGAAAGGGGTTATGAAGTTATCGGATTGTTTCATACTAGTCAGAAGAGGATCAAGCACCTAAAGAATAATAAGAATTTTCAGGCAATCAAAGGTGATATTACTAACTATGATGAAATTCTCGAATCACTGAAAGCTAACCCGGTAGATGGGATATTTCACACAGCAGCACTTCATACTCCGAAAGAGATTTCTAGTCCTTTTCCGTACTTTGAGCCCAATGTGCGAGGAACACTCGATCTGTTGGAGGCATGTCACTCGCAGAATATCAAGAGGGTTATCTACACTTCGTCGATGGGTGTTTATGGGAGAGCGCCTAAATACTTACCTGTTGATGAAAAACACCCTGTAAGTCCCTTTGATTTTTATAGTCTGACCAAATTGCAAGGCGAAATGTTATGTGAGCTTTACGCCAGTAAATATGGTTTCAACGTAATTATCTTGAGATGTTCCGGTATTTTTGGTCCCAGGCGAGAGTGGGGAGGAGTTGCCAATTTTGTAAAAGGGGCAATTCAAAATAAACCGCCTATAGTCCTTTCCGATATCAAATGGGATACTATCTATGTAAAGGATGCTGTTAGTGCGCATATCAGTGCCTTTGAGAACATAGACAAATTTCAGTTCGAAGTATTTAACATAGGCAGGGGAGAGGAAATAAGCACACTAGATCTGGCAAACCTGATAGTTAGCATCAGCGCCTCGACAGCAAAGCCAGAATTCAGTGGTGATTCGAGACCATTTCGATTCTATTTTGATATAACGAAAGCAAGAGAACTACTCAATTTTGCCCCCTGTCCGATAGAGGAGAGCCTAACGGAATATATCAAATTGGAGGCGAGAAGTGAGAATTCCAAGCGCTAAACCGTATTTCGAAGATATTGACGCTATTCTTGAGGATGTAAGAACCATACTAACAAGTGGCAGATTGATCCTCGGCCCGTATACTAAGAAATTTGAGGAACTATTTGCAAAAGACACCGGAGTTAAGTATGCCATCGCAACCAGTAGTTGTACCTCTGCGATGGAAATCAGTATGAGATACCTAGATGTGAAGGATAGAGAGGTAATAGTTCCCGCAAATACCTATATAGCTTGTTCAAACAGCGTCATTTACGCGGGAGGAAAACCTGTATTCGTAGATATTGCACCGGACAGCTATTGCATAGACTATGAGGATGTTCTAAACAAAGTAACTCCTAAGGCAAAGGTGGTGATGGCTGTACATATAGGAGGCCTTCCCGTGCCAGAGATCAGTGCCCTAAAGGAGATATGCCAAGAACACGGGCTCTTCTTACTGGAGGACGCAGCTCATGCCCATGGTGCCATGATTGATGGTATGAAGGTTGGTAGTCTGGGAGACATCGGCTGCTTCAGTTTTTATCCGACAAAGATTATGACGACTTGCGTAGGAGGAATGATCACAACCAATAATGAGGAGCTGAGAAACTTTGCCGTTAGTCTTCGTCATCATGGGCAAAATGAAGCTCTTGATAAAGTAATAAATCCTGGTGGCAATGACTGGCTGATGGACGAGATAGGCGCTTGCATAGGTATATACCAACTGGAAAGATTGGAACAAAATATTAGCAAAAGGAACCAGTTAGCTCAACGCTATATGAGAGGGTTGGACAAACTTGGCATCTCGTACTATCCAATACCTAAACATATAAGACATGGTTATTATAAGTTTCTAGCCACTCTAAATAAAGATATAGACAGAGACAGATTCAAAGAAGTTCTGAGAAGTAAACATGGTGTTGAGATAGGTGTAATATATCCAGTACCGCTCAATAGAGAGCCAATTTATGAATCACTTGGCTACAAGCCTGGGTCATGTCCTGTAGCTGAAGAGGTATTGAAGCACCAAATCTCTCTCCCAATGTACGTTCAGATGAATGATGCCGATGTTGATTACGTTTTAGAGTGCTTGGAAGCAGAGATTACTAGCTGGAGTGAGTAATTGTGATCGTGGTAATTCATCAACCGGATTATCTACCGTGGTTGGGGTTCTTTGATAGGCTTGATAAAAGCGATTTGTTTGTCATCCTAGATGATGTGCAATTCATAAAAAGGGGTTATCACAATAGGAACCGGATCAAGACGCCCAAAGGTTGGCAATGGCTTACTGTCCCAGTAGTAAATGAATTCCCCCTCCCTAAGCTGAATAGGACAAGGATAGATAATAACAGCAATTGGAGAAAGCAACATTGGACAGCGCTGAGACTCAATTATGGGAGGTCTCCATTTTTTAACAAGTATGCTGATTTTTTTGAAGAAACTTATGAACGAAATTGGGGTATGCTTTCAGAATTAAACATATATCTAATTCGAAACTTAATGGACATGCTTGGACTCAATACGCCAGTCATAAAATCCTCGTCATTAAATGTAGCGGGGAGAAAAACAGAGTTAATGGTTAACATATGTAAGGAGGTAGGAGCGGATACATACCTTTCAGGAACAGGTGCCAAGGATTATCTGATCGATGAAGAGTTTGACAAGGCAGGTCTAAAATTAATATACCAAAATTTTATACATCCCACGTACCGGCAGCGGTTTGGTGATTTTCAGCCGTATATGTCAATAGTCGATCTACTGTTCAACTGTGGAGATAACAGCCTTGAAGTTATTAGGGGAAAAGTGATTACGGAGTGAACGATGAACTCATTTTCAGTTGTGGTCTTTAGAGTCGATGGTGGGCCGGACAAAATTTGGGCATGAGGCATGCAACGAAGTGTTTGGCTATAGCTGAACGGTTCAAAAAAACACTATCACTTCTGGGCAGGTAGAATGGGAGACGAAGAGCCAAGGTATACAGAATATGGATTAACCCAGTGGTATTGGTTGGTCAGACACAGAGAGAATTTTAAATTGGGAAGAAATGTCGAAATAGGTTGTTTCACTATTATTGGGTGCGAGTATGGGGTTGAAATCCAGGATGATGTGAAAATCGGCTATCACTGTACAATCATGAGTGATTCAACTGTTGATAATAAGCAGGGAAAGGTTCTTCTAAAGAGGGGTTGCAAAATAGGAGCCAACTCAGTGATAATGCCAAACATAACCATAGGGGAAAACGCGGTTGTTGGCGCCAATAGCTTTGTGAATAAGTCTATACCTGACAATGAGGTATGGGCAGGGACGCCAGCTAAACGCCTCAAAAAGTTAAGATGATGAAAGTTCTGGTTATAGCGGCTCATCCTGATGACGAAGTCCTTGGTTGCGGGGGGACGATAGGCAAGCATGCCCAAAGCGGGGACGAGGTTTATTGCTTAATTCTGGGGGAAGGAGTGGCTGCTAGAGGAAAAGGTGAAGCCTCGGTAAAGAAGGAAAAAGAAGCGTTGAGAGCCGCCGAGATATTGGGTATCAAAGAACTTATATTTAAGGACTTCCCAGACCAGAGGCTGGATACAATCCCTTTGCTTGAGGTAATTAAATCCATCGAAGAGGTCAAACAAAGGATTAAACCGAATATTATCTATACTCACCATCAGGGTGATTTAAATATTGACCATCAAATCACTTTCAAGGCAGTACTTACTGCGTGCCGACCTATGAAAGATGAATCAGTTAAAGAAATATACTCCTTTGAGGTTCCTTCATCTACAGAGTGGAATTCGCCTGAGTTCCAAAACTATTTTATGCCTAATGTATTTGTAGACATTTCAAACACCTTCAGGAAGAAACTAGAAGCAGTCAAGGCTTATGAAAGTGAAACCTGCGAGTACCCCCATCCTCGCTCCCCACGGGCACTGGAAATAATCGCCCGCCGCTGGGGAGTCGTGGTTGGGAAGGAATTGGCAGAAGCTTTTAGATTAGTTAGATGCATTAAGTAGTTAATTCAGCCCAGTATATGCTGAACCAATATTTCATAAGTGGCTCTTAATGGGGCAAAGGATGAATTCTGTCGTGAAAAACCATAATGTCAGCGAATGGGATAGGGAGTGGGCAAAGCAGAGTGAGACTCTCATTGTGGAGAATATTCGCTATCCTGTCTTCTATCTCATGGACGAAGTGCAGTTTGAGTACTTGCAGCCCCTTTTGCCTGCCCAAGGGAGAACCCTGGAGGTTGGTGCTGGTTCGGGGAGGATGTCGGTATTCTTAAGCAGCCGGGCAAACCTAGAGACAGTGCTGGTTGATTGTTCAGCCGAGGCGTTGAGGGTAGCTCAGAATAATTATCGACTGGCTAAACAGAAGGGTGAGTTTATCTTGGGTGAAGCTCATAGGCTACCTTTTGAGGATGATTCCTTTGATGTGATTCTCTCTCTGGGTTTACTGGAGCATTTTGAGGATGCTCAACCTCCAGTTGACGAGATGGTAAGAGTGCTTAAGAGAGGCGGGTTGTTCTATGCAGCCATAGCCCCCAGGAAATTCCGCACCCTTACCTGTCTCGACTTTCTTATCAAGCTGGACTTTCTAACAGATAAAAGTGATAGACACTTTGAACAAAGACTGAGCAAGGATGAGATACATCAGATGCTAAAGCGAGCCGGGCTTGAGGGCATTGATGTCTTCCCCGCTGGCGTCTTCCCACCCCGTGTGCCGCTCCTTCCCTGGTCTAAGACCTACAGAAGGCTAGAAACAAAAGCCCTGTATAGCCTGAAAGGCTTCTGGAAGCGCCTGGATAGAACGGCACTTGCTGAGCGACTTGGTTTTTACTATTTTGCCTATGGATATAAGCCGGAGGATTAAGTGGAGTTTGATTTTCTGATACCGGTAATAGAATTTCGGACCGAAGAAACCGCCCCGGATTATGAGCTACCTTTCTGGTGCCGAATGGGTCATGAACTTAAGCGAAGGGGCTATCGTGTCGGCTTTCTAACCCAATCAAGAATTGCTGACCAGCGGATGCAAGAAAGTAACCATCCCTACTTTAACCTGTATGATATAGTTGATGAGCTTAAGCAGAAAGGTGCCATCTCCTACTCGATTGGACAGGTCAGCAAAATCGAACAGAGCTATAACATAGATATTAAGGAGCTTGGTCTCTGTGAGTGCCTTTATTACTACCGAAAGCCCAAACAGTTATTTAAGCAGGCAATTGAATACTTCGCCATAATCGAGGATTTCCTGGCACAGAACCCTACCAAGTGCATTATTCATCCTGCCGGCGGCGAGCTCATTCGTAGAGTCTTATTCCATGTTGGGCGGGGGAGGGGGATTCTAAATGTTTTTATGACTGGCTCACCGGTGTGGGGCAGCCTGTTCTTTACCACTGATGAGACACTAACCAGTGACCAGCTTTCTCTTAAGCCCTACCAGGATTTAACTGCCGACGAAATTGAACAGGCGGAAAGATTTATCACCTCCTTTGTGGAAAGAAAAGAAATGTTCATCAGGAGCAAGTATCGTCCCCTGTGGCGGATAAACCCGTTGGCGCCGCTTAAGCTTCCCCAGAAAGCATATCGGAGGTATGTGGTAAACAAGGGGCAGGAACCTTTCCCCTTATTCGCCGAGGAGGTTGCCCATTTGAAGAGGAAAGTTAGAGGGCTAATGTATAAGAGCTTTATCAAGATGCTGGAACCAGGTGAAAAGTTTCTCTTCTTTCCGCTTCACCTGTATCGTGAATCCCAGCTTACTGTCCGAGCCCCACAGTGCCTCAACCAAGCATACATTGTCGACCTGGTGGCTAGCTCACTGCCCTACGGATATAAGCTCTATGTCAAGGAGCACCCCAACCACCTTGGCGAGATCCCCTACGGTATGATGAGAGCAATCTCAAAAACGAGAGACACGGTTCTCTTGGATCCGCAAACACATTCGCATGAACTCATAGAGAGTTCGGTTGGAGTGATTACCATAAACTCACTGGCTGGTTTGGAAGGCATTCTTTACCGAAAGCCGGTCGTTGTTTTAGGCAAGCCCTTTTATGGTCAGCTTGGGCTAACTATTGATGTGGAAGATTACTCTTACCTGCATGATGCCATTAAAGAGGTGCTGGAAGCAAAGGATACTGACCACGCCAAGGTTGTCTCCTTGGTTAACGCAGTTTTGAAGAACAGTTATAAGGGAGTCCTGTGGGAGCCCGGCGAACAAAACATAAAAGACATATCCGATTCTATCCTTAGCTACCTGGATAGAAGGGAATTGTTGGCTTCGAGATGAACATCTGCCTGACGGTAAATTACTCTCCATGGTCTAGATATTATGGAGGGGGGCAAATTGTAGTCCATAATCTGGCAAGGCACCTATCAGAAACGGGGCATAAAATATTTGTGGTCTATGCTGCATATCCGGTGATAAAGCCCGGTGATGATGTCAATTACCAGATTTTATGGGCAAGAAATTTCGGCAGATATATCCCTGAGGGAAGAGTACTTAATATATTTTCGGTATTCAGGCGTGTCCAGAAGCTATTATCTCAAACTCACATAGATATTGTTCACGGAAACGGTGATGAAGCTGCATTGCTCCACCTCGCCGCTAAAAAACATGGCTGCCGATTCGTTATGACAGCACATCGGCTCTATCCCAGACTGAGCTTGACAGGTTCCCTGAAAAGGACACGGGGTAGATTGTACCGTGAAATCCCCATGTTTCTTCAGCGACACGCCTATGAAAAAGCAGAAAAAGTATTCACAGTTAGCCATTACGCCAGAGAGAATCTGTCAGCTAATCTGGGGATTTCAGCCCAAAAAATCGAGGTAATTTACAATGCGGTCAACGACTATTTCTTTACCATAGCAAGACATGGTGAACAGGACAAAATAAACTTAACCTTTTGGGGAAGGTTAGCTCCAGGGAAAGGCATAGATACCCTGCTTCGGGCTTTGGCTATTGCCGGTAAAAAAAGCCAAAAAGAAATGTGTCTAAGTATTATTGGAGAGGGATTAAACAAGCACAAGGTAGAATTCTGGAGGTTGACCAAAATCTTAGGATTATCAGATAGGGTTAGCTTTATCCCGAGGTTAAGTCATAATGAAATGAGTAAGATACTAGCCAAAACCCATTTATGCTTATTCCCCACTCAGTCAGAGAGCTTTGGACTTACTGTTGCTGAGGCATTGGCCGCTGGTATCCCTACTATAAGTACTACCGCTACTAGTATACCTGAAATAATAACCCACGGTGAGACTGGCATCCTGGTTACCCCTAATGACCCTGAAGTACTAGCCGAACAAATTCTGTATGCCTTAGATAACTACCCGGAAATGGAACGGATAGCTCAGGCGGGAAAGCACAGAGTAGCCAGTGAATTCACCTGGGATAAGGTTGCTGCCAAATATTCCCTTGCTTATGAGCGCTTACTGAGGAATTAGATGTTAAGTAAAGCGGTATTCACCATGAGCTTGGATACGGAGCTATTGTGGGGGTTGAGCCGCACTCCGAGTGGAAGGGCTATAGCGCAGATTAATGGGATAAAGAGAGACCCAACCCATTGTCGAGCCGCTATTGACAATTTGCTAAACTTGTTTGCCAAATATAACATACCGGCAACCTGGGCAACCTGTGGTTACCTTTTTTTAGATTATCGTGGCGGCAACAGGTATATACCAGATGAAAACACAATCAAGTCCAGAGGTGGCTGGCATAATAGTGAGACTATTAACGGGAACCCCCTATTTTGTGGAAAAGATATTGTCGACAAGATTCTATCAAGTCAGGTTGAGCATGAGATCGGCTATCACACCTTCTCCCATGTAGACTTTTCCCGGTGTAGCCGTGAAGTAGCTGAAGCGGAGGTCGCTGATGGGGTGAGATTAGCCAGGGAGTTTAACCTAAGCCTAAAGTCCTTTGTCTTCCCCTGGAACAGAGTGGGGCATCTGGATATCCTTAAGAAGTATGGATTCCTTATTTACCGCGTTCAGGCATCTGGGCTTGGTGAACGTTATCGGACTTTTCTGGCTCGTAAGATAGGTGGCATATTGGGCTTGATATTCACCCCATTAGCTAAACTTAACTGGAGAGATGGTATCTGGGAAACCGGGAGCTCTATGGATTTCTGGTCACGGCAATATTCCTTTATGTTATTACCGCGGGCAAAGCTAGGGGTTCATCGAGCGGTAAGCCAGCAAAAGCTCCTTCACCTTTTCTTACATCCCTATACCTTAGTCCTTCAGCCCTCATTATTTGGGAAGCTGGAGAAACTCCTTATCCTGGTAGCCTCAAAGAGGGATAAAGGGGAGCTTGAAGTTATGACCATGGGTGAACTGGCAACTCGAATGAACCAAACTCTTAGCAGTAGTTCGGGGGAACATTAATCAAGATAAACTTGCTCATTAAATCTTCAATAGATGGCAAATCATCGTCCAAAAGTTCATTTGATGCTAAAATGTCGCCTTTCATGATTTTAGCCAGCTTACCACTTATGATATATTGCTGAGGCAGGTATTCTACTGATAAGGGGAATTCTTGTCTAAATGACTTGCTTAAGGAACGCCGCTGTAGTAATAGGCTATCGTTTTGACGCCTGATTTTGTAAATAGGATTAATGATTAGATTATCCTTATTGGATAAGAGGGCACTCTGCACCTCATCGTACGTCTTAAAAATTGAGTCATTACTGGTTCCTATGAGGCAGAATGCTCTGGAGGCGTTTAATTCAGGTTGGCGAAATCCTCGGGCTAAATCAAGCCTGCCCTTCAGAATGAAGTCCTTTATCAACTTTTCCTCTGGGAAGGCTTTGATTGGTAATTGGTGAAACAAATCTACCCAGTCTGAAGGCGATAGAGGTTGACCCGCTGACGGGTTATAGTTGAGCGAATTATGCAGATGCAGGAGCAAGAGAAGCCCTTCAGGACTGAGTATTCGTTCCATCTCAGTAGCTAATAGAGCTTGGGCCTGTACATAGTGAAATGTGTCCAGCATGAAGATGCAGTCGAATAAATTTCCGTTAAATGGAAGCTTATAGTTGGCGTCAAGAGCAATAAACTCAGCATTCCGGACGAAGTATTTCTTGGCGACATACAGGGACCGGAAAGATTGGTCAGCACAGATGAGGTCTTTAGGCTTAGCATAGCTGGAGATGATGAAAGACGCCTGTCCTGTTCCGCAGCCCAAATCTAAAATCCTTGTTCTACTCTTTAGCAGTGGTATAAAGGGATACACCAGCCACAGCGTTTCTGAAGAGAAGCGATGTCGAAGATAGTTTTGTCGTGAGGTCTTACCAAACAAACCGAGGAAGGTAGCTTTATCATTCAGGTATCTGCGGTACCCATACTTTGCTCTGAGCACTGCCAGAGTGAGCAGGGGCTCCGTTGCCCGTTTCTTAGTCCTGAAGAAGGGAGCAATGGTCCGGTTGCCAGTCTCCCAGAATGAAAGCGCCAGGGCGCTTTTTGCCCTGCCCTTTTTAACAAGCTCGACAAGGTGGGTGTTTGAGTGTCTGTCGCTAAGCTTCAGAATACCTTCCAGGACAGGGAACTCATTGCATTCACACCTGACATACCCATTGATTAGCTGTCCCCCTTTTCCTTGACGTGCATCCCCGACTTTAAAACTGCTTCCACAATAGGGGCATTTAATTAGGTCAAGAAATCTTAGCTGCATGGGTCAGTCCAAGTTTGTCCTTTCTCCACTCTCTCACATAAATAATCTTAGAACATGACATAGATAAATGGAGAGATATCCTCACTCTGCTCTTCAACAAAATAAAGTGATTTTGCCAGCTTTAACAGGGTTGGAGCCAGTTTGGTAAGTTCGGAATATCCCTGTGATGTCCACATATCAATTAATGCCTCTTCAAAACTGTCGAAGGAATCACATCCCACCACTTCGAAGCTTTCAGGATGCATTATCGTCTTTTCTCGCTTTTTATAATAGGTCTGTGCGTTGGGATTAGGCTTGACGGAGAAGAACGCCTTTCCTTCATCCTGCAACTTTTTTGCCAGTGGCATCAGTTCCTCGAAGAAGAATCTTGTCACCTCTAGAAGAGTATCATCATCTCTAGTCGAGTTCATACGTTTTCCTCCAATCCTCGGTATCCTCAAACGCAGGCTGCTCTTCCTTCCACAGCAGACAATCCTCAAGTACTAATAAGTCCATCTCTGTCCTCATGAAGCATCTGTATGCATCCTGCGGCGAGCAGACAATGGGTTCACCGCGGACATTAAATGATGTGTTGACTATAATGCCATAGCCGGTCAGGTCTTTGAATTTTTTGATGACGTGGTAGTAGTCCGGCTTGTCGCTGGGATGAACAGTTTGGACCCGTGCACTGTAATCAACATGTGTGACCGCAGGTATATCAGAGCGAGATTGAGTGATTACCGCAGACATATTGTCATCGCCTTCTTGGAATTTTCTGAGGTTCATGGGCAGGCATCGCTCTTTTCGCACTGGTGCAACGAGAAGCATGTAGGGACTTTCGCTTTCCATTTCGAAGAATTCACTTACATCCTCAGCTAAAACGGAAGGGGCAAAGGGTCGAAACGACTCACGAAATTTTATCTTCAGATTCATCACTGATTGGGTCTCCCTGCGGCGGGGGTCACCTAGGATAGACCTTGCTCCTAACGCTCTGGGGCCAAATTCCATCCGCCCGGCAAAATACCCGACAATCTTGCCATCTGCTATAACTTGTGCAATTTTCTCGGCTAGCTGTTGAGGGTTAGCTATTCGTTCATATGGGTATCCTTTACGCCCAAGAAAAGCAACTACCTCAGACGGTTTGTAAGCGGGGCCAAGATAACTCCCTCTCTGTGTGTCACGTCCATTTGGATTAATCTTACGAGGGATATCGAAATAGGCATGTGAAACCAAAAGCGCTGCGCCGACAGCTCCACCGGCATCACTGGCTGCTGGTTGAATCCAAAAATCATCAAATATTCCTTTCTTAAGAACTTTGCCGTTGGCGACACAATTCAATGCCACCCCACCTGCCATGACAAGGTTATCAGCGCCTGTCTCCTTTTTGGTATGAAGCGCCATCCGCAAAATGACCTCTTCAAGGGTTTTCTGGATTGATGCCGCCATATCCATTTCTCTGCGAGTAATGTAAGATTCTGGCTTACGCGGAGATCCTCCAAACAGATTATTGAATTTATCGTTTGTCATCACTGAGCTATCAAGATAGCCAAAGTATTCAGTGTTTAGGTTATATGAACCATCCTCCTTTATATCGATAAGATTCTCGCGGATTGCGTCGTAATATATTGGCTCTCCGTAAGGAGCCAATCCCATTAGTTTGTATTCTCCTGAATTGACCTTGAACCCGCAGTAGTAAGTAAAGGCGCTATAGAGTAGCCCCAGGGAGTGAGGATAGTTGATTTCTTGGAAAAGTTCAATGCGGTTATCAGTGCCGAGGCCAATAGTTGTTGTTGCCCATTCGCCAACACCATCAAGGGTAATTATAGCTGCCTTTTGGAATGGTGAAGGATAAAAGGCAGATGCCGCATGAGACATATGATGTTCCGTGAACAGCAGCTTATCCAGTTTTCCCAGCGAACCTATTGAGCGAATGATATAGTCCTTCACCCACATCTTTATCCCAAGGACGGAGCGGGACGCCTTCTTAAACTGGTCAAAACTTCTTGGCCCCGCCATCATACAGTTTTTCAACACTCTGTCCCAGGTAAAGAGAGGGTTGTCATAGAAGACGACAGCATCAAGCTCTGATGATTCGATAAACGCTTCTTCGAGACAGTAGTTGATGGCATGGTGGGGGAAACGGGGGTCATGCTTTTTGCGTGAAAAACGTTCCTCCTGTGCGGCAGCGATTATTTCACCATCCCTGATGATTGCCGCTGCCGAGTCGTGATAAAATGCTGAAATACCAAGAATTGTTGTACTCATTTGTGTACCCCTTGTTCTAAGTCATCAAGCAGTTTCTCCAGGATAGGTGTCAGAGACGTTGCCAGAGCGGCATGTCCCTGCGGAGTTAAATGAACATCCTTCTGAAAACGAAAGCCCCGCCGTTCTTCTAGAGAGTATTTCAGTAGGTCAGGGAGTGGGTCATGGAGCATGCAACCTGTAGCAGATGCCACCTCACGGAACCGAGCCTGATAATGCGACGGGTCACCCATTTCTTCTACATATTGATAAGGCGGAAGCGGCATCAGAAGCACCCGTTGCCGATTATTGTTTATCCATTCCTCAAGTATGGCGCGCATTATCTGCCATGCGGGATTGTCGGGACTATTATACTCCGGTGCTAGTTGGTATCTGATTGCTTTCTGAGCAAGGTCTTTCAAGCCGACCCTAGTAACCAGTTTAACCATTTTTTTAAGTTTAGGGAATCGTCCAACAGCGATAAACTTTCTCTCCTCTTTTGATAAGTCTGCCTCGTGGATAGGCTCCTTACGTGGCGGGACATTCCTGAGAATCAATGTGCCATCAACAAGCTCATAGTATGGCTTGGCATAACATACCTGTTCACCTCTCTCATTTAGCCAGTACCGATAGTGCCCAGCAACCCTTCTGATATTCTCAACCTGCACGGCTATCAACAACAGGTCATGTTTTATGCCAGTTGCATATTCCTTATATGCCAGGTATTGCTGGTCAGTACCAGCCCCGGGTAATCCAAAGTTGTAAACTTCAAGGTTGGGAATCTTCTTTTCCAGGAGGTCCCCATAGCGGTATTTATTGGAGACACCGTCGCCAGCAGTAAATGAATCGCCGAAAAGAAGAACCCTGCGAATACCTGGTTTCTTCTCTGTTATGAAGTTACGTTCACATCGGAAACCACAGTCATTAACGCGTATAAGATAGCCACCGCCTTCGTGAGGAATGCGCGCTTTAAGACCGGGAATGAAGCGGTAGCCTATTACCGGATGGTATTCAAATGACTGGCGCAACGTAAATCAACCCCTTTCTACTTACTATGAATAAGACGAGGACTGACGCACAGCCCTTAGCAATGACACTACCAGTAATGCACCCATGTACCTTATTAGGAAGCTCACCTGTAGATCTCCGATGCACCATTGCTGTAAATCTTGTTGTTGTACTCATATAGATGATAATAAGTAGCTATATCGTAACCTATGGAGCTAATATTGGCCGGTAAGGGATATACTAAGCTCTGCACAACATTGGCTTGAGTCAAGTAGAGATAGCCATCGGTTAGTGGCTCGGCTTTACGGAAGAACGTCCAACCAAGGCTGGCTCTAAGTGGTGGCTCTGCAGTCGAGAGCGCCACTTTTAACTTTATGCCTCCATGGCTGTCCGAATATACAGTGTATCCTCGGTTACGCTCTTGAAGCCACCTTCCAGCCGCAACCTCCTCTTCGTATGTATAAGTCTTATCGGAAAAGTAGCCACTCCGATTCAAATCCGGTGAGGTAGGTATGCCATAGAACTGATCTATTATATAGGTGCTGGAGAAGAAAAACAAAATCAGCGGTATCATTATGATGACTAAGGGTTTTAGCTTTATACGTCTGAACCTTATTCTTCTGGAAATGAACAGGCCTCCTACTACAAAAGCAGGGGCGAAGAAGATTAAAATTGTCTGGAAATATCTTCCGGCGCCGTAGGCGGCGATATAAGGCAGGATAAAAAGCAACACGGCTATAACAAGAGCAGCTACCATCATGATGAGAAACCCGATTTCAAAATCAGATTTTCTCCGTCTTAGTACCAAGACTACTGAGCTAAGTACTCCGATGGCAATGAGCCCAAGAGCGGTATTGTTAATGATGACCCTTGTTAGTCGAAAAATGGAGCTTGTTCCTGCACCTACGGCATACCAGGTTTGTCCTCGCTCATATTCTTCGATGAATATATTCTGCAAAGTACGAAAGGTGTTGACAAAGTATTCCTCTACATTGCTCGAGCTTCCAGTTAATTGGCTATACCACAGAAAAATTACCACAGAGATCAGTGTAGCCATTACAATGGTGACCATATTCTTGGCACGAGTCAATCTTATGAGCTGGCCCAATTTTAGTATTAACCAAGCTACGACCGATACAAATAAGAGAATGTACGCCGACGAGTAGTGAGATACTACTACGCTTACTGAAAAGATTATAAAAATCGCCTTTTTGTATACACCTTTTATCTCATCATCGAAGAGGACCATTATTGCAAGCCAGAAAAATACTAGGGCAATCCCTTGCTTCATACTATCTTGTATTGTATAGATAAAGCCAATTTGAGCCATAGAGAAGAAAGCGGCCAGGAAGGCGTATTGGCTGCTTAGGTACTTCTTGCAGACAATATATATACAAAGCGGCATGGTTGAGAACAATAGGGGGTAGATTATTTTGAAAACGTAAAGGAGCTTCACGCCCAGCAGAGAACTAACCACCACCGGTAGGAATGAAATACTTAGGGTCGCCGTATCCGTGGAAGGGTAGTATCCCATGGTCCAATGCTGGTTAGTTTCTATGACCCTGGCAACGTAATATTCCCAGACAGTGTCTGTCCCATTAAGGAAATTTGACGGCAGCCCATGCATCAAGAGCAGTGATATAGCTATGGTGACTATAGCCACCGGGTAGACAATTTTCGGGATCTTCTCATGGTGATAGGCAACCAGAGCAACATAGGCTGGGATTAAGAATAGCATTATCATTAGGACGGTGTTGTTGCCGGTGGTTTCCATATTATGTGTACCCCAGAAGCTTAACGCCGGGAAAAGACAAAGTGAGGCTAGCGGCCATATGGGGCGGTCTCTGTTTATAACCGGTTTTTTGATGGTAAGAGGGAACCTAAAACGCGGATTTACCTTCCAGGCTACCATGCCGAGGATGACCAGTACCACCCCGAACGAAACCACTAGGTTAAACGGTGATAGCGGCTGCGCTATCCCTAGGAGCGGGAGTAACTGGTTCACCGCCAGCCCGGCAAATATTAAGAACGCCAGACTCAGTCCGATGGCTAGAACGATTCTTTTCAGAAGCTCGATTTCATCGAGCTTAAAGATATAAAGGAGCAGCCATCCCGGCATAACCGCAAAGGAGGCCACAGCCAGGACCTGCCTCAATACTGGTACATCAAACAATATCGCTGCACTGGCACCAGCGACCACCGCAATGAGTACCAGCAGGCTTACGCTTTGAGGTTTAGCTACTATTGCCGACCGATTCACTTAAGCCTACTTAGTGATTTTTGGTATTGCTCTACTGCCGCTTCATGACTATACTTTTCTTCCACTAGGCGGCGTGCCCTCATGGCAATTTCATCCAGCTCTTGGTTTTCTAGAGCCCTTCGGATGTTTGCCGCAATGCATTCGGGTGAGTTATTCTCCAGAATGAAACCCGTTTTACCATCCTCTATTATATGCGCCATAAGCCCAACCCTGGAGCCTAAAACCGGAGTACCACAAGCCATCGCCTCAATGGCGACAAAAGGTCCGGTATCACTCACGCTTGGAACAACTAATAACTTCATTTCATTCAGGTAGTCAGGTAAAAGCTCATGGGGTATCCAGCCAGTGAAGGTAATCCTATCACTGTGGTAGCTTTTGATTTTCTCCTCAACCTCATGAGCTAATGTTCCACCTCCGCCAACCAAAAATTCAACATCGGGATAGCCCTCAAGAACCATCGGCATGGCATCAACGAAGTTTAATATCCCCTTTACTTTGCTAAGACGGCCAATAAATCCCACCAGATTACGTCTCTCGTTTAGCGGCTTCCTGGACTCAAAGAGGTGGAGGTCTACTTGCCTCGGACGAGGCACTATCTTGCCTTCATATTTGACCAGCCCTAGCTGGGAAACATTCTCCAGGTCGACAATGATGTAATCAGCGATGGAATGGTTGATTCTATCCAGAAGACTGATAATCCGCTGGGAGACTGACCTTCTGCCGTATAGTATCTTGGCGGCTTCTGACTCAGGGAGGACGGCAATCTTCAATACCTTTTTCCCCAGTAGTTTTGCAGTTAGCATGGGGGGTAGGTAATAAATCCCTAGGTAGCAAATCACTATGTCAATATTCCGGGATATCTTGAGAAGCTCGAGGCAGGCTCTTATTTGAAAGAGAATATTCTTGAGTATCCACAAGAGTATTGACCACCACAACGGATGTACCGATTCTTTGAAATGCATGGCTACCTTTGTATCTTTTAGCTGCACCTTGCTGGTAAAGACCCCTTCTTTAGGCACGTTCCCGGTTATGGCATATAGTTTGTCGCATATCGGCTCAAGAAGTTGTAACTGATTGAGTAAGAGCACGGAAGATGACATTGAGGCATAGGGGAAGTTAATGAGACAGACTCTTAGAGGTTTCCGATTGTCGGCTTTCATAGGGTTGATTTTTCTCCTCTTGGGGTGTGATAGATTCATAGCTGATTGCTTCCTTAGAGCACTATTTAAGGATACTCTTACCGTCAAGGTCAAAATCGTCCTCTATGTCCAGCAGATGCAGTACCGTTGGGGCTATATCTAAGGGCGATACCTCCCGTGGTGCACTGCATATCCGGTCTCCTGTGACAAGGAATACGGCGGTATCCCGCCGATGGCTTCCCGGCACCAAGCTGCTGACTGGGGCATCGCCCAATATTGGGACATCGATTTCCTGCCCGATACCATATTCAAGCTCCATCTCGACCATGATATCCGGCTGCAGCCTGGCGTACTCACCATGGTAAATATCCTCTCTTCTCCAGACGCTTTTAACCACCCTTTCGCCGGTTATCGGGTTTTTGATATCCCTGACTATATTTATAATGGTATCCCTTATCTCTTCGTAGTCCTCGGCCGTGTCAGGCCTCCTGATGTTTATTCCCCCGTAGGTGTATGCCTTGACACCGGAAAGGTCAGTAGCGTACGCCAGGGTAGCTTTAGGCTCTATGGCAGTTGATTGTACGTATACTCGCCTGGCAAAAGGAAAGACCTTGAGAAACTTAAATACTAGCCAGCCCAAGTCTCTCTTGGAGATAGTCCGGGCTACCCTAGACTTGATTCCCTTTATGCTCCTCGATATGAGGCCGGACTTAGCTGATAAAAGGCCACTTTTCCTCAATACCTCGTTAATGTTAATCACCTTTAGGGGTCTTCTTGCCTGCCCGTGGTCGCTGACGATAATTAGCACTGAATCCCGGTCCATGGTGGCAAGCACCTTACCTATCATATCGTCATAGAGTCGGTACATCTTAAAGAGGTTATCCTTGAACGGGTTATCCCCGGGGTATTCTGGGTCGTTTTCATCCCAGAAGTTCCACATGTAGTGGTGAACTCTATCCAGTGACGAAGTGTAAGCGAAGAATAAACCCCAGTCATCCGTGCTCAGCATCTTTACGAAAAACTCGGCTTCGTCTATTATCAGCTTTTTGTGGACGTCAGTTAATCTCTTTAGCGTAGCATAGTCCTTTCTGGGGACACCTTTAGGAGTGTTTATCTTGCTCAGGTCGTATTCCACATGAAGCTGTTCGGGGTAGGCCAGGACATTATCTTTTACCCTGGAACGGCTTACCATGATGCCGTTAACCTTCCACGGAGGGTAGGTGGCATTGGCTAACAGAACACAAACCCGCCTGTCGTACTTGCTGGCGTAATCCCAGAAGGCTTTTCCCTGAGTGGATGAAATTGGTGCCTCTACGGTTTGTATTGTCATGGATTTTTCCAGGGGGTCTACGTACTGGATCATACCATGCCTGCCGGGGCTAAGCCCGGTATGAATCGACGTCCAGATGGTATCGGTATCTGGGGGGAAAATGCTTTCCATTCTGGTGCCGAACCCCTGGTTAACAACCTTCTTAAAGTTGGGCAAGTCGTCTATAAATCTTTGTAATATCTCCCAATCTAAGGCGTCTATTCCAATTACGATAACTTTAGTCAAGGCAACTACTCCTTTTGGTATAGATACGAGACCTGCTGACTCAGCACGCCCTTTAGTTCATCGATGGGTCTGGTTCCATCCAGAACTACCATGTTATGCTTCCTACCTATGTTGAGGTAGGTATTCCTTCGTTCTTTAAGGTATTCAAGTGATGGGATGTCATCTTTCCTCTGGTAGGCTATTTCCTCTCGCAGGTCAATCAGGAATGTTGTATCTGGCTTAGGGAAAAAGCGTAGCATGCTAGTTAGCAAAGCTATAATCCTATCTTCAGCATAACCCATGTCTGGAGCCAGGTCAGTGATCACAGTATCGTATAAGTAGCGGTCACAGATGATATTTCTACCCAAAAACAAGGGCAACCTAACCTTGAGAAAAACCTGGAGGGAATAATCGAGCAACATGATTTGTCGATAGGCTCGTGATAACAAGGAGTGTTTTTGAATCGCTCTCCTTTTGGTGCTGGAATATTCCGGGTAGGCTTTATAAAAGTCCTTTCCCCGTAGAAATAGCCATTTCCCCATCAACATAAAAGGCTTCAATATAAACGGACTGAATCTGGCATATATGTATTTACACTCAATCCCTTTTTCCCTCAACATTACCACCAACTCTCTGGCAAGGGTAGTCTTTCCCGACCCGTCCATACCGGTGAAGCATATGAAAAAGCCCTTGGTCTTCTTCTGTCTCATTGTTTATAAGCCTAGGCTGAGTTCTCCCTAACCTGTCTCCAATGCTCTTTATCCTAGTCAGTCTTTTGGCTGACCAGATAGGCACTCGCCAAATATTTGCCGAGTTCTCTCGGCACCCCCTTGCCAGGTGAATTTCTCTCTCACCCTTCTATATCCATTTTGGCCAAGCTTATTGGCATACTCTTTGTCTTCCAGTAGCTTGATTATGGCTCTGGCTAGGGCACTGGTATCCTTCGGTGGCACCAAAAGTCCGGTTTCACCATCCTCTATAGCATAAGGGATGCCGCCAATAGCCGAGCCGATTACTGGCCTCCCACATCCCTGAGCTTCGATTAACACTATGCCAAAGCCTTCAGCCCTGGTGTAACTAGGCAAGGTGACAACGTCACTTTCATTATAGCACCTTGGCAGGTCTTCATCTTTGACAAATCCGCTGAATTCCACCCTGTCCCCCATCCCTAAATCGCTTACTAATTTCTTATAGTGTCCAACGTAATCTCCCTTACCTACTATTCTCAGTCTGGCATCCTTAACCGCTGTAGTCACTACTTGCATCGCTTCTATTAGGTAGGCTAGCCCTTTATGCTGGCTGGCTTCATTTAACTGTCCTACGAATAAAACAGTTTTATCCCTCCTGGGATGGTCGGTTGGAATAACATCAAATCTTTTAACATCTATTCCACAATGAACCACCTCGAGCTTGGTACGTTGATTCCTGAGATAAGGGGAGCTCTCGGCATAGTACTCAGAGGTAACGATAATTTTTTGTGAGAGCTTAAAGGTCTTAAATCCAAGACAGTAGTAATAGAATTTTGCCAAGATATTGGTCACAAAGCTATGCCCAGCGACATCATTGTGATGGGTCAGGATAAAGGGTATGCGATTTTTAAAAGCGACTCTGGCAGCGATGTCGGCGATATATGGAACAGGGAGATGTCCATTTATTATATCTGGTTTCTCTTTTTGGACTATTAGGTTGATCTTCTTATTCCATGATGGGTCCATTGGCGTGCTTGAAATCATAAACCGGTAGGGGAGCCGATAAACCCTTATCCCCTCGATGGTTTCTTCAATGTAGTTCTTTCCGCTCGGGTTCGAGCATATAACTGAAATATCAATGTCATAGTTCAGCAGAAGCTTGGAGATACTGTAGACGTAGTTCTCTGAGCCCCCTATAACTGGATAGAAACGAGGGATAACAAACATTACCTTCATTGTTACACTTCCTTCTAGGTACAGAGAGCTTTAGGTTCACGGCAACTATTTGAAGTTAGTAACTGCTCATAGACTTCACCTAACTTGCTGGCAATCTTCTCCCATGAGTATGGCAAAACCTTTTCCCGTGTTCTTATTTCCATTGTGCCATTCTTAATACTATCTATTATAGGATGAAAATCAGTTTCTTCTCGGATAAAGAAAAGCCCGTCTCCTTCCTCGAAAACCCTGGGCACGGCACCGAATCTGGTGGAAATTACCGGTAAATTACACGACATGGCTTCCAATATAGAAAGGGGTAACTCTATGCAGCCAATTCTATCGGTGGTTGGAAAGACATAGCAGTCAGAAAGGGCGTAAACCTCCTCTAGATTTTCAAAGTAGTCAGTCCACACCCAGCACCCTCCCTGTTTAAGCATCTGATATACTTGCCGGTTCATCTTTGTCGAGGTACTACCAACAATTATTACCCGGTTGCCCATCTTTTGGAGCTCTGGCAAAACCTGCAGGTTTCTATTTCCTGCGATAGAGCCTACATGTAATACTATGAAATCTTCACGACTTAGACCATATTTGTCTCTCAAGCTATTTCTGGCTTCTGTTGATACCGGAATGAATCTCTCCACGTCGACGCCACTAGGCAGAAACTCAGTTTTCAAACCCAGGTTATTAAACATCTCTTCGGTGTCATAGGATTGGGTCAGGATTAAATCTGGCTTGAGTAGCGAAACAAACCTTCTGGTAACAGAGGATAGAGAGGGGTGAACTGCTGACATCACTACTTTGGCATTACTGCTATATAGAGAGAGGACCTTGGCTAATATAAAGCTGATGAGTGAAGGACCAGGAACGTAGTGGATTATTTGAGGTTTAAAGCTCCTGAGTTGCTTCCAAAAGGTTTTCCGGAATACGCTTTTTACATCTAATGGCAGAACCTCAAGATGTTTTGACAGCTCCCTAATCAAATAAGAGGCGGTATTCTTCATACCCTCGTCTCGGCTCCCCGAGTACTCTCCAACTAGGCATACCTTCATTGTCTTCCTTGTCACTAGGTGCTTCTTGCCTTCCACCAATACTGAAGAAGACTTCTCGCCGCCCTTGCCTTCCGCTTAAAGTCATCAAAGCTCCGTACGGTGACCAAGTGGTGTATCCATACGCCCGGCCTAAGATAGAAGTTCTGATACAATCCCTTGTTAACCAAATTCACTATTTCTTCTTTGGATAAACCTGGATATGCTGTTACCGCACTTTGCTCACCAGCATCCACCCAGTCAGTCCAATCCTGCGCCATAATATAATGGTTCTCCTGGCACCATCCATAAAAGTTTGTTCCCGGGTATGGTACTAACGCTGAAAACTGAAGGGTGTCTGGTTTTAATTCTTTGGCTAGATTTATGGTTTTCTCAGCCGTTTCTTTAGTTTCCCCAGGTCCCCCTATCATAAAGCACCCATGTACCTTTATCCCGGCTTGCTTGGTTAATTCAGCAAACTGCTTCATTTGTTCTACGGTGAGCCTCTTGTGCACGTTGTTTAGAATCTGCTGATCGCCAAACTCAAAGCCAACAACGAGCATCCGGCATCCTGACTCTTTCATCAGTTTTAGTAGGTTAAGGTCGTCTAAGTCGGCTCGTGAATTTGCCGACCAGGAGATCCTGGAGCCTCTTCTCAATATCTCGTGGCATATGTCGGCACATCTTTTCCTGTCAGCAGTTAAGGTATCGTCCTCGAACATAATCTCTTTTAAATCTGGAAATAGTTGCAGGTCATATTCAATTTCATCGACAACCTTCTCTGCTGACCTTAGGCGATATTTCGTCCCATAAAGAATCTGAGGTAGGACACAGAAGCTACAGCTATTAGGACAACCCCGGCCGCTTATCATGGTTATAAAAGGGTAAAGTTTGCCAGCATCAAAATAGTCATGCACGTCTATTTGGTGCCATGCCGGAAATGGTAGCTCGTCCAAATCTTCAATCAACGGTCTATCTTTATTGGTTATTGTTGCACCTTTATCCCTATAGGTTACTCCAAGGATTTCCTTGGGATTCTTCCCATTGGCTATGTCTCTTAGTGTGTAGTCATATTCTCTTATAGCTATGAAGTCTAGCTTTTCACTTATTGTCATCGTCCCTTCTGGTAGTGCTGAGGCATGAGCGCCAATTAAAACGGTGATTGAGCCCAAGTCTTTTAACATTTCAGCATACCTTATATCACTGTATACAGAAGGTGTGGTCGTATGAATGACTGATAAGCTTGGTTTGAATTCCTCGGCGAGTGCCCTAACACCGTCAAAATCTATGTTCAGGGCTGCTGCATCTAATAGTTTAACTTTGTGTCCTTCGTTTTCTAATACGGCTGTGGCTATTGCCAAGTAGTCAGGGTGTCGCTGTACCCTGCCCCTAGACCTGGCTGCCCAGCGGGCACTGCGGACAAAATTTTCACCATACGAGGGGTTTAATATCAATACCTTCATTGGCTCGCCCTGAAAAACCCGATTGTTCTTGCTAGTCCTTCCTCTAAACTAATGACTGGCTCCCAGTCCAGTTTCTGTTTTGCTTTGGCGATATCTGGCTTTCGTCTTGTTGGGTCATCGGGCGGGAGAGGTTTGAATATTATCTCTGAATTGGTATTTACTAGTCCCTTTATCAGTTCGGCCAGTTCCAGAATGCTTATCTCATTAGGACTACCAAGGTTTATCACCTCTCCACGAAGGCTTTCTAAAAACATAAGTCTGGTTAAACCGTCCACCATGTCACTAACATAGCAAAATGACCTTGTTTGAGAACCATCACCATAAACTGTTATTGGCTCATTTCTTAAAGCTTGGTTTATTAAATTGGGAGTTACTCTGCCATCGTCCTTTCGCATCCTCTCGCCATAGGTATTAAATATCCTTCCCACCCTGATATCTAATCCGCTCTCCCGGTAAAACGCCATGGCTAAAGCCTCTGAGAATCTCTTTGATTCATCATAACATGACCTTGGCCCTATAGGATTAACATTTCCCCAGTAGTCTTCATTTTGGGGATACTGGAGAGGGTTCCCATAGACCTCAGAGGTTGAGGTTAGCACAAACCTGGCATTGTTCTGCTCAGCAAACTTGAGCACATTGTATGTACCCAGGGAATTGGTTAGCAGAATATCCACGGGGTACTTTTGAAAATCGGCTGGTGACGCCCTGGAGGCTAAGTGGAAAATATAGTCCACTTTTATACCTAGGTTGAAGGGTTTCCGAGCATCATGCTTGATAAACTCAACATCCAAATGCTCCAGGTTCTTTCTGTCTCCGGAGCTCAGATTATCTACACATGTTACCCTGAAGCCTTCTCTTACCAGGAAGTCGCAGAGCCAAGAGCCTAGAAACCCAGCACCACCTGTTACTAAGACATTTCCCTTACTCATTGTTGAAAGAAGTCTCCTCCACCCACTACTTATCTGTCACCAACATATGCCTTCATATATTTTGGACTCTCGGGCCTTGTTGATTCGCTTTCCATCTATAACTATCTTCCCTTTATAGTTAAAACTATTGAACTGGTGCCAGTCAGTTAATATTAAAATTGCGTCACATTGCAAGACTTCCTCGGGACCAGTGTATTTTATATCGGGGAATAATCTCTTAAAATCTCTCATAGCTACCGGGTCATAGGCTCTAATTACTGCCCCTTCTCTTAGCAGGGCGTCAACAATTGTTATTGCTCTTGATTCTCGAACGTCATCTGTATCGGCTTTGAAGGCTAACCCCAGAATCCCTATCTTTTTGCCATTCAGATTAGGAATATGTTTCTTTAGGAGTTCCAACATTCTTAGCGGCTGCTGCTCGTTCAGGTTTAAAACCTCTTCCAATATTCTTGGTTTATAGCCTAGTTCACCGCCCATTACCATCAGAGCCCTAACGTCTTTAGGCAGGCAAGAGCCACCAAAGCCAATGCCGGCATTTAAGAACTTGTTACCAATTCTCTCGTCGTACCCCATCCCTTTAGCCACTTCATAGACATCAATCCCCAATTTCTTACACATATTTCCTATTTCATTCATGAAGGAGAGCTTCATAGCCAAGAAGGCATTAGAAGCATATTTGATCAGCTCGGCAGTCCTTAAATCACACCTTACTATTGGAGAATCAAGATGTTTATACAATTCAACCAGGATGTCTCCACCTTTTTTGTCGATTTCGCCAATGATAACTCTATAGGGGTGGAGGAAGTCCTCAACAGCAAAACCCTCCCTTAGGAATTCAGGATTAACACAAATCTGGAAGTCACTTTTAACCTTCTTACTGTGTCTTTCTAGAAGGGGAACTATGACGTTTTCTGTTGTTCCTGGTAGAACTGTGCTCTTAACCACCACCAGATGATAGTTGCTTAGAGCCTTGCCAATTTGTTCGGCTACCTCTTTGATTTGACTTAGGTCAATAGAACCACCACTTGGAGTACTATTAGTGGCGACACAAATAAAGCTGACCTCAGTGTTTCTTACGGCATACTCAAGGTCGCAAGTTGCTCTTACCCTACTGCTTTTTAATATAGCTTCCACATCTTTTTCATATACTGGACATTTAAGTTCACTTAAAGTATCTACTTTCTCCTTGTTTGAATCGACAAAGGTGACCTCGTGTCCAAGCTTGGCTAGACCTGCCCCAGTGGCACAGCCAACGTATCCAGCCCCAACAATAGAAATCCTCATCGTGCCTCCTTTAACCAGTTTGGGAAATTCTTCACCAGGTAAGTATAAGCACCAATAGTGCCAGCTAACGAGCGCAAGCTAGCTATAATAGGGGCTATCAGACCAACTCTCTTATCTTTAGCAAAGACCCACAAGCCTAGAGGTGCGTTAGAGAGTAGTAGTATTCCAAAACCAATAATTACCGAATACGGTTTGACAATCATCAAAGGCAGTGATAGAAAGGCTAAACTAGACAGGATGAATTGAACCTGCGCCTCATGCCTAGTATAGCTATCGCCACTTATTGCCTTGCTCCTGTTTCTGAGATACATCTTAACCCTCCAGTACCCTCGGGAGAATTGCTGCTTAAGATACTTTCCCAGTGAGTCGGGATGGAAATGCCACACGAACACCTCACCGATAAATCTTAGGTTGTACCCCATTCTCGTAATACTAAAGGCTAGGTCAAAATCCTCGGCGTTTGCAGCAGTATACTCAGTATTAAAAGCGCCTGCTTCCACGAAGGCAGCCTTTACAAAACTTGCCGAATACGTGCCGATAGTGTCTATATTTCTCCCAATCATCTTTTCATGCCGTTTGGCAATTTCATAGTCAACGTATCGGGCAATAAGGCTATCTCTGTTCTTCACTTTATAGCCGCAATTACATCCGACAACACTTTTATTTAACGGGCTTACCATCTCCTGAACCCAATTAGGCGGTGGAATGCAATCGGAGTCCAGAAAGATGATAATATCGCCTTTGGAATGTTTCACACCTAGATTTCTTGCCTTGGCTGGTCCAGAGTTTTCCTGATGAACCAATCTAATCGTTAAATTGCTTTGTTTGCTGAATTCAGCAACAAGCCTGGCTGAAGTGTCTGTACTTCCATCATCAACTACTATAACCTCAAAGTCCTTTCTCGTTTGATTCTTGAGCGCTCTCAATGTTTGAATAATTGTTTTCCCTGCATTATACATTGGAATGATGATGCTTACTTCCATTAAACCGTTGACATACCCTTCAGCAGGTAGTTTTACCGTCTTCGAAGATGAAATTTGCTCAAACTCGGGGGTAGCTATACCGTGCTTCTGCCTCAACAATTCGCCCTCCATTACGTATTGCTCTACCTCTCCAAGGTAAGCCGTAGTACCATGTCCCTGATGAAATCCTTGCCAAGCTTTAGCGTTCCCGGTCTAAAATGTCAGCTCCCACTATGCCGCCGGTTGACACCTATCTTCCTCCAACGTCACCGATAAGCTTTCTGGCCAGCAGTTTCAATGTCTTCCAGCCGTCCCTAAGGATAGAAAGATGCGAAAGCTCTTTATTCCAGTTGCAACTTATGGGAGCCTCTACAATGACGAACCTGTTTCTTGCCGCTTCATAGATCATCTCAGTCTCTATCTGAAATCCTCGTGAAGCCAAGTTAAGCTTTTGCCAGGCGTCCCTTTTTATTGCCCTGAAGCCGCTAGTGCAGTCGGTTATCTTGATCCACCTCACTGAGCACTTGAATAGTGTTATCAGAGGCAAAAGAAAGGAGATGACCCCTGAAATAATAAAGGAGGCCAACTTGTTGCTGAGCCTTCTGGTAAGGGGAGAAATAGAGACGTTTGATTCAGGTAAAGCTCTTGAGCCGATGACGAGGTCGGCTTTCCCTTCTAGAATCGGAGCGATTACCCTCGCTATATCTTGCGGGTGATGGGCTCCATCGCCATCAAGGAAGACGATTACCCTCCCAGAGGCATTCTGCACCCCCGTCTTCATGGCAGCGCCCTTCCCTAGATTCCTCTGGTGAGAGACTAGAATTACGCCACTCCTGGAGGCGACTTGCCCCGTTCCATCCCTTGACCCATCGTTAACCACGATTATCTCGTGAGGCATTCCAGAGAGGCTTTCCCTAATCTTATGGATGACACTGCTGATGGAGTTTGCCTCGTCTCTGGCTGGAATGATTGTGCTCACCATTAATCGGGACGCAGAATCTGAAGTCGCTGCTCCCTCTAGTTCATAGCCACCTGTTATTCGGCTACAGTTTTGTCTCAGCATTGCTCATACCGTAGAATTTCATTATGAACTATTGAAACTAGTGATTCTGTAAAAACTCCCTTATTCAACCTCTACCTGGTCTCGATTAGTCGCCACGGGTCCTCACCGTTTATCCTCACTATCCATTCCTGCCTGTTTGAAGAGCTTCTCAAGTTCTTTGCGGGCAAGGCGGGTGGGCTTAGCCCCCCTAGTCTCCCAACGCTGGATAGTGGTGAGGCTGACATCTATCTCCCGTGCTAAATCCTCTTGTGACCAGCCTCTCTTCTGGCGCAGTGCCTTCACCCTTTCCTTTAATTGCTTCATTTTACCTCAAATGCTATATTAAGTGAAGTGTTGTCGCCCATAGCACGTGAAAATGATTATAAATTATTTAAGGACAATTGTCAATATCTTGCATAAGAATTGCCTACTGGCAATTATTTAGAGTAGACCTACAAGGTGGGCCAGGAGCTATATTGGTTCACTCCCTCAGCCTGATAATGTTATCGCGCTTAAGCTTCCGAGTGGCTCCTCTGGTATCAAATACTAATTTAGACCAAGCTGCTACTTGGTCTAAATCGTAACAACTATGGTCAGTGGCTATTACAGTGCAATCCATCGAGGATAGGCACTCCTCAGTAAGGTTTGCCGAGGTTAGGGTACCACGGGAAAGCTGAATTTGCAGCACATAAGGGTCATTATAGTATACGTCCGCTCCCTTCTCCTGAAGAAGCTGAATTAGTTTCATGGAAGGCGACCCCCTAGTATCTCCGACATCTTTCTTATATGCTACTCCTAGTAATAGTATTTTAGCGCCCTTCAGGCTCTTTCCCTCGGCGCTTAGGGCTTCCGTAATGCGTGAAACCACATAATATGGCATCTGCTCGTTGATCTCAGCGGCAAGCTCAATAAATCTGGTATGGAAATCAAACTCTCTGGCTTTGTTAGCCAGATAATAGGGATCGAGGGGAATACAGTGCCCTCCCACCCCCGGTCCAGGGTAGAAAGGCACATATCCGAAAGGCTTGGTTGAGGCGGCATCAATAACCTCCCAAACGCTTACTCCCATTCTCTCACAAAGCTGGCAGATTCTCAATTCCGTATACTATCTCGCTCATTTGTATATACCTTGATACCGGTATGGCTCCCCAGCTTTGAGACAATGGTAGATGATTTCAGCTAGCTTGCCCATGGTAGCAACTAGTGCTTTAATGCGTGGTTTACCCCGTGCTACTTGTCGGAGATAATAGTCCCTAAAATCGTTATCAGGTGCGTTAGTTCTAACACAGCCAAAGCATATCTAAAATAGGGCTCTCCGTCCATGTCTACTCCCCTCCCTCCCCTGTCTTGTTCGGCCAGAGGCACCGCCTGACTGGCTCAGTTTGCTATAAACCCCGAAAGCCTTTTTGAATTTCTTCTTGTCAGGCCATCTGGCTATATCCTTGGTGATGCCTATAATAATTGCCGCTGTGATCTCGCCAAGGTACGGGAACGAAAGCAGAATATCTCCATGCGCCCCACCTTTTTATATCATACCACAGGCTAGCCCTTCAAAGCTTGAGCATTGTTTTCGCCAACTGGCAAGTTGACACCATTGATTAATGGGATTAAATTGTTGGTATGCAGTTATTTGGCACCTCCGGCATACGTAGAGTCGCTGATGAGGAACTAATTCAGTTAGCACTGAAGGTCGGCTTGGTGGTAGGGGGGGTCTATCCCAGCATAGTGGTGGGCTGTGATACCAGAACCTCCAGCCCGGTGATGAAGCATGCCCTTCTCTCAGGGTTATTATCCGCTGGCTCCAGGTGTTGTGATGTCGGGGTGGTGCCCCTGCCCACCCTGGCCTATGCCGCCAGGGAATTTGATGCCGGGGCAATGATTACCGCCTCACACAACCCCCCCGAGTATAATGGCATTAAACTGGTAAATCCAGATGGCTCAGCCTTTGATTCCCGCCAGCGCCAACAGATAGAGGAAGCGGTTTTGGCTGATTCCTTTACCGCCGCCTCCTGGGAGGAGATTAAGAGCGGCGGTGCCCATAACGGAGCCGTTGAGGAGCATATCGCCGGGATACTCCAGAGCTTTCCCACCCCATTGAAGCTCAAAGTGGTGGTGGATGGTTGCTGTGGTGCTGCTTCACTGGTCACCCCCGAGCTATTGAGAAGGCTCGACTGCGAGGTAGTAGCCCTCAACTGTTATCCCAGTGGTTTCTTCCCTCATAATATTGAGCCGACTGAAGCTAATCTGGGGGATTTGATGCGAGCTGTCAAGGGGTTTGGCGCTGATTTAGGTCTTGCCCATGATGGGGATGCCGACAGGATGATGGCGGTGGATGATAAGGGGCGGTTTATCGCCGGGGACAGGCTGCTGGTGCTTTTTGCCCGTGAGGTGGGGGCGAAGGGTGTGGTTACTACCGTAGATGCCTCCATGTCCATTGATGAAGCCGGTTTCCAGGTTGCCAGAACCAGGGTGGGAGATACCTATGTCTCCGAGGAACTCAAGGGGGGAGGGGATTTTGGGGGTGAGCCTTCGGGGAGCTGGGTCTTCCCCAATTTCTCACTGTGTCCCGATGGCATTTATGCTGCTGCCCGGATAACGGCTATCGCCGGTCATGATAAACTATCGAGGTTGGTTGATGATATACCCCAATACCCTATTCTCCGCGGTAGCATCGGCAGTCAGGGGGTAGTGATGTCTGATCTGGAGAAGCGGCTTTCGGCCATGAAGCCATTATCAGTGAGTGTTATTGACGGCACCAGGCTCGATTTTGGGGATGGCTGGCTGCTTATCAGGGCATCGGGCACCGAGCCTAAGATAAGGGTAACCGCTGAGGCTAAGAGCGAGGCGCGGGTGCGCCAGCTATACGATAGTGCCCTGGGGGCAATCAAAGATTGTATGGAGGAACAGCGTTGAAGGCAGTTATTTTAGCTGCTGGAGAGGGGAAGCGGATGCGCCCCCTCACCTATACCAGACCTAAGGTGATGCTGCCTGTAGCCAATAAGCCTATCCTGGAGCATCTGCTCATTCAAGCCAAGGAGGCAGGAATCAGGGAATTTATCTTTGTTGTTGGCTATCATGATGAGCAGGTGCGCCATTACTTTGGTGATGGTGAGAGGTGGGGGGTAAGTATAGATTACTGTACCCAGAGGAAGCAAATGGGCACGGCTGATGCCCTTAAGATGGTTGAGGGTGTGGTTGATGGCAGCTTTCTGGTAATGAACGGGGATATCATTGTCGCCCACGAGGATATCAAAAGGGTAGCTAAGGGGAAGGGTATCACTTTAAGCGTCATTGAGGTGGAGGATACCGAGGGTTTGGGGGTGGTAGAGTTAAGCCGGGGCAGGGTGGTCCACATCTATGAGAAGGCGGAAAAACCCCCGTTCAATATGGCTAATGCTGGTCTATATCTATTCACCCCGGAGATATGGGAGGCCACATCTCAGACGGCAAAATCCCTGCGGGGAGAGTATGAGATAACCGATTCGTTGCAGTCGATGATAGATAAGGGGCAACATATCTTATATCAGGAGCTCGGCTCTTGGGTAGACCTGAGCTATCCCTGGGACCTACTGCCGGCTAATGAATCTCTGCTCTCGGGGATTGAGGTGCAGAATGGGGGCGAGGCGGAGGGGGATGTGGTGATAAAGGGCGCGGTCTCTATTGGTGAGAATACGGTAGTAAGGTCGGGTTCCTATATAATTGGTCCAGCGATAATTGGGCAGGATTGTGACCTTGGCCCCAATTGTTATATTCGCCCTTACACCTCTATCGGTGATAACTGCCATATTGGCAGTGCTGTGGAGGTTAAGAACTCCATAGTGATGAACGGGAGTAAAATCCCTCACCATAACTATGTGGGCGATAGCATTATCGGGGAGGGGTGCAATTTGGGAGCTGGGACCAAGGTTGCTAATCTCAGGCTGGATAAGAAGGATATATGGGCGGCTGGTATCAATACCAAAAGGCGCAAGCTGGGGGCTATAATGGGGGATAATGTAGAGACCGGGATTAACGCCTGTATCAACGTTGGGTGTATAATTGGCAATGATGTCCATATCGGACCGGGGGCTGTGGTCAGTGGGGTTATCCTGCCACGTTCAAAGATACTTTAGGAGGTGAGCCACGAAACAAGCGCTAATACTGGCTGCGGGTGAGGGGCAGAGGCTGAGGCCGTTTACCACTAGCAGGCCAAAGGCAATGATTTCCATCGCTGGTAAACCGATACTGCAATATGTGGTTGAGGCGCTGGCGCAAAGCGGTATTCGTAATATCGTGCTCGTAGCCGGTTATAGGCGGGAGCAAATCTTTGATTATATGGGCTCAGGGGAGCAGTTTGGCGTTGACATCACCTATGTCACCCAGGAAAAGCAATTGGGCACAGCTCATGCCCTAGCTCAGGCGAGGGAGGTAGTTGAGGATGAGTTTC
>JADHWY010000058.1 GCA_016783245.1 Dehalococcoidales bacterium | reverse complement strand
GAGCTAAAGGGGCAGGGGAAGAGGATAATGGGCTATCTATGCGCTCTTGCTCCC
Source organism: Dehalococcoidales bacterium (assembly GCA_016783245.1). Taxonomy (GTDB): domain Bacteria; phylum Chloroflexota; class Dehalococcoidia; order Dehalococcoidales; family BS750m-G39; genus BS750m-G39. The sequence continues at coordinate 6,090 of JADHWY010000058.1, read as the reverse complement.
CTGGAGATGCTCACTGCTGCTGGTTTTATGCCATTCAGGATAAAGGGGGATGTCAACGAGCCAATTACTAAGGCTGATGTCGAGATGGAAACTATCGTTTGCCCCTTTGTTCGTAGCTGCTTTGATATGGCGCTCAAGGGCAAGTATGAATTTCTTGATGGTATAGTTATACCTCATGCTTGTGATAGTATCTGTAGAACTTACGATGTCTGGAAATATACCCTCAACCTTCCCTACTTCCATCTTATCAATATGCCTCATGCAAGCGATGACCCATCGTTGAACTTTTACAAAGCGCTGCTGAATACATTTAGAACAAGTCTGAGCAAGTTTGCCGGGAAAGAGATTTCTGACCAGAGTCTGACCCAGGCTATTCAACTCTATAATCAAAATAGGGCAAAGGTAAGAGAGCTATACGAATTAAGGAAGGCATCCCCCCCTCTAATCTCAGGTGCAGAGGTAACCAAATTGCTGGTAGCGGCGATGGGTATACCTGTAGAGGAGGCCAGTGAACTTATAGGCAGTGTTATTGAGGAAGTTAAACAGAGGGGCAGTGTTCTGGCACAGAAATCAGCCAGAATAATGGTGGTTGGTGCTCAGATAGATAATGTAGCTTTTATCGACCTGATTGAGGATAGTGGGGCCTGGATGGTAGCCGATGATTTATGCCCTGGGGCTAGGGAGCTCTTTCCTTATGTAGATGCCACTGATGACCCTATTGATGGCATAGCCGAGAGGTATTTGAGGAAGGTATATTGTGGGAGAACCTGCAGGGAGAGGAAGGGAAGCTACCAGGAGTATACGGAGGAGAGGTTTGGGCATATCGGACGCTCTATCAGGGAGTTCAGCGTCGATGGCGTAGTGCTCTATATCTATAAGTATTGTGACCCCTTTGGCTTTGATGTCCCAGCGACAAAGAGCTATATTGAATCTATGGGCACTCCTGTCCTCTATCTTGAGGATGAGTATTCAATGTCAACCATTGGTAGGTTGAGGACCAGGATTCAGGCGTTTCTGGAATTGATTGGCTCAAAATAGTCATGTGTGAAGGAGAATGGGTATGACCGAGGAGAAAAAACCGGAGAAGAGAAGGACAGCTACCGAGGCAGCTAGCAGAATAGGCTCAATGAGTAAGGCTTTGATTAGCGATGCGCTGCGGGCAAAGGAAGAAGGCAAGCCTGTAGCTTATACCTTTATCTTCTGTGGTTATGATGAAATCATCAGGGCTATGGATATAGTGCCGGCGTGGACTGAGAGCTATGCTGGCATATTGGGTGTGAAGCGTGATGCCCAGAGGTTTCTGGAAAGAGCTGAATCGGAAAACCTTTCTCGTTCCCTTTGCACCTATGCCCTGTGCGGTTTAGGCTTTGATAACTGGCGTGAGGAGTTGGGAGAGATGCCTCCGAATCCCCCCTGGGGAGGGCAGGCAAGACCGAATGTAATGTTAAGCAGTGGTCAGATGATTTGTGACCCTAGATATAAGTGGTATCAGGCAGCCCAGCATTATATGCCAGATGTGCCGGTATATGTTGGGGGGCTTCCCTGGCCGCCATATGAGGAAGATTATGATTACCGGGAGGTCGAGGGTTACTATGTGAAATATATAGTGGAAGAGCTGAGGGGTTTGATAGAGTTTCTAGAGAGGCATATTGGCAAGAAGATGGACTGGGACAGACTGAGTGAGCTTGTTGACCTGAGTGACAGAACCTGGAACATCATTTCTGAAGCCTATGATTTGCGGATGGCAGTTCCTTGCCCGATGGGGACGGGGGATGCTATGAATACCATGGTGCCCATGGTGTTTATGATGGGAACTCAAGAAGCCTATAACTTCTTTAAGGACTTATATGATGAGTTAAAGTATAAGATAGACAACAAGATAGGGGTGGTTCCTGATGAGAAATACCGGCTGATGTGGGGTGGGGGGTTGCCGTCATGGTTCGCCTTGGGCGATTTTAACTACTTCAACAGCAAGGGGGCGGTATTTCCAGTAGAGACTACCTATCGGCTGCTGGAACCTGTTTATAAATTGGATTTACCTAAAGTTAGCGACCCTCTGGAGCACCTAGCCTGGAGGTGGGTCAAGTATTGGACCTATCGATACGATAAAGCAAAGAAGCGCCCTGGTTCTCATCCCGATATTGAGCACCTTATTGAGTATATTGAGGACTATAAGATAGATGGGGTAGTAATGCATGAGGCCTTTTCTTGCCGCAGTTGGCACCCTGGCTTAATTTGGCAATTAAACCACCTGAAGAAGGTATATGGAGATATCCCCTCGCTAATTCTGGAGAGTGATATTGTAGATATTAGTTCCTACAATGAAGCTGACACTAGGGCTAGGATAGACGCTTTTATTGATACTTTAGAGGCAGTTAAGAGTAGGGGAAGGTGAATTCTTAGAAAGCGGCTATGGTATAATTAAGGCGCTACTTTGTTGGGTAGCGCTTTAGTTGCTAAATTTTTCGGTAAGGTGTAGAGGCTATATTGGGGGAATATCTTGCCGGTGTTGACATCGGTTCCACAATGACCAAGGTAGTGATTATGAACCAGGCAATGCTTGCCTCGGTCATCGGTCCTACCGGGCCAGAGCACAGGAAGTTAGCTAATAGGGTAATGGAAGAAGCCCTAGCCAAAGCAAACCTGTCCTTTGATGACATAACTTATGTAGTGGCTACAGGCTATGGACGAATTAATGTCCCGTTTGCTGATAAACAGATAACTGAGATATCCTGTCATGCCAGAGGAGTTGGATACCTGCTGCCTGAGGTAAGAACGGTGATTGATATTGGTGGTCAGGATTGTAAGGGGATTAAGCTGAGCAATGGTCGGGCGGTGGATTTTGTCATGAATGATAAGTGTGCTGCCGGGACGGGCAGATTTCTGGAGGTGACAGCTGAGGGTCTCGGCGTGAAGCTGGATGACATGGGAAGGCTTTCATTAACTGCCAAAAATGTAGCGGGGATAAGCAATACCTGCACCGTGTTTGCTGAGCGGGAGGTGGTGGCTAAGCTGTCAGACGGGGTGCCATTGCCGGATATTATAGCTGGTCTGCATGAGGCGATTGCCACCAGGATATATGGCATGGTGGGGCGCTTGAAGATAGAGCGGGAAGTAGCGCTAACCGGTGGCGGGGCTAAGAATATAGGCTTGGTCAAGGCTTTAGAAGCCAAACTAGGTTACTCGGTGTTAGTGCCTCCTGAGCCTTTGCTTACCGGAGCTATAGGTGCTGCGTTGCTGGGTAAGGATATTGCCAAACAGGCTGCTGAAAATGGGATACCTTTGCTCAGAAGCGAACTTCGCTTACAGGAGGCTACCTTTTTTACATAAATCTTATCAAGAATGGGAAAGTTGTGGCAATGGTTTATGTTGCTGGGATTGATATAGGTTCTGCTTTTTCTAAAGCGGTAGTAATCGCAAAAAACGAAATTATATCATATCATGTAATACCCTCGGGAGGGAATTATAAACTCACTGCTGGCGAGGTAGCGGGGGAAGCTTTAACAAAGGCAAACCTATCTTTTGAGGATATAGATTATACTGTAGCTACCGGTTATGGTGCGTCCAATGTTCCCTTTTCTAATCAGGTGGTTACTGATATATCCTGCCAGAGTAGGGGTATATTTTATCTATTCCCCTCTGCCCGAACTGTGATTGACATTGGCGGGCAATTCACCAAGGTGTTTAAGGTGGATGACAGGGGAAAGGCTACCGCCTTTTTACTAAGTGAGAAATGTGCTGCTGGGAGCGGGCGTTTCCTACAGGTGATTGCCCGGGTGTTGCAGATTGACCTAGAAGACATCGGTGAGCTATCCCTTAGGTCTCAAAGCAGGGTTGATTTCAATACCGGCTGCGCAGTATTCGCTGAATCGGAGGCAATATCCCGGGTTGCTGAGGGTGCTTCAAAGGAGGATATCTTAGCTGGTCTTCATAGCGCTTTAGCTGCTAAAATTCAAACAATGGTGGAGAGGATAGGAATTGAGCCTGATTATGCCCTAGTGGGTGGTGGAGCCAAGGATATCGGACTTGTCAAGAGCATAGAGGAAAGATTAGGTAGCGGCCTTTTGGTCCCTGAGGAGCCGCAAATCGTGGCTGCCTTGGGTGCAGCTTTGATAGCTGAGGAAAAAGCTGCTTCAATCGAAATTTTACACTAATTTGAAGGGGGGCTAATATGTTGGAAACTAAGCTTGTATCACAACTAAAGAAAATTATAGGTAAGGAGGGTGTTTTAACCGCTAAGGAAGACCTTAATGCGTATTCCTATGATGGCACAACTACCTGGGCTCATATGCCCGATGTGGTGGTGCTGCCGACAACTACCGAGCAAGTGTCCCAGGTCTTAAAGCTGGCCAATGAGAATAAGATTCCGGTTACACCAAGAGGGGCTGGCACCAATGTCAGCGGCGGCTCCATTCCAATAAAAGGTGGGATTGTGCTATGCACCACCAAGCTGAATAAAATCTTGGATATAAATAAGACTAACCTGACAGCTACTGTCGAGCCTGGTGTAGTCCTCCAGAACCTAAATATGGCTTTGGCTAAACAGAGTTTATTCTATCCCCCTGACCCGCAAAGCTTTCTTGGCTGCACTATGGGTGGAACTGTGGCTGAGAATGCTGGTGGTCCCTATTGTGTAAAGTATGGCGTAACCAAGCAATATCTTCTCGGGCTAGAGGTGGTTCTAGCCAACGGCTATATTATGAAGCTTGGCGGTGTCACGGTGAAGAACCGGACTGGCTATGAGCTGGTAATGCTGTTTACCGGCTCTGAGGGGACACTGGGGGTGATAACCAAGATAACGGTGAGATTATTACCGATGCCCCCAGCCAGCAAAACTATGATGGCTGTTTTTGATGATATGGCGGTGGGTGGTCAGGCGGTATCCGATATTATGGCCAGTGGAGTGGTGCCAGCAAAGGTTGAGTTTGTTGACAACTTTGTTATCCGACGGATTGAGGAAATGACGCCTATGGGTCTACCGGTAGAGGCGAATGCTCTGCTTTTGTTGCAGGCTGATGGCTCCTCGGCTGCCGTAGAGGCAGACTCTGAGCAGATTATTGACATCCTGAAAAAGAGTGGGGCTAAAGAGGTTAAAGTAGCCAAGGATGCCAATGAAGCGGCTATGTACTGGAAGATGAGGAGTGGTGGCTTCGCCGCTGTTTTTGGTGCTGCTCATACCGTTATGGCTGAGGATGTAGCCGTGCCCCGAGATAAGCTTGCCGAGTTTATCCATAAGTTAGGTGAGATATCTAAGAAGTCTGGTTTCTTTATCCAGTTCCTGGGTCATGCCGGGGATGGCAACCTTCACCCATCTATATTCACTGATATGAGGAATGAAGAGGAGTTTGCCAGAGCCCAGAAGACGATGGCAGAAATATTTAGAGCGGCAATGGAATTAGGTGGGGTGCTTTCTGGGGAGCATGGTATTGGTCTAGAGAAGCAGCGTTTCCTAAAGGAGGCTATGGACCCGGTGGCAATTGACATAATGAGGAAGATAAAGGGAATAGTAGACCCCAACAATATCCTTAACCCAGGTAAAATATGGGAAGAGGAAGGGGTATGATATGGCAGTAACTACCAAAGACAGGTATGAACAGATAAAGAGGTTTGAAAGTGATCTGAGCCAGTGCATGAAGTGCGGCTTTTGCACCTTCTTTTGCCCGGTGTATCAGGAGGAGTGGATAGAATCGTCTGTAGCTAGGGGTAAGAATATGATGATAAGGGGGCTGCTGGCTGGCGAGTTAGATTATACTAAAGAGTATGCTGAACGACTTAATAAGTGTACTCTGTGCATGGCTTGCACCACCAATTGCCCGGCTAGGGCAAACATTCCCAATGTCATTATTGCTGCCAGGGCAGATACGGTTAAGGCTAGGGGGGTAAAATTCCCTTACAATGTTGTTTACCGGTGGGTCTTGCCACGCCGAACACTCTTTGGCAATTTAGTCCGCTTTGCCTCCTGGTTTCAGGGGATTTTCCTGCCCAAGACCGAGGGCACAATCAGGCATTTATCCATGTTCCTGTCGGCTCTGGGTAAGGGGAGACAGATACCTGAAATTGCCCCCAAGTTTCTACGGCAGATAGTCCCGG
>JADHWY010000057.1 GCA_016783245.1 Dehalococcoidales bacterium | reverse complement strand
CAACCATATCGCAGGGAAAGCTAGTCTATAAAGATGGCTCAGTCGGGCTTGAAATAAAAGGGGCTAAGTAAACTATGCCTAAAAGGGCAATATTAGTCTTAGAAGATGGCTCAGTCTATGAAGGTTACTCCTTCGGTGCCGAGGCTGATGCCTATGGCGAGGTGGTATTCAATACCAGCATGGTGGGCTATCAAGAGATGCTAACCGACCCGTCATACGCCGGACAGATTGTAGTGCCCACCTATCCCCTGATTGGCAACTATGGCATAAATGAGCAGGACTTTGAATCAAATAGAATCCAGGTCAGAGGCTTTGTGGTCAGAGAGGAGTGTTACCAGCCCAATCACTATTTGAGCACCAGCACCCTTCAACAATATCTAGCTGAATATGCCATACCCGGGATAAGTGGGGTTGATACCAGGGCTATTACCCGCCGCTTACGCTCATCGGGGGTAATGGTGGGTATGATAACCAGCGATAAGACTCCCCAACAGGCTCTAGAAGAGTTAAAGAGCTTGCCCAACTATGGCTCAACCGATTTTGTAAGACAGGTTACCACCGATGCTCCCTATGAGTGGGAGCCAGAGTCGGGCGAAACAGCTTCACCACCGCGTAAAATAGTAGTCCTTGACTTGGGCTTAAAATACAGCATACTGCGCATGGTGAGGAGTATGGGCTGCACGCTGACGGTAGTCCCGTGCACCACAACTGCCGAGGAAATCCTTGACCTAAAACCTGATGGCATTCTTCTATCCCCGGGTCCAGGTAATCCTGAGGTATTAGATTACATAGTTGACACGGTTAAAAAACTCATAGGCAAGAAACCAATGATGGGCATCTGTATGGGGCACCTTATTCTGGGCAGAGTATTTGGTGCCAGGACCTTCAAGCTGAAGTTTGGTCATCGGGGGGCTAACCACCCTGTCCGGGATTTAAGCGATGGGCGAATCCATATTACGGCTCAGAACCACGGCTACGCCATAGATGCAGATAGCCTCAAAGACGGCTTGGAGGTCAGCCACATAAATCTAAACGATGGCACGGTGGAGGGCTTACGCCATAAGGAGCTACCCATATTCTCCATCCAGTATCACTCCGAAGCCTCCCCCGGACCGTGGGACAATATCTACCTCTTTGAGAAGTTTCTTGAGATGGTGAGGGGGAATTTTTATAGAGATAGCTTAGAGCGAGATTAGGAAAGATATTATGATGACTAAAGTAAAAATACCAAAATGTATGAGCACGCAACACCCTGATAATGTGAATTCCCCGTTTTTTGCAGAGAACACTGAACTTGGCGGGGAGGACGAGATACAAGAAGCATACTATGCATTTTCTCATTTAGGTTGTGATGAGCAGATGTGGGATTGCGAAGGTAAGGAAGTTGATAACTTTGTGGTCAAAAAACTATTGACAAAATATGAATCCTTTTTCAGGGATAAAAAGTTAGGCAAAGATGTGTTTGTAACTCTAAGAGTACCTAATCCTACTGTAGAAAAAGCTGAAGCAAAAATTTTATTGGAAACCTTAGAAAGCATACCCAGGTCATTTGATGCAGCAAGGTTATTTTATCAGGATGACATGCCGCCCATATTTGAAGTTATTTTACCAATGACAGAATCGTCTAATTGTATTGATAGGATTTATAGATATTACTGTGATTTCGTTGTGGGGAAGCAGAATAAACCATTTAAAGAAGGGGATATAACAATCGCTGAATGGATTGGAGAATTCAAGCCGGAAAGAATTAATGTCATACCTCTGTTTGAAGATATGGAACACATGCTTGATGCCCACAACATGACTAGGAAATATTTACACGACAAGGATTTAGAATATCAAAGAGTTTTCTTGGCAAGGTCAGACCCAGCAATGAATTATGGGTTGGTTAGCGCAGTCCTTTTGAATAAAATTGCTCTTCAGAGATTGCAAAGATTATCAGAAGAGATAGGTATTGAGATTTATCCTATTGTAGGTGTAGGTTCAGCTCCTTTCAGAGGCAATCTAAGACCACAAACAGTAGAACGGGTGGCAAAGGAATATCCAAGCGCTCATACATTTACCATTCAATCCGCATTCAAATATGACAATCCTCCAGATGAGGTTAGAGAAGGTATAAGAAAACTGCAAAAAAGAAAAACGTGTCTGCCTCTGGAAGTAGATGAGGAGAGATGCTTGGAAATAATTAGGAAATATTCTCAAGAATACCAAAAACAAATAGAAGCATTAGCACCGGTAATCAATGAGGTTGCCAAGTATGTTCCGAGTAGAAGAAAAAGGAAATTACATATAGGGCTATTCGGCTATTCACGTAGCGTGGGAGGAATTACATTACCGAGGGCAATAACATTTACAGCTGCTCTTTATTCTATAGGTTTACCACCAGAAATCCTTGGTTTGAATGCCTTGGACAAGTCCGACTCACAATTTGTGGAAGAAGTCTATGTAAATCTTGAGCATGATTTAAGAGATTCTTTAAAATACTTTAACCCAGATACAGGTTTTCTAACCAAAAATCTTAAAGCAAAGGTTAGAGATTTCCCAATAGATTTCGAAGTTAATGGAGAGCATAAAGAAATAACGGATTATATTCTAAGTTCATTAAGAGAAAACAAAGGCGGTTTAGAAGAATATGTTTTAAGAGCAGCTAATTTAAGAAAATTCCTTGGATGATTGAAAATGGGGTGAAGAAAAAATGTCTAAACCGTCTAAAGTCTTAATCATTGGCTCGGGACCGATAATTATCGGGCAGGCGGCGGAGTTTGACTACGCCGGCACCCAGGCGTGCAAGGCGATGCGGGAGGAGGGGGTAGTCTCGGTGCTGGTGAACTCCAACCCGGCGACCATTATGACCGATGAGGGCATTGCCGATATTGTCTATATTGAGCCACTTACCGTGGAGATGGTCGGTCGCATTATTGAGCGTGAGCGTCCCGATGGGTTGCTGCCCACCCTTGGCGGTCAGACGGGGCTTAATCTGGCCGTTGATTTGGCTGATGCTGGCGTTCTGGATAAATATAATGTAAAGAGCCTGGGGACTCCAATACAGACGATAAGAAATGCCGAAGACCGGGAGCTATTCAAGCAGATGATGGTCGGCATTGGTGAGCCGGTGCCTGACAGTGCTACCGTTAACACCCTTGAGCAAGCCAGAAAGGTAGCCAAGGAAATAGGCTTACCCCTCATAATACGCCCGGCTTATACCCTGGGTGGGACAGGAGGAGGAATGGCATATACCTGGAAGGAACTGGATAAGGCAGTAACCGTAGGATTGGCTGCCAGCCCCATTCATCAGGTATTGCTGGAAAGCTCAGTGGTCGGCTGGAAGGAAATAGAGTATGAGGTAATGCGAGACGGCGCTGATAACTGCATCACCGTGTGCAATATGGAAAATATCGACCCGATGGGGGTGCATACCGGCGATAGCATCGTGGTCGCTCCCAGCCAGACTCTAACCAATAAAGAGTATCAGTTGTTGAGGAATGCCAGCCTCAAGATTATCCGTGCCCTGGGTGTTGAAGGTGGCTGTAATATACAATTTGCCCTTGACCCCAATAGCGATAATTATTTTGTAATTGAGGTCAACCCGCGGGTCAGTCGCAGCTCAGCGTTAGCCAGTAAGGCTACCGGCTATCCCATTGCCCGAGTGGCGGCCAAGATAGCCGTGGGCAAAAGGCTGGATGAAATACCCAACCAGGTAACAGGCAAAACCATGGCATCCTTTGAGCCAGCACTGGACTACCTGGTAGTCAAGATTCCCCGCTGGCCGTTTGATAAGTTTGCCTCAGGCGACAGGGTTTTAGGGACTCAGATGAAAGCCACCGGTGAGGTAATGGCCATTGATAGGTGCTTTGAGGCAGCCTTGCAGAAGGCAATACGCTCCCTGGAGTTTGGCAGGAGGTCGCTGCTTTGGGAAGACCCGAAGTGGGAGATGGGAGCAAAGATAAGTTCTTATCCCCTAGAGCCTAACGACCTGAGATTGTGGGCATTAATGGCAGCCTTAAGACGGGGGATAAGTGCTGAAGAACTGTCTCAACACACCAAAATTGACCTGTGGTTTACTACCAAGCTGCAAAACATCGTAGATATGGAAAAGCTACTCCTGTCCCAGCCGTTGACACCAGAGCTTATGTGGCAGGCAAAGCGCCTTGGCTTTTCTGATGAGCAGATTGGAACCCTGGCTGACAGACTTCCGGAACAGACAAGAGAGTTGCGACATAGTTGGAATATCCGACCTGTTTATAAGATGGTGGATACCTGTGCCGCTGAGTTTGATGCCGGCACCCCCTATTTCTACAGCACCTATGAGCAGGAGAATGAGGCTGAGCCTCTCCAGGGAGACAAGGCCATAGTTATCGGTAGCGGACCTATCCGCATTGGTCAGGGCATTGAATTTGACTATTGTAGTGTTCACTCGGCCTGGGCACTACAGGAATCTGGCTTTAAGAGCATTATGGTAAACTCAAACCCGGAGACAGTATCCACCGATTTTGACACCAGCGACCGCCTATACTTCGAAGCCCTTGACGAAGAAAGCCTGCGTGATATTCTAGAAAACGAGGGGGGAGACAGCGATGCCCCACCCTCGATAGTCCAGTTTGGTGGTCAGACAGCCATAAACCTGGCTGAACCCCTATTTCGCAGCGGGATGTCCCTTCTCGGCTCCAGTGCCGAAGCCATTGACCTGGCTGAGGACAGGCGCAGGTTTGAGAAATTCCTCAGTGAGTTAGGTATCCCCCAACCACCAGGAGCGGGAGTAACCTCAGTAGACGAAGCACTCAGCGTGGCTAAACTTATCGGCTACCCGGTGCTGGTTCGCCCCAGCTATGTCCTTGGCGGCAGAGCTATGGAAATAGTTCACAATGCCAGCGAGTTGAGTCGCTACATGAAACTGGCTATGGAACTAGATACCAAGCACCCTATCCTTATAGATAAGTATCTAGAGGGTAAGGAGGTGGAGGTTGACGCCATAGGCGATGGGAAGGATGTTCTCATCCCGGGAATAATGGAGCATATTGAACGGGCAGGAGTCCACAGTGGAGATTCTATGGCTGTCTATCCCGGGGTAAACCTGACTGAAGCCGAGATAGAAACTATTGTTGACTATGCCGTTCGAATCGGGCTAGGGCTTAAAATTAAGGGCTTGATGAACATCCAGCTCGTCATTATGCCCGGCAGCAACACTCAAGGTTCATCAGTTTATGTATTGGAGGTAAACCCTCGGTCTAGCCGCACTATCCCGTTTATCTCTAAGGTTACCGGTGTGCCGATGGTAAATGTGGCTACCAAGGTCATGCTAGGTAAGACCCTCAAGGAGCAGGGTTATAACACCGGGCTGTGGGAAAGGCAAAAGCTGGTAGCCATTAAAGCCCCGGTTTTTTCTATGTCAAAGCTGATTGGCGTTGACACTTATCTTGGGCCTGAGATGAAGTCCACCGGGGAGGTAATGGGGATTGACTACACCTTCGATGCTGCCTTAGCCAAGGCACTTCAAGCCGCTGGACTAATGCTTCAGCCGCAAGGGGCTATACTGTTCAGTATCGCTGATAGGGATAAGCCTGAAGCACTACCCATAATCAAGAAGTTCTCCCAGATAGGTTATAAACTCTATGCTACAGAAGGCACAGCAGCCATGATTGAGGCAGTCGGACTCCCGGTAACAATGATAAGCAAAAAGTTAAGCGAGGGGCATCCCAATGTTATTGACATTATCAACGACGAGACAGTGAGTGGCATCGTCAATACCATTACTGGAGGTCGTATTCCACTGAGGGACGGCTTCCACATCCGTCGTGCTGCTACTGAGAAGCGCATCCCGTGCTTTACTTCCCTTGATACCGCTCAAGCTGCCCTGGAGGTACTCCTTAGCGGGAGCCAGATTTATAGCGCTCAACCCCTACCAGACTATCGGAGAAAGGAACCCACTTGAGGCAAGCTGCAGCCGCCGTTATCTCTAACAACGAAGTCATGCCGGGTGTCTACCTTATTTGGTTGGATTCTCCCCCAATAGCCTCCCAAGCCCAGCCGGGACAATTTGTCATGGTTCACTGTGGAGAGGGCTTGGAATGCCAGCTACGCCGCCCGCTGAGCGTCCATCAATTAGCCGACCAATCAACCCTGCCTGCCCAACTTGCCTTATTATTCACCGTAGTAGG
>JADHWY010000056.1 GCA_016783245.1 Dehalococcoidales bacterium | reverse complement strand
GGGGCTTACCGCTACGGCGGTATCACCGAGTATTGTCTCCGGTCGGGTGGTGGCTACGGTGATAAAGTCCTTGTCGCCTTCAGTCATGGGGTAGCGGACGTAATATAGGTGCCCGTTTACCTCTTTGTGCTCCACCTCAAGGTCGGAGAGGGCGGTGGCACAGCGGGGGCACCAGTTTATTATCCGTTCCCCCCGGTAGATTAGGCCTTTGTTATAGAGACGGACAAAGGTGGTTCGGACTGCTCGGCTCGGTCCTTCATCCAGGGTGAACTTCTCCCGACTCCAGTCGCAGGAAGCCCCCAGCTTTTGGTGTTGCTCGGCGATAGTCTGGTGGCATGTGTCTGCCCAGTCTCCCATTCTCTCCAGGAACTTCTCTCTGCCCAGCTGGTGGCGGTCCACCCCTTCTTCAGCCAGCTTCTGCTCCATCACTACCTGAGCAGCGATACCAGCATGGTCAAAGCCGGGAAGCCATAATGTCGGCTCACCCTGCATTCGGCGCCAGCGGGTCATGATATCCTCCAGAGTGGCGGTCAGGGCATGCCCGATGTGAAGCTCGCCGGTGACATTGGGCGGTGGCATAATGATAACGAAGGGTTTCTTTTTATGGTCTATCTTGGGGGCGAAGTAGCCCTTCTCCATCCAGAACCGATACCACTCCTGCTCCACCTTCCCCGGCTCATAAGCCTTGGGCATGTCATATTCAGCGTTAGATGATTCAGTCATGGTTGCCTTTCCAGGAATTGCTTAGCGAGTCCATCCTATCTTGTCTTAATTCCCTTTTTCAGACAGGAGCCCCACCACCTTGTCTAATATCCTCTCCGCCACTTCCCTTTTGGTGAGCAGGGGCAGGTCTTCTACCTTGCCCTGTTTGTCTATCAGGGTTACCTTATTGGTATCGGTGCCGAAGCCGCTTGAGGCATCGGTGATGTCATTGGCAACTATGAGGTCAAGCTTTTTCCCCTTCAGCTTTTGTTTGGCGTTGGCTACTATATTCTCGCTTTCGGCGGCGAAGCCGACCTTGAGGAGGTTGCCCTTTACCTCGGACAGGATATCAGGTGTCCTGACCAGCTCTAATGTCAGGGCAGGGCTTTTCTTCTTGAGCTTGGTCTTGGCTGCGCTTTTCGGCTGGTAGTCGGTTACCGCAGCCGCCATAATCAGGGCATCGGCCTTGGCTACTGCTCTGGCTACCGCCTTCTTCATCTCGGCGGTGGTCCTAACATGGGCGATTTCTACGCTCGCTGGTTCTGGCAGGAGGGTGGGGGCAGCAATTAGCTTGACCTCAGCCCCTCTATCTCTGGCTGCTTCAGCCAGGGCATAACCCATTTTGCCTGAGGAGCGATTTCCAATATGGCGGGCGGGGTCAATAGGTTCCTGGGTGCCGCCAGCAGTAACCACGATGCGTCTACCTGCCAGGTCTTTGCGTCGGCTCAGTACCTGGCCGATGGTGTCTATGATTTTGTCAGTCTCTGACAGACGCCCCAAGCCTACCTCACCTGAGGCTAACCAGCCGTACTCAGGGCCAACAATAGTAAAGCCTCTGGCTTTAAGCTTGGTCAGGTTTTGTTGAGTGATTGGGTTCTGGAGCATACTGGTATGCATGGCTGGGGCGACAATAACCGGTGCCTCAGTAGCCAGCACGGTGCAGGTAAGCTCATCGTCGGAGATACCGCTTGCCAGCTTAGCGATAACGCAGGCTGTAGCCGGGGCGATAACCACTATATCGGCCGCCTCAGCTAGGGCGACATGCTCAATACTGAACTCAGAGGCTAACTCAAACATATCAGTTACCACCGGTCGACCGGTGATGCTGCGGAGGGTTAGTGGAGCTATGAACTTGGTAGCTGCCTCGGTCATCACCACCTCAACCTTAGCTCCAGCTTGAGTTAATTTGCTGGCGATGTCAGCTGCCTTATAGGCTGCCACACTCCCGGTTATCCCCAGTATCACCGTCTTGTTAGCTAGTATAGTTGTCATCTTATTCAGTCTTATTCATCAGATAGATGAGCCTCAATCCGACCAGTGCCAGATTGGGGTTTACCACATCGATTATTGGCGTTTCTTTAGCTATAAGTTCTGCCCAGCCCCCGGTAGCTACTACCTTCGCCTTTCCTCCCAGCTCTTTCTGGATGCGAGCCACCATGCCTTCAATAAGCCCTGCATAGCCGAAGAGAATCCCTGATTGCATAGCAGCAATGGTGTTGGTGCCAATAGCATATTTAGGACGGACTAATTCCACTCGGGGTAACATGGCTGCTTGTATAAACAGAGACTCAGCGGCGCTATCTATGCCTGGGGCAATAGCCCCTCCCAGGTAATCGCCTTCTTTGGATACCGCATCGAAGGTAGTGGCTGTCCCTAGGTCGGTAATGATTACCGGGCCACCGTAGAGGTGGTGGGCAGCGGCGGCGTTGACAATGCGGTCAGTGCCCACCTCTCTGGGGTTGTCCATGCGGATGCTTACCCCGGTCTTGACCCCGGCTCCTACTACCAGTGGCGAGATGTGGAAGTATCGCTGAAATAATTCTCTATAAGTGGCTATTAGTGGCGGGACGACGCTGCACAGAGCCACCTGTTTAACGGCAGAGGTGTCTATACCTTGGTGGCGTAGCAGATTAAGCAATATGGCAGCATACTCATCCGCCATGCGGTGAATACTGGTAGCCATATGCCAGGTAGCGTGAAGCTCCTCGTCTTCAAAAAGGCCTAAAGTGGTATCGGTATTTCCAATATCAATAGCTAACAGCATAACATCCCTATCTGTCTTCACTCGCCGCTTGAAGTGTAGCAATACTCTGGGCGGAGGTCAACCTTCCTTGCTTGACATAATATGAAATACGCATAGTTAAAACGGGGCAGGTTTATTTGGTTAACTGTTGTTTGGGGGATGTTTGCCAAATTTACTCAGCTTTTCCCTCATCCTCTGCCAGTGAGTTCCTCTCCAGTAGATGCGGTGGCAACTGGGACACTCCATAAATTGATTTTGTGTCTTAAAGACAAAGGGTGGCACCAGGTCTTTCACCTGTTCCTTATCCTTCTCTACAAGGGGTTGGTTGCATTCTAAACAGACAGAAAACGGCTTAAACCGGCAATCTAGGTGGAGGCTATCTACTACCTGTTGCATCTGCTGCTCAGGTTGGTCGCTCTGGATAAGGATAGCCTTGAGCCGTCCCCTGGTTATTACTCCTCTTTTCATAATCTGCGTATCTTTAGTGAGTATTACTCTTCCCTCAGCCAGAGCAATGGCTACCATACGGGAATCATTACCGCCATTAAAGAACAGGGTGTCATACCCCATTATCCTCAGCCACTTAGCCAGCTTGCCCACATTAGTGTCCACTATAAATTTCCACATCGCTTATCGCCCTCACCCCTCCCATTTCCCTTATCGCTTGTTGGTGGGCTATTTTTTATAGGTTAAGTTGCATCCCCTCACGGGCTAAGGTGATGGGGCTATTTAGGGCTTTGGTCACTACGGCTAATTCAGCCTTTATCTCCTCCTCTAGGGTGGGGGTCATGTGAACCAGGACTACCTGGGGCAGGTAGTCCTTAACCTCCTGGAAGGTGACTAGCTCCTGCTTGAGCAGACTGGGAGTAAGGTGCCCTGTCCTTTTAGCCTCTTCTTCATACCTATTCGATCCAATAATCTCGGTGATGAGCAGTTGGGGTGATACATACTTCCAGCAGTCAGCTAAACCCGGCCCGGTATCCCCGGTATAAAATACCGTTTTACCCTCCGGGGAGGTAACCTGATAGCCAACGGTGGGGACGGAGTGATTTGCTTCGGTGGCTAGGATACTGTAGCCTTCAATCTGCTTACTCCGGTATGGTTCTATTATGGTGAACTTAATTGTTGGGTTCTGTTTCGGCTTTTTCAGGAAGTTAGGATAAAGCTCGCCATTTAGCAGGTGAGCGGTAAGGGCATCGTATACCGGTTGTATAGAGTAGATATTGATAGTGGCGTGGTGAAGATAAAAGTTTATGCCCAGAGCGGGGATATCTCTAATATGGTCGTAATGGTGGTGGGTGAGCAGAATTGCCTTGAGTTTTTGTTGCGCCTCAAAGGATAAACTGGAGGTAAGCCCACCGGCATCTATGGCTAGGATGTCATCGATTAGCAGACTGACGAACTTTGTGCTTTGTGATTCACAATTGTGGGCACCCAGGAATTGGATATTCATTATTAAATCCAGCGCCGGCGACGGAAGAAGTAGAGCATACCCCCAATAACGGCTGCCATGATAAGGGATACATAGAGGAGGGATTGGCTTGACTTTTGGAATGGTAGCGGAATGTTCATCCCCCAAATACTGGCGATTAGAGTAATGGGAAAGAAGATAGTAGCCACGATAGTCAGTATTCGCATAATTTCATTGGTGCGATTGTTAGCCAGTGAATCATGGGCATCATTTAGCCCTTCGATTATCTCTTTATATTCGTCTAAGCCATCCCAAATCCTATCCACATGGTCAACCATATCTCCGAAGTAAACTGCCAAATCGGTCTTGCTAAAACGGCGAGCCCTGCGTTCTAGACTGCCAATAACAGCCCTCATGGGCCAGATGATACGGCGGAAGGCAATAACATCACGCCGAAGCATGGAGATGTCCCTAATCTGGCTGCGTGTTCTCTCAGCAAAGATTCTGTCTTCAACATCCTCGATATTTTCATGAAGCTTGCTCAAGATTGGCAAACAGTAGTCAACCAGCCTGTCAGTTATACGGTAGAGGAGGTAAGCAGAGCCTTGGCTAAGATGCTCCTGCCGCGATTCCTCGTCAATCTGGCACTCTTTGAACAGCTTTACTAGCGGCTTAAGCTTTCCTTTATGAAGGGTAATCAGGTAGTTTTGACCGATAAATATGGATAACTGGCTGGGTGCAGTCACCCGCGCTTCTTTGTAGAATACGGGGAAGTGGAAGACTAAAAACAGATAGTTTTTATACTCGTCTATTTTAGGGCGCTGTATCCGGCTGAGGCAGTCGTCTAAATCCAGGGGGTGGAAAGGGTAGTTTTGTGCCAGGTACTCGGTTTCCTTTTCTGTCGGGTGTTCAATGTTGACCCAGGTCAGGTCACCCCAGCTGACTGACTCCAGATTTAGCCCTTCTTCTTTTTTAACCTGAGGACTAGTCATGATGAATCACCTTTTAAATATAGTAGCCTATTTTAGCACAATTATTGCTGGATGACACCCATCCTGATATACTGAAAAAGTATTTTTTGAATTAGTCGAGGTGGGGAATGAAGTCCGCTAAGCTCCCGTGGAGACACAGGTTCTCCCTCAGGATTAAGAAGGCGCTGGGAAAGAATATTTTTCTCTGTGACAGCTGTAAGTGGAACTGGCGGGGGGCGTGTCATGACCCGGCGCGTCCCAATGCTACTTGGTGTCCTGATTATGAAAAGCGAGGAAGGTAGTATATCTCTTCCTGACTCTGTTCTCCCTAAAGGTCTCTATCAAGTTTGACAGCTATTTTGAGGTGTGATACTATCATAGCTCGAAAGTAGAGATATCTCTCCGAGCCTATTCTCCTAAGGGCAACTATGGAGATTGGCCGGTAGGGTATCACTGGAAACGGTGGTGCCTCCCGTGTTTGGAAAGGAGAGCTCATAATGGCACAGGTTTTTTCACTTAGAGCGCCTCCTTTTGAGGTGCTTTTCCATTTGGTTTCCTTTTACCAAAATCCGGGAGGATTACATTGAAAAAGTCTTTCCGCTATTTAGCAGTAACCCTTACCCTTGTAAGCGTGCTGGCTGCTACTATTGGCTGTGCTGCCCGGGGGGCTGAGCTAAGCCCATCGAAGGAAAGACTGCGTCTAGCCACTACCACCAGCCTTTATGACACGGGCATTTGGGAATACCTTGAGCCAATATTCGAGAAAGAGTATAGCGTTGAATTGGATATATTATATGCCGGAACCGGCATAGCCCTGGAATATGGACGCCGGGGAGATGTGGATGTCATTACTGTACATTCGAGGAGCCACGAAGAAGAATTTATCGCTGAGGGGTATGGCGTGGAGCGGATTCCTTTTGCCTATAACTATTTCCTCATTGTTGGGCCTCTAAACGACCCGGCGGGCATTAAGGGCATGGTACCTGAGGATGCCTTCAGGAGGCTTGCTGATACCGAAACAGCAGCTTTCATATCTCGCGGCGACGACTC
>JADHWY010000055.1 GCA_016783245.1 Dehalococcoidales bacterium | reverse complement strand
GGGTAGACCTTCCTTCTGCGCACCAGCGCCAAGACAAACCAGATGAGTATCATCGCTCCTAGGATTTCTGGGATGTAGACCGTTGGCTCAGTCAGCAAAGTATGTAATATGCCCTGCGCCCAGTGGGTGAGGTCGAGCTTCTCGAAAGCGAAGCCATAGAGCGGCCAGAGCAAGGTTCGGGGCTCAAGCCACATCTGGTCCTGGACGAGATGCATGCCGGTGCCAAAGGAAAGGACAAGAAGCCAGAGCTTTCCACGGTTCTGGTAGAGGTAATACCCGGCAAGAGTAATGAGGATGAGAAATAGGAGCGTATGGTAAAATATTCTGCCGTTGCTGAAGGTATCTCTAAAGAAAAACTGCCCTATGGGTTTATCAATGAAGTCAGGAAGGAGTGAGCCAATGAGTAAAAGCCTGATATCTATGCGATTACCCAAAGAGGTGAGCCAGGATGCCCTGCTGCCAGAGGTGCAGTTCCGAGCGGGAACCAACTCGGAAGAGGCTCGAAGATGCTCCTTTTCCTTAGTCTCTTTGCTAGTGGGGGAATAGCTTTTGGTGAGAGCACCATTTAGCAGCACCGTAGTGCCTAGGGTAATCCCCACATGTCCAAATATTAGCATCTGGTTTTTGACCTTTCCCGCAATGATAGTCTAAAATGCTCAGTGTAGCAATACCTTATAGCATTGAGGACTTGCCTTGAGGTTTTCCACTGGCTAATTAACATCCAGATTTACCTATGGTAAAATCAAGGCAATATGCTATTGAAGAATTTGAGGCAACTTAGTATTGGATTCAAGCTGACAGTGTCGGGCAGGTAAAGAGGTATGTGGAATAGAGTACTGTCTATTATTCTGGTAATAACCATCATGGGAGCATTAGGTGTGCTGGGTTATGTCATAGCCACACTCAAGGTCGGGGAGAAGTTTAGGGAGCTGAGGGTAGGGGAGGAGGGGAGGGTGATTGTAGGTATTATCAACCGAGAGCATGCAACAGTATCCTACTGGGTAGAGGTTAAGATAGACGGGGTGAAGAATAATCAAGTTGAGACAGTTACGCTGGAACATGAGGAGGGGTGGGAAGAAATAGTAAGTTTTACCCCGGATAGAGCAGGAGATAGTCAGACGGTGGAGTTTTTATTGTATAAGAATGGGGAAGGTGAGCCGTATTTAGAGCCGCTACGCCTGTGGCTTGATGTTATGGAGTAACGAGGCTTGCCCCCGGTAGCAAAAGCCTTCACTATTAGGCGCCAGGTCGCCTTTACCTATTAAGATAGTCGAGAGCAGAAGCTTTCTCCAAGTAAAGCCCTTGGAAGTTGAACGCTTCATCGAATTGTTGGGTTCACTCTTCAGTTAAACTTATGCCTATACGGTGAAGCCATCTTGCCGGATGAGACTGACTGTTTCAACTTTGAGATATCTGCTACCGGTAGCTGGTCATCGGAACAGGCCCTATATTCCCTTGTAGGTTCTCTCACTCCGACGGCGGATTCCTCCTACTTCAATACGCTTGTTTCCTTCGTCGATAAGGTAGATTATTCGGATATCCCCAACCCTCACCCGATATATGTCACCGTATAGCTTCTCGCATCCTTAGGGTCTAGGGTCATTGGCTAACACTCTAAGCCTAGATGCCACACGCTGGTAGTCTGCTTCCTGTAAGCTATCTAGCTCTCGTTGCACCCTTCTGCTGCGTAATCTAACTTCAAACACGGGCTGCTTGTTTGCGTTCATAATCCTCTAAGCTGATGGCCTCATCCTCCGGGGCTGAGAGGGACTCCTTCATTGCGAGCATATCTTCCAGATCCTCAACCTTCTTGAGCAGGGCTTCGTATTCGTCATAACGTATAAGCACAGCCTTTGGCTTTCCATATTGTGTGACGTACAAAGGTATCCCCTGCCCTTCAAGTTCAGCCATTAGAGCACCCAGTTTGACCTTAAGCTCACTTACTGTGACGATGCGAGTTGGCATTGGAACGCAACCGCCTTCCTATTTATAACTAATGGCTATTATGCCAACTTTTGTACGAAATTTCAATCATTCCAACCTACCCCCGTTCTGTTTCTTGGTCTCCGGGTTTGCCAACAAATTCTCCACCATCCCCTGAGACAGGGTGGTATATCCAGATACAAACCGGGGCTTGACGCCAGACCAGAAGACACGCTATGCTATCTGGGAGGATGAGGCGGGACATCAGGTTTCTGACTCTTAATCAGCCGGTTAGAGGTTCGTGTTCTCTACGGCTCACTTATTTAATTAGATACCTATACCTCTAAATGGGGAAGTGTCGGAACTGGCAGACGAGCATGACTTAGGATCATGTGCCGAAAGGCGTCGGGGTTCGAGTCCCCGCTTCCCCAGTCAAAACCAAAATTAAAGCCGCCCCCAAGTAAAAATAGAGAGCGGCTTTAATCATTTAACAGTTATTGTTGGATACTTCTTATTCTTCCCACTTACCGCCTTTTCCAAAACGAGAGAAGCACCAACCTAATGCACCAATAAATATCAGCCAGAAAACAACCGTGGTAATTATTGCACTCGCTGTCATTTTTAGCTCACCCCCTTTTCTTCCTTTCCGCTGCCCGCCATGGAGCCTCTGGTTTTAAGCGACTGCAAGAGGAAACTTAACCCCAGGGTTACGCCAACTATAGCCCATATGGGCCAAGACCAATTGAAGTAACCTTCATAACCCTCAGGCGCGATATCCTTAATAAAGCCCCCGTAGATAACCACGAAAAGCAAACCCACCGGCAACACAACTTTTATTATCCAATCAAACCACACTCCCACTTTGAAATCAGAGGTCTCATTGATATGCTCCCTGAGCTTATCAGCGCCAGCTTTCCCCACACCCCAAGCCATAGTAGCTGCACCGACTACATAATGCAGACACCAGGCCATTACCACCGTATAATAAGTGCATATCAAGAAGGCAGCAAAAGCCGGCCACCAGCCTACCCATTCCCTTCAACCTTCCCTTAATAAACGACCTGAACAAATGTTACACTACCAACTTTTTCCTCAGAGTAGCTTGGTGGATTCGTTCTTCAGCCATCCTATCCGCAGCAAGATGGGTGGGAATATTATCTCTTTTTGAAATCTCAATAACTTTTTTAATTTGGTCATAGATTTTTTTTGCATCTGCTAAAGCTCTTGCTTCGGCATAGCCCCCGGGGTCTCGCTCATGAGAGGCATTTATTATTCCCCCGGCATTTATTACATAATCAGGGGCATAAAGTATACCTAATCTATAAAGCATATCTCCATGACGAGGCTGGAGAAGCTGGTTATTTGCCCCTCCAGCAATGATTTTACACCGAAGCCGTGGGATGGTCTCATCTCTTAAAATCCCCCCCATGGCATTTGGGGAAAAAATATCGCACTCCACATCATAGATTTCATCCTGATTAAAATCATAGGTTTTATCAGGCATAACACCTGGGTTAACAATTGTGGCGCTGAGTTCTTGCCCTATTTCTA
This sequence comes from Dehalococcoidales bacterium, assembly GCA_016783245.1. Classification (GTDB taxonomy): domain Bacteria; phylum Chloroflexota; class Dehalococcoidia; order Dehalococcoidales; family BS750m-G39; genus BS750m-G39. Next base: position 2,828 of record JADHWY010000055.1, on the reverse strand, counting down.
AGGCAGCCTTTTGGTTTGCATCTGAACCAAAAAGAATTGCCCCCTCTTTAGCTAGAAGCTGAGCTAAGGATTTCCCTACCTTGCCGGCGATTCCTTGGATGGCTATAGTTTTTCCTTTTACTGAAATAGAGCCGAAAACTTCTTCAAGACAAGCCTTCAATCCCCAATTCACGCCAAAGGCAGTAACTGGGGAAGGGTCACCGCTTCCACCGAGATTTTTAGGAAGGCAAACCATGTGTTTGGTTTCCCGGCGAATTATTTCTACATCTTCGGTGGTCATTCCTACGTCTATAGCCATAATATATTTCCCTCCAAGAGTATCAATAAACTTGCCAAAAGTTCTAAGTAGCGCTTCACTTTTATCTTTAGGGTCTCCGATAATAACTGCTTTTCCTCCACCAAAATCTAGTCCGGCAACTGAGGCTTTATAAGTCATACCTTTAGCTAATCTAAGAACATCAATAATTGCCTCTTCTTCTGTTGAATAAGGATATATCCTGGCTCCACCCGCAGCTGGACCCAAAATAGTATTATGGATACAAATTATAGCTTTAAGACCCACGCTTTCATCTTGACAGAATATCAACTGTTCATAATCGTCCTTCTCCATTTCTTTGAAAATTTCCATCTTGTCTACTCCTCCAATTTTTTAGAAATGTCAATCGGGTTACACTACCTCTCAGTAAACGAGAATCTTTTTCCCCTCTTGTCCTCCCAAACCAAAAACCCTCTAAATCCTATTTCGATGCATCTTTCGATGTCCATTTCTGACTCAAAGTGCCTAATTCTCCCCTTTATTTCTAAACGGTCTCCTTGTTCTCGCTGCCTTGCGATAAACTTCTGTTCTGCCCGAGAATTAACCTAGCCTCAACCAAGTTACACTAGCAATTATCGGTTACCTAGTAAAGAGGCTGTCTAAAAACCTCACCCCTTTTTGGGTAGCCTGTTAAATAGTTAAATGATTTGACACGTAGGGTATTGTTACTCCTTGGTGGCATCATCTCTTGCTTTCTATTTTAGCTCTTACCTTTCCCGATGTAAACGCTTCTTGTTTAACGAGCTCTAGTTTTGGGATAGCGTCTAAAGAATTAAGAACCCTATACCGAACAAGCCCACAGTTATTATCACTGCCGCTAACCAAACTTTTTTATCCCAGCTAAAAATCTTGGCTCCGTCCAGTAGTCCAAATGGAAGTAGGTTAAACAGGGCTAACCAAGTGTTGATTCGGGCGCCTAGAGAAAAAACAAGGGAGGGGTAGAGCGTGTTTAATAATATAAAAACCACTGCCAGGCAGATGTTCATTGATGGTCCAGCTATAGAGATGAGACCAAGCCTTTGTTTGGTTAAGGTAGGTCTTCCCCATAGGTCGGCGCCAGGGTGAACCATAACTGCACCAGGAGCAGCAAATACAAAGCCAAAGAGTGAGCACACGATAGCCAGTATTAAGCCTGTGAACCACATCTTATACTCGGCGAAGCAACCAAACCTTCTGGCAACAAAACGGTGCCCCAGCTCATGAAGAACAAAGCCGGTAGAAACCCCAACCAAGGCTAAGAGAAATACACTAATTAGTCTGTCTGGGTCAAATATGGCGCGGAAACCACCGGAGAAAGCGATACCAAAGGCTAGTGCCAGGAGGAGTGCCGATACGACCAAGTCTTTTGATTCTTTTGCTTTCATTGCTATATTTTAATTTATACCATATCCCCAGCGCGTGCAAGTAACTCTGAATTATATTGGGGGCACATACTCGGAATGCCGAGGTCCTATTTTTGAGTGTGATTTTAGACAGTGTTATATCCCGCCTCCAACGCCCGCTGGTTCACCTCAATGAGCTCTCTCTTGTCATCGTGGCTGAGCATATTGACCATCGCCCTCTTAATTACCGAGAGTGGGATTATCCCAGTAGCCTTGATGAAGGCACCGAGGGCGACCATGTTGATCACCTTGGGGTTACCCAGCGAGGCGGCGATGTCGTTCACCGGCACGGTTACTTCCCTTACATCCTCACGTCCTACTCGGCGGGGGATAAGAGACGAGTTGACTATGACCGTCCCAGCCCCAGCTAGAGCCTTTTCGAACTTGTCAAGCGATGGGAGGCTCATGGCGATGAGCCCGGTTGGATTGTCGACCACCGGCGAGCCGATTGGCTCATCGGAAAGGACTATAGTGCAGTTCGCTGTCCCTCCCCTCATCTCCGGTCCGTAGGAGGGAAGCCAAGTCACCTCTAGGCCATAGTCCATTCCCGCCTGGGCGAGGATCTTCCCGGCTAGGATCACCCCTTGTCCACCGAAGCCGGCGATTATAACCGAATTTTCCATTCTACCCCCTGTCCACCAGGTCGCCGAGTGGGTATACCTTGACCACCTCATCAGCGAGCCAGCGATTGGTCTCAACCGGGCTCATCCGCCAATTGGTGGGGCAATTAGCGAGGAGCTCTACCAGCGAGTACCCCTTGCCCTCGACCTGATATTGGAACGCCTTCTTTACCGCCCGGCTGGCGGCTATAATCCGCTTCTGATCGTAGAGCGATTGGCGGGTTATATAGACCGGGGCGTCAAGCTGGGCAATCATCTCGGCAAAGCGAATCGGGTAGCCGGTGAGGCTGGTATCCCTCCCCTCAGGACAACTGGTCGCCCATTGCCCAATCAGGGTGGTGGGGGCCATTTGTCCCCCGGTCATCCCATAGATCTGGTTGTTGATGAAGATTACGGTGATATTCTCCCCCCGATTGGCAGCGTGGATTGATTCTGCCGTCCCGATGGCTGCCAGGTCGCCGTCGCCCTGATAGGTGAAGACGATGAGGTTTGGGTTGACCCGCTTAATAC
>JADHWY010000054.1 GCA_016783245.1 Dehalococcoidales bacterium | reverse complement strand
GGCTTAGGTGTCCTGACCAAGGAGCTAGCCAGACAAGCCGGGTGGGTAATTGCTATTGAGCTAGATACCAAACTGGTGACCTTGTTAAAGCAAACCCTGGCTTCTTTTGATAATATTACTATCATCAATGCCGATGTACTTCAGGTTGAGCCAGCGACTTTACTTGAGGGGCAAAAGGACAGATTTCCCCAAGCTGTGAATAGGTATAAGGTGGTGGCTAACCTCCCCTACTATATTACTTCTCCTGTCCTGCGCCATTTTCTCGAGGCTTCAGATAAGCCTCAAATCATGCTTGTAATGGTGCAAAAGGAGGTAGCTGAGGCTATTGCGGCTAGACCCGGTCAGATGAGCCTGCTGAGCGTCAGCGTTCAGTTCTACGGGGAACCCAGAATAATCAGCTATGTCCCGGCTCAATGCTTTTATCCAGCTCCAGAGGTTGATTCGGCTATACTGCGAATTGACCTGTATCCCCAGCCGGCGGTGGCGGTGACTGATGAAGGGAGCTTTTTTGAGCTGGTGCGGGCTGGTTTTACCGCCCCTCGTAAGCAGATTGGCAATTCTCTAGCTCAAGGTCTGGGACTATCAAAGGGTGAGGTTTTATCCCTATTGGAAAGGGCAAATATAGTGTCGCAGAGGCGAGCTGAGACCCTGACCCTTGAGGAATGGGCACGGCTGTGGCGATTTTGTACCCTATTAAGGGGAAAAGAAAAAGCATGCTGACTGTTCTGGCGCCGGCAAAGATTAATTTGACACTTGAGGTTTTGGGCGAGCGCCCCGATGGCTTTCATGAGATTCGCAGTGTTATCCAGACCATAAATCTGTGTGATAGCCTTCATTTCCGCTTAAGTCATAATATCGAGCTTAGCTGTGATGCCCCTGGTTTTATTCCAGAGGAGAGCCTGGTATCAAGGGCAACCGGTTTGCTTCAGCAGGCTACAGGATGCTCAAAAGGGGCGGTGATAGAAATCAGCAAGCGTATCCCTTTGGCATCGGGGCTGGGTGGGGATAGCAGTGATGCCGCAGCTATCTTGCATGGGCTTAATAGGCTTTGGCAATTAGGTTTATCGCTGCCGAAATTGCTTGAGCTAGTCCCAAGGTTGGGTTCAGATGTGGCTTTCTTTCTCTATGGTGGCACAGCACTGGTCGAGGGCAGGGGTGAGAGAGTAACCCCGCTACCACCATTACCCCATAGGTGGGTTGTCCTGCTCATGCCACCTGTGCCCACGATGCCGAGAAAGACGCAACAACTTTATGCCAGTCTAAAACCCAAACACTATACTCAGGGTGAGGTTACAGACAGGTTTGTGGCATTATTAACCGGGAGAAGTTTGAAGGGGAGGGGGATAGAGGGGGAGAGGTTGGTAAGTAATGTCTTTAATGTATTTGACGAGGTTTCCCTTGATAGCTTTGTTGGGCTGGGGGAGTATCGGGAGCAGTTTTTGAAGGCTGGAGCCAGCAGCGTTCACCTAGCCGGCTCTGGGCCAGCACTATTTACCTTAGTAAAAGACAAGGCTCAGGCTGAGGAGCTATATCGGCATCTCCAGCAGCAGGGCTTTGAATCTTATCTCACCGATACCTCGGCTGCTATAAGGCAGGTAGAATGAATAGGGTATTTGGGATAAGATATAGTTAAGGGGTTAAAGTGGTAGGAAGCATAGTCTTGGCAATTGTTATCGGTTATCTCCTGGGTTCTATTCCCTGTGCCTATATTGCTGGTCGCCTGGTAAAGGGGGTAGATATTCGGCAGCTAGGTGGCGGGAATGTGGGTGCGCTGAATGTCATGCGGGAGATAGGGACTGCCGCTGGCTTTGCCGTTCTATTTGCCGATATGGCTAAAGGCTTGCTCGCGGTGCTTATTGCCCAATGGCTGGGTCTCCCCTTGCTCTTTGTGTTCATCGTTGGCTTGGCTGCGGTGGTGGGACATAGCTGGCCGGTTTGGCTCGGGTTTAAGGGAGGACAGGGGGGAGCTACTGCCATGGGTGTGCTTCTCGCCTTGGTCCCTATAGAGTTTGCCATTAGCTTCGCTATAATAGTGCTCGTTGTCCTTGTTACCAGCAATTTTAGGCTGGGAATGGGCGTTGGATTTGTCTTCCTCCCCTTGATTATTTGGCTATTCGGAGGGGAGGTCAGCATCATTGTCTATTCCATAGCGCTTCCCCTCTTTTGCGGTTTGAAGAGCATACCCACGCTCAAGACAGCCATGGCCGGGGTCGGCAGTAAGAAAGACCTTATCGTCGATAGGCAGTATAAACCCTGGCAGAGAAGAAGGTAGGTAACTAGTTCATCCTTGTTTTGTGGCTAGCCACCCCTTAACCACTTCCTCCTCATCCTGCTTGGTGGTTATTTTCCCATCCAGTCTAGCCTCGTGGAGTAGCTCCAGTAGTTCCCTGATATGAGGACCCGGGACTACGCCCAATCGCATTAAATCCTCGCCAGTAAGCGATATCTCAATATACTTTAGTCTGTTGAGGAATAGATGGATATTTTGGCTTGCCGCCGGGGATTCAGTGGCTAGGGAATTTGCCATTAAGGCTGGAGGAGAGTAAGCATCAAGGAGGCGATAAATGCCACTTGGGGAGAGTCCGGGGGTAGCCAGTAACCGGAGTTTGCTCTTGAGGCTGATACTATCCCTGAGGGTTTGAGCCGATGACTTTGGTAATCTGAGGTGTGATATAAGGCGTTCAGTTTCTTCATTGATTAGGGGATAAGCCAGGAGGGCTAGGTAGAGCCCGACCTCTGGTGGCTCAGGGGAGCTCAGCTGCCGGGCTTGCTCGAATTTTTCAGCTAGCCACCCATTGCCCTTTAACGCTGGGTGTAGCTTTGGCAGCACTCCTAATTCTTCAGCACGGCGGAAGACCTTCTCTGGATATTTCTCCTGCAATATGCACTCAATTTCATATCGTATGCGGTCGCCACTAGTGGTATCCAGCATAGGTATATCTCGTTTGAGGAGCTTTAAAGTATTTCTTTCCAGGTGGAAATCCAGCCGTTGCTCATAACGCAGACCACGCCAAATGCGAGTGGCATCGTCGGTGAAGCTTTTTTCATGTAGCACCCGAATGAGCTTGTGCTTGAGGTCATTACGTCCGCCGTAGAGGTCTATTAGTTTGCCATAGTAGCCGGGGTTGAGGCGGATAGCCATGGTATTAATAGTGAAATCGCGGCGGGAAAGGTCGTTATCAATTAAACTGGGCTTCACGCTTGGCAGTGCTCCAGGCTTCTCGTAGGTTTCAGAGCGGGCAGTTGCCAGGTCAACACTCCATTTATCCCACCGGAGTTTAGCGCTATTAAAACGGGGGTAGGTGGTGATTTTCCCCTGGTTGAGCCTTTTTAGCTCCTTGGCTAATTCTATGGCATCGCCTTCCACCACCAGGTCAAGGTCAAAGTTGGCTTGCCCCAGGAGCAGGTCACGAACCACACCGCCAACAAGGTAAAGGCTTTGCCCACGAGTGCGAGCTATCTCACCGGCAATCCACATAAAGTTGACCAGCTCGGCAGGTAGCTGCTTCTCCATTTTACTGGCTAGGTTAATACCCTTAGGCATTTTTCTTCTATCCAATGTAGTATAGTGTGAATGAATTATAGCACAGGTTGTCACTGAGTTCACTTTGTATTGACCGTAGGTTCCTTAGCTGATAGGATTAATGACGCATAGTAATAGAAACCGGTGAATGTCTATGGCTATTATTCTGGCCCAGAATCTAACTAAGAAGTTTAAAGACTTACTGGCGGTAGATGACGTAAATTTAGAGATTGAAGAGGGTGAATGCTTCGGGCTGTTGGGGCCCAATGGGGCAGGCAAGACCTCTCTTGTCAGGATGATAACTGCTGTCTCACCGCCTACCAGGGGTAATATCTGGGTTCTGGGCAAGGATTTGAAGGTGTATCCTCGTCAGGTGAAGGCTATTTTAGGGGTAGTCCCACAGCTAGATAATCTAGACCCGGACTTGACCGTACTCCAGAATTTGATTACCTTTGCCCGATACTTTGCTATACCAAAACAGGAAGCATACCGTCGCAGCACTGAGCTCTTGAGGTTATTTCAACTCGAGGACAAGCATAATAGCCGCATCAGAGAGCTATCAGGGGGGATGAAACGGCGTTTGTTGTTAGCTAGAGGCTTGATTAACCAACCCACGATTATAATTCTCGATGAGCCGACAATAGGTCTTGACCCTCAAGCCAGACATTTAGTGTGGCAGAATCTGGGCGAGTTAAAGGCTCAGGGGATTACCCAGCTTATATGCACTCAAAATATGGAGGAGGCAGCCACCATCTGCGACCGGGTGGCAATAATGCATCAGGGTAGGATATTGACCCAGGATAGTCCCCAGGCTCTCGTTTCCAGGTATGTTGGCGATGAGGTATTGGAGATAGAGGCAAACTCACGGAACCGGGGTAAGATTATTGAGAAACTCACCAGTCGGGGGCTTGACTTTGTGGATATGGGTGACACTATTCAGGTCTGCCATGTGGGTAGGGATGAGTTAGCCAGAACAATGATGAATTTTCCTGAGAGGCTGAGACAGAGGCCGGCTACGCTAGAGGATGTCTTCTTCAGGCTCACGGGGAGGACATTGGTCGAATGAAACCCTTCTCCTGGCGTTTTATTCGAATGTGGCAGCGCAATAGGGATGTCTTCCTGCGACTATGGCACGCAGAGGCACCTGGCTTTGTGGCTGAACCTATTTTGGTTCTGCTAGCTATGGGTTTGGGTCTCGGGGCATATGTAGGACTGGTTGATGGTCAGAGGTATATTGAATTTATTGCCCCAGGTATCATTGCCAGCTATGCGATGTTCAGTGCCAGCTTTGAGTGCACGTATGGCAGTTTCTGGCGCATGGAGCATCAAAGAACCTACGATGCCATCATCGCCACTCCGCTGAGCGTTGAGGACGTCATTGCCGGTGAAATCTTCTGGGGAGCAACGCGTTCCCTCATGACCGGTAGCGTCATTTTAGCAGTTGCTGCTGCTTTCCAATTGGTGCATTCGCCCTGGGCACTGCTCATGCCCATACTTTCATTTCTGTCAGGCATAATGTTCTCTTCTATTGCCATTCTCTTCACCTCTCTTGTCCCCTCTTTTTACAGCTTTAACTATTATTTCACCCTGTTTATCACACCAATGTTCTTCTTCAGTGGAGTCTTCTTTCCTCTTTCCTCTTTCCCTGAGATATTACAGACCCTCAGTTGGATATTACCCTTGACACCAGTGGTTCATCTTGCCAGAGCCCTGTTTTGGGGAGAATTCCATCTTAACCTCCTCGTGGCACTCGTCATCATTATAGTTTTAACTATTCTCTTCTTCTCCATATCGCTGGTTACAATGAGGCGGCGGCTAACCGTTTAGGGCCGGCTCGCATTACCACTCATTGAGGTTGATAAATAGTATCAGCACTACCCATTGTTATTTACTTAGTGTTCTCTTATAATGAAGTCCACAGAGGTATCGATTATGAAAGTGGTCTCAATTGTGGGGATGACTGGCGCTGGCAAATCGGAGGTATCCAGGGTATTTGAGGAGAGTGGCTTTATTAGAATAAGATTTGGTGATGTAACCGACGAGGAAATGAGGAAGAGAAGCTTAGAACCAAGCGAGGAAAATGAGCGCTTTATTAGAGAATTCCTCAGGCAGGAGCACAGGATAGCTGCCTATGCCAAGCTTAATCTACCCAGGATTGAGCAAGCGCTAAAGGGTTCAGATGTGGTAATTGATGGGCTTTACTCTTGGGGGGAATATACTTATCTCAAGGACTATTTTGGAGAAGACCTTTATCTGGTGGCAGTCTGGTCATCGCCCAACACAAGGTATGCCCGGCTGACCAGTAGGTCAAGCCGGCGTTTGACACTGGAGGAAGCTGTCAGCAGAGATAGAGCAGAGATAGAGAATATTGATAAGGGTGGGCCTATTGCCATGGCGGATTTCACCATAATAAATGAATCTTCTCTGGAGAACCTGAAAAGGGAAGCGAAAAGGATTATCTCCACATTAAGATGAAAAGATTGACCAGACCGGATATCGATGAGTATTTTCTGAAGATAGCTTCAGTGGCTGCTGAACGCTCAACCTGTCGTCGGCATCACGTAGGGGCAGTGGCAGTAAAGGATAAACACATCCTGGCTACAGGCTATAACGGTGCTCCTTCTGGCTTTAAGGATTGCCTTGAGTTGGGTTGTCTCAGAGATGAGCTAGGTATACCCTCTGGGACAAGGCAAGAAATATGCCGGGGTATTCATGCCGAACAAAATGTAATTATACAAGCCACCCTCCATGGCGTAAGCCTTGAGGGGAGCACTATTTATGCTACACATACTCCCTGCAATCAATGTGCCAAGATGCTGGTTAATGCCAAGATAAAGAGGTATGTCAGCTTTGGCAGGTATAACGATGATTCATTTATAGACTTGTTCAGAGAAGCTGGCATAGAAGTTGACATAAAGAAAAGACCCTCATCCCGAATAGGCTATTTAGATTAGCCCTTATGGTTTGACATT